>JAGAPN010000060.1 GCA_017623235.1 Clostridia bacterium | reverse complement strand
CCCTGAAAAGATAATGGTATTCAACTGAATTCATTATAAAACAGGAGAAGGAAATATTGTGAGTAATATTTTAATCTCGTTTTGGAAAATATTCATCTTTTCATATAATTGCCTATTGAATTTAAGTTAAAACTGTAATAAAATGATGGAAAAAGGTGAAAATATATTATTAATTTTTACAAAAAAGAGAGGTGGGCCCGGATGCATTACGAAAGTGAACTGCGGTTTTTTTGCAACACGCTGAAAAAGTGCAGAATCAAGGTGTCCTTTATGGGCCCCGACGATACCTTTGAGGGTATACTGGATAAATCCTTTGAAAGTCTTTTCGGCCTTGTCCCCTTGGACGGTACACTTAAAGACTTTTTGGGCAAGGTGGATGAGTATACTATATATAAGGTGTCTACCCCCGCCAGACTGTGCTACGTTTTTCTTCTGCTTCCTGCCGTAACCCCCGTGCAGGCAATGGTTATAGGACCCTTCCTTTCCCGGGGGATAGATTCAAATGTGGTTCTGGAGATTGGGGAGAGGTACGGAGTACCCCCTCACAGACAGCGACTGCTGGAGGAATATTACTCCTCCCTGCCTGTTGTGGAGGAAAACAGCAGCATATTTATATTGCTTGAAACCTTTGGCGAGCAGATTTGGGGCGGCAGCAGCGGTTTTTCCTTTGTGGACCTTAACCGTGAGCTTGCAGGTGACGCTCCCGCCCTTTCAAAGACTGCGGGCGGTGAGGATATGGAAAGCCTTATGGTGAATATGGAGCTTATGCAGAAGCGGTACGATTTTGAAAACGAGCTTATGAATATCGTGGCCCTTGGGCAGGAGCATAAGGCCGCCCGTATTCTGGATGCCCTTGGCGATATGTCTTTTGAGCGCCGTATGTCCGACCCGGTGAGGAATATTAAAAATTATGCTATTATTATGAACACTCTTCTCCGCAAGGCGGCCGAGCAGGGTGGGGTACATCCCTTATATATTAATGACATATCCTCTATGTTTGCTGTTAAGATTGAGCAAACAGCTTCGGTTAAGTCTTTACAGGGGCTTATGGCGGATATGTTCAGGGGCTATTGCAGGCTGGTGCGTAAGCATTCTATGAAAAATTACTCACCAATAGTCAGAAAGGTGATAACCCTTATAAATTCCGACCTTTCGGCAAATCTTACTCTTCACACCCTGGCTGAAAGCCAGAACATCAGCCCGGGCTATCTTTCCACGGTGTTTAAAAGGGATACGGGCATAACCCTCACCGAGTATATCACCCGTGAGCGTATGCAACGGGCCTGCCGATTGCTTTCCACCACCAATCTTCAGATTCAGACGGTGGCGCTGCACTGTGGCATAATGGACGTGCAGTATTTTTCCAAGCTCTTTAAAAAGCACATAGGCAAGACCCCGAAGGAATATCGGGCCTCTGTGATATAGCAGATTTAGCTGTTTGTGTTTATAAAAATTGCGCATTTTTGCAATATATTATGGCAGAAAAACAATTGAACTTGAATTATATTCTGCTATAATTAAATAAAAAGAAAATTCCGTTTTGGAGGTATAATTTATGAAAAGCTCATTCCGCTAGTACGGCGACAGCGACCCTGTAACACTTGAATATATCCGTCAGATTCCGGGTATGCGTTCTATTGTTTCCGCGGTCTACGACGTAAAACCCGGTGAGGTCTGGCCCGAAGAAAGCATTAAGCACATCGCCGACAGATGTAAGGAAAACGGCCTTGTGTTTGACGTGGTTGAGTCTATCCCCGTTACCGAGGAGATAAAGCTGGGCAGGCCCGAGCGTGACCGTCATATTGCTAATTACTGTGAAAACATCCGCCGCTGTGCAAAGTACGGCGTTAAGTGCGTAACCTATAACTTTATGCCTGTTTTCGACTGGACAAGAACCCAGCTGGATAAGGAGGGGGAGGACGGCTCCACAAGCCTTGTGATGTATTGGGAGCAGATGAAGGGCCTTGACCCCTTAAAGGATGATATTCATCTTCCCGGTTGGGATTCCAGCTACAGCCAGGATGAGGTGCGTGCCCTTATCTCGGCCTACGGTGAGCTTGGCGAGGAGGGCCTTTGGGAGAATCTTGAATATTTTCTTAAGGCGGTTATCCCCGTTGCAGAGGAGTGCGGCGTTGTAATGTCCATTCATCCCGACGACCCGCCATACCCCATTTTTGGCATTCCGCGTATCATTACTGACGAGGCAAATCTTGACCGCTTTCTGGCTCTCTATGACAGCCCCGCCAACACCCTTTGCTTCTGCACGGGCTCTCTGGGCTGCTCGCCTAAAAACAATATGCCCTCTATGGTGGAAAAGTATTCTGCTATGAATCGCATTGGCTTTATGCATCTGAGAAACGTTAAGATTTTAGAGGATACCAGCTTTGAGGAATCGGGACACCTTACCCAAAAGGGTAGCCTTGATATGAACGCCATTATTAAGGCTCTGGTTAAGACAGGCTTTAAGGGCTATTTCCGCCCCGACCACGGCAGAATGATTTGGGGAGAAACCGGCAAACCCGGCTACGGTCTTTATGACAGAGCTTTAGGTACCGCCTACATCAACGGTCTTATCGAGGCCAACGGCGGCGTTATAGAAGATTAATTAATTGGAGGAATATAAAATGAATTTACCACTCAGTATTGATTATACCGGTAAGGTAGTTGTTGTTACAGGCGCAGGCGGACTTATCTGCGGCGCTATGGCCCGTGCCTTTGCCCAATGCGGCGCAAAGGTGGCCGCCCTTGACCTGAATGAGGATGCCGTTAAGGCTTTGGCTAATGAGCTGAAGGCAGAGGGTTATATCTGCGAGGGCTACAAGGCAAACGTGCTTGATCCCGAGGCTTTAGAGGCGGTTCGTGCCGCCGTTAACGCCGACCTGGGCCCCTGCGATATCCTGGTTAACGGCGCAGGCGGAAACAACCCCAGAGCTACCACCGATAACGAGTATCATCACGAGGCCAAGGAGGGCGGCAAATCCTTCTTCGACCTTGTTCCCGACGGTGTTGATTTTGTATTTAAACTTAATTTCCAGGGCACAATTCTTCCCACCCAGGCCTTTGCCAAGGATATGGTGGAGACGAAATCGGGATGTATTCTTAACATCTCCTCTATGAACTCCTATACACCCCTTACCAAGATTCCTGCCTACTCTGCCGCCAAGGCCGCTATCTCCAACTTTACCCAGTGGCTGGCAACCCACTTTGCAGGCACCGGCATCCGCTGTAATGCTATTGCCCCCGGATTTTTAGTATCGGCCCAGAATAAGGCCCTGCTTTATAATGAGGACGGCACCCCCACCGCCCGCAGCGCAAAGATTTTAAACGGAACACCTACCCACCGTTTCGTTGATGCCGACGAGCTTATCGGCGCAACCCTTTTCCTTTGCGACGACCGTTCGGCCTCGGCCATTACGGGAGTTGTTCTTCCCGTAGACGCAGGCTTCGCCGCCTACTCAGGAGTATAATAAAAAAAGCACCCCACGGGGTGCTTTTTTGCGTCTATTCCTCATATTCCAGCAGCTCGCCCGGGGTGCAGTCCAGTGCCTTGCATATAGCCGCCAGGGTGGAAAATCTGAGGGCGGTAACCTTGTTGTTTTTTATCATTTCTTTTTGCTGTGTCTTAAGAGGGCGTAGGTTTCGTCACACATCTCGGCCACCTGGGGGGAGTGGCTTACTAAAATAACGCATTTGCCCTTTTTGGCCAAGGAGCGAAATATCTCCATAATCTCCCGCTGGGTTTCGGTGTCGAGGTTTCCCGTGGGCTCATCTGCCAGGATTATTTCGGGCTTGCAGGAGAGGGCTCGGGCGATAGCCACACGCTGTTGCTGACCCCCCGAGAGCTGAAGCACCCTGCGGTTGCATTCATCTTCATCAAGTCCTACCTCGGCCAAAAGCTCTAACGCGCGCGCCTTTTTATCCTTTCCCTTTATCCCTGCAATATCCATAGAGAGCGTCACGTTTTCCAGGGCGGTAAATTTGGTTATCAGGTTAAAGCTTTGGAAGATGACCCCGATATATTTACTTCTGAGTCTGTATTTATCAATCTTTTTTATAGAGTCACCATTATAAAGTATATCTCCCTCGGTGGGAGCTGCCAAGCCCGACAGCAGGGATAGCAGGGTGGTTTTGCCTGCGCCCGACCTTCCCGTAATGCAGTACATTTTGCCCTTTTCAAAGTCGTAGCTGAGGTTTTCAAGCACGGGGGTGATTCCGTAGGAGAAACAGATATTTTTAAGTGAAAGAATAGCCATAATTTCGCCTCCTAATCTCTGTTGGCAAGAATTTTAAGTGGGTCGTACCGCATTACGAACAGCATTGAGGCCGCTCCCGATATCAGGGTCAGCAGAAGGGCTATTCCCAGCATTTGCAGTACCACCGTAATATTCATTGCCGAGTCTATCTCGGTTATATAGTCCACCGCCGCAGCGCCAAGGTTCTTAAAGCCGCCCTGGGGTCGTTCCCTTCCCGTATCGTCGGGTATAGCGTTACCCTCGGGCGCCGTTATACTGCCGCTGCCGGGACCTCTGCCAAAGCTTTCCTCAATTCGGTCGCTGCGGTTGGTCTGCTGCGCTACCTGGCCCTCCAGCAGGGCGTTGGTAACGGGCACCGATACCGTGCCGCCGATTATGGCGCCCAGCAGCACCGCCGCCAGGGTGACGGCAAATATTTCGGTTAAAAATTGGGCCGCAACCTTGCCCTTTTTCATACCCATAGCGGTCAATACGCCTATTTCGTACTTTCTTTCACGCACGTTGAAAATATTAAGCACGATGAGTATTATGGCTCCGATTATGAGTATAACTATCAGAAAATAGCCCGCCATCTGACTCAGGGTGTTAAGGGGCACCATTCGGGCTTCAAAGCTCTCAAGGTCAGAGGAGGAAACTGTGTAGCTGTCGTCCAGCCCCAGTTCCCTTACCTCTTCCTCGAAGGAGTAGTAGCTGTCAAGGTCTTTAAAGCTGTAGGTGGCAGAAAGTGTGCTTTTTATATCGGTGGTGTACTCTCGACCCGTGTTTTCATCGGTCAGGGTAGCGGCGTTTTGGGCGGTGACCTCTATTATGCCGTTAAGGGCTGGGTAGGCCATATAAATTTTATTTGCAGGGTCGGTAGAGGTGGCCCCCATCATAGAAAAGCTGTCGGAATTAGCCGAGGTATCGTTATATATACCCACCACCGCAAGGGTGAAAAGCTCTTCCTCGTTGTTGGGGTTGGTAAGGACTACCGTATCACCTACCGACAGACCGTTAAAGGTGGCCAGCTCTTCGGAAATAATGCAGTTCAGCTCATCGGATAGGGGGTCAAAGTTTTCTCCCCGGGTAATAGAGGCGGTGCCCTGCATAAAGGCGGTCATAGCCTCCTCGCTGCTGACCCCCTCCACAGAAAAATCACTCTGCGCCCCCATCATCATCTGGCCTCTGCCGCCGCCCTTGCCGCCAAAGCCCTGTGAAAAGCCATTGGGAGCGTCGGCAGCAGAGCCTTCCTCCGGAGTGTCGGAGGTTACGGGTAAAAAGGCATCGGAGCCGTTAAGAGATGCCGACATCGTGTAGTAAAAACCTGATACCGAGGGTGCCTCAGCGTAGGCCTTATACTCCTCAAGGGTAAGTCCCGAGGCCTCCCCCATCATTTGGGAAAAGGCGTCGCGGTCGAAGCTGGGCGGCTCATCATTCTCACCCTCGTTCAGCATATTTCCCATCATCGACTGTCGGTCAAAGGATATAGTGGCCGTTACCGACATACCCTCCAGGGTTTCCTTCTTGGCGTTTTCCGCTGCCTGGCGGATTGAAAGACCCAGGCAGGCCGAAAGGGCAATAGCCAGCACAATAATTCCTATAAGAATATTACGGCCACGGCTTCTGCCGATACATCGAAATGCGTTTTTTATAATGTACAAAATCATTCATCCCTTCACGGTTGATGAAGAAATTATAAACCAATAAAGCACATCCGCTTTGAAAAAGTTTGAACAAATTTTAAACAATTGTCGCAAAAAAATAACCCCGACGCAGTATTCGTCGGGGTTACGTAATATAAGGGCTATTCAAGCACGAAGGGATGCTGGGTTACCCCATTGGCGGCGGTGCCTACCATTGCGGTAAAGTCGCCTGCCTCGCTGCCAAAGGTCATATCGGCCCTCCAGAAGCGGAGCATCTCCTCGGTAATCTTAAATTCAACCACGGTTTCCTCACCGGGGGCAAGGGTTATCTTCTTATAATTCTTTAGCTCCTTAATAGGACGCACCACGCTGCCCACCATATCACGGATATAGAGCTGAACGACCTCTTGACCCTCACGGTCACCTGTGTTTTTAACCTTAACCGACAGGGTAAGGGTGTCGCCTGCCTTCATACTGTCGGCCGAAAGGGCGGCGTCGGTATACTCGAATTTGGTATATGAAAGACCGTGACCAAAATTATAAAGGGGATAGGTGAACTCGTCTATGTAGTTAGAGGTCATAGAACGCTTTTTCTGCACCTCCATACCCCAGCAGGGACGGCCTGTGCGGGTCTGGTTGTAGTAGAGGGGGCATTGACCTACGGCCCTGGGCCAGGTCATAGTAAGCTTGCCCGAGGGATTAACGTCACCGAAGAGGAGTCTTGCGGCGGCGGTACCGCCTGCGGTGCCGGGCTGCCACATACAAAGAATAGAGGGACAGATATCGTGCAGCTCAACTATGGTCAAGGGCCTTCCGCAGAAGAGTAGAGCGGCGGTATTGGGGTTGGCGGCGCATACCTGACGGGCCAGCTCCATCTGACCCTTGGGCAGACCTATGTTTACCCTGGAGTTACCCTCTGCGCTGTGGAGCTGATGCTCGCCAATGCAAAGTACAACGGCATCGGCATCCTTTGCGGCGGCTACGGCCTCGGCAAAGTCGGTGGTTTCATCATCCAGCGCCCAGGTGCAGGCGGGCACGGTTACGATTTCGCAGCCGGGCACTCTGGCCTCTACCGCCTCACGCACCGTCTTTATAACACCCTTGCCGTAATGCTTGGGTCCGAAGCATATCCAGTTGCCCAGAATCTCCTCGGTGTCGGCAAAGGGACCTATAAGGGCGATTTTCTTTACCTTGTCGGACAAGGGCAGAACGCCCTCGTTTTTCAGCAGAACGGCCGATTTTTCGGCGCATTTCTGTGCGCTGGCTATGTACTCGGGCTTTAAGATAGCCTTTTTTGTGTCCTCGTAGGTTTCGTATTTAACGGGGTTATCAAGTACGCCCAGGCGCTCCTTTAATTTGAGGATACGCAGGCAGGCTTCATCTACAAAGGATTCATCCACCTTGCCCTCCTCTACAAGCTCCTTTAAATGCCTTAGGTAGCAGGTGGAGGACATATCCAGGTCAACCGTAGCGTTGGCGGCATAGCAGGCCGCCTCCTTCTGGTCCTTGGCAAAGCCGTGGGGTATCATTTCCTTAACGGCGCCCGAGTCGGAAATAATGATTCCGTCAAAGCCCCACTCGTCACGCAGGATATCCTTCATAAGCCAGCGGTTACCCGTGGCGGGGATATCGTTTATGGTATTGTATGAGGTCATTATCATATCTGCCCCTGCGTCAATAGCCGCCTTATATGAGGGCAGGAAATATTCTCTCAGGGCACGCTCGCCTATCTGTACGGGGTTGTAATCTCTGCCCGATTCTACAAGACCGTAGGCGGCAAAATGCTTAACGCAGGCCGCAACCCCTGCTTGGTGGAAGCCCTCTACGGTGGCAACCGCCATCTGTGCGTTTACAAGGGGGTCTTCACCTGTGGTTTCCATAACACGGCCCCAGCGGGCATCCCTTACCAGGTCGGTCATAGGACCGAAGGCTACCAGAATATTATGGGCCTTGGCCTCCTCGCCCGAAATATATGAACACTCCTTCATAAGCTCGGGCTCAAAGGAGCAGGCCAGACCTAAGGCAATAGGAAATATGGTGTCACAGCCGTGAATAACGTCGTGCATAGCGATAAGGGGTACCTTACCCTTAAGGTTATCACGGAAATGCTTCAGCTCGCCTGTGGCGCCGTCACAAATAGAGTTGTCCAGCACGCTTCCTATAAGGGGAAGCTCCTCATCGGTAATACCCAGAGGGTCACGCATAGGGGCCCCCGTTTCGGGGTCGGCCCGAAGTAGGCTTTTACCGTAGGGCTGCACCAGCTGACCGATTTTTTCCTCCAGGGTCAGGGATTTCAGTAGTTCTTTTGCCTTCATTTTATTTCTCCTTGTATACTCTTATCTCATAAACTCTGGCCTCGCCGCCGCCCCAGGTTTCCAGTACGTTAAGCCGAAGCTTCTCGGCCTTGATATCGGGCAGGGTTACCCTGTTAAAGCGGTTGTAGTTGTCATCCTTTTCGTAGACCTTCTGCCAGCCGCCCTCGGTGAAAGCCTCCAGGGTGTAGTGTTTAACTAAAATATTGCTTACCTTTTCTCTGCAGTCCAGAGGCATTCTGGAATAGGCCCTGGTAAAGGTGTCAAAGGTTATCTGTACGGTATTAAACTCCTTAGCCTCATCCCAGGAAAGGGTAATTCCCTGGGGGGTGTTAGTTTCGGCAATCCAGGCGTGAACGGGGTTGGTGGCCCAGCGACGGTTTACGCCGTCAATAACGTTTACAGCCTCGCCGTAGTAGGGAGAAGGGGAGATGTTAAAGGCCATACCCTCGTAGTAGCTCTGATAGGAGGTATCACCCTCGGTAAAGGTAGCCCTGCGGCAGAAATCAAAGTGACTGTGATTTACCGACCAGGCCACACCCCGAGTATCAGACAGCTCAAGGGCGTATCTTTCGTCGTCGTTATATTCGTTTTTCTCTATAAGCTCCAGGTTAAAGGGAATATCAAACCAGCCCTTAAAGCCTGCCGGCAGGGTAAAGGTGACCTGCTTTACGGGTGCAAAACGTTCTCTGGTATCGTCAACGCCCCACTCCATCTGGTTGGAAACGTTAAAGTAGCGGAATTTCTTGTTTTCGCTGTTCTCCTTATACTTTCTGTCGGGGGAGAAAAGGCGTAGAGTGGCGGTAATCTCCTTATCCTCGCCGCTGTCGTTTTTCAGATAGCAGGAAAAGGTGTCCAGCCTTTCCTTCCAGTCCCAAAGCATAAGGGTAAGATTGTTCTCCAGAGGTAAAAACTCATCGGTTTCCTTTACACCGAAGGGTGCGAAGCTGTCGGCCTCCACCTTGGCGCTGCGGGCCAGGTCGGCCTCGTCGGTGTTTTTCTTGCCCATTACCGAAATATCGTTTTTAAGCATTTCCTGCTGCAGCTCATCCAGGTGGCTGTCATAAATATCCTGGGGCTTGCAGCCGTATTTTTTACAAAGACTTGCCGCAATTCCTGCCGCCATACCCAGGGTAGACAGGGTACGCTGAAGTCTTACGGTGCCGTGGGCAAGGTGACTTACCGAGCAGAGGCGGGAGGCGAAAAACAGGTTGCTTATATCCTTGGAGTAAATACTGCGGTAGGGTATGGAATAAAGGGGAGGAATTGCAATATACCTTATTTCTATGTATCTGTCCTTTTCGGGACGGGGATAATGCAGGTCCTCGGCAAAGCCGCCGAAGCCTATGGCATCATCAAAAACCTTACCCTGCTCAACGTCGGTCTGGGTAAGGGTATAGGGGCCGACGAATCTGCGGCTTTCCCTCTTGGCAACACGGGGGCTGACCCAGGTAAGGTCCCAGTTTTTATTTTCGGGGAACTCCCTCTTGCCCCTTTCCCACCAGGCGTAAAGCTGTTTTAAAAGGGTGTTATATATTTCGTGCTCGTCCTCAATGGTATCGGAGCTGTCCTCTCCACCCGTTTCGGTGGGGTAGATAAGCACCGCTTCTCCCCCAGCCTTAAACTTGGTGGGGGAATGCTCGTAGCCGGGGTAATATTCGGGGGTCTCGGGAGGTGCGGTAAAGCCTATCTCGCGACCGCTTTCTCTGACGTAGGCTACCAGGCTGGAGCCCAGGGTAACGTTGTCGGCAACCTCAGGGGCGCTGCGCTCACCGTAGGTGGACTGAGCCTCTCGACCCTGGCGGAATTCGGCACCTGCCAGGGCAGATACGTTACCGTCACCCGAGGAGTCTATAACCGCCACGTTTACCGTAATCTCACGGGTGTGGTAGGTGGCAATATCCTCAACGATAACCTTCTTTATTTCGCCCTTTTCCACTACGGGCGCCTTTGCATAATTGCACCTGAGCAGGGTAACTCCCGCCGCCTTCAGGGTGTCGGCGAGGACGCTGTCCCACTCCTGGGAGATGTTGTAGTGGTGGTCGTAGGTCTTGGTCTTGGCGCCTCTCCAGGCCGCCTCCTCAATCATTTCCTCCATAACGCCGGTTTCTACGGCGTAGGGGTGAAATCTGTGGGCGCCTGAGGGGTGAACGCCAACCTCGGGACCGCCGTTGCCGCCCAGAGTGCGATATTTTTCAAGCAAAACAACCGAGCAACCGCTACGGGCGGCATTAACTGCGGCGCAAACGCCTGCCAGACCTGCGCCTATAACCAGCACGTCGGTGGTGATTTTATCGGGAATACGGGTATACATTGCAAAGACTCCTTTGTACAACATTGTATTATAATTTTAACACACCTTAAATTTCCTTTCTTTCCCTTTTTATTGATTTTGTATTTAAAATATCTTAAAAATAACAAATGCCTTCGGCCGAGGGCAGATTTTTAACTATAAGTCGGTTTGAGGTAAGCTCCCCACCTGTAGGCTTGTAGCCAAAAATCTTATCCGATTCGTAGGTGGTAAGATAGTAGGCAAACCGTGACGTATCCCCACAGGAGGTATAAACTGTGTATACGTCACGGCCGTTTTCAGCCTGTATACAGCCCATAGGCACCGAAACCGTATCGGCAACGTGGAAAAATCTTCCGATATCATTCTCGCCTTTTGTGTGGGTCGAGGCGTATACCCCTCTTACAAACCGTGATACCGAGGACCAATCACCGGGCAGACCCGATGCCCCCAGGCCCCTGGAATAAAGGGGAATAGGATGGACCGAGATGTTGTTTTCAGGGGGAGCAGGGGAGAGAGCAGAAAAATCGGCCAGCCTTAAAATATGGTGGGGGAAGGGCGGAGAGTTGGTAAGAACGCCAAAGGGATTTTCATATACCCGAAGGCCACCCTCGTCGGGCTCGGCTACCAGGGAGCCCTTGCTGTCGGCAAAAAACCAATGCATAGGGGTGGAAGGAAGGCTTTCTGAGAAGGAATCGGGGGTTATATTTATTCTTTTTAGCTCCTCGGCAGCCCCGGAAAGGTCGGAGCATAGGCTCAGAATATAGGGTATCACCTCAAAGGAGGCCAGGTTAATAAAACCTTGTTTGGGGGGGTAATATCGGGCGTAGTGCGGGAAATTCAGCCCGGCGGCAAAAAGCCCTTTATTATTTATGGCGTCATAGTAAAGAGGTTGCCCGTCCTCAATATGAGCCACCCCCAGCAGAGCGTGATGACTATAAAGGGTTTCACCGTATAGAAAGGAAAGGGGGAATTGTTCGGGGGTAAGGGTCAGATTTTCTCCGAGGGTACATTCCAGGTCCAGGGTTCTCCCTGCAAGATGGCGATTGCCCGTAAGGCTTATGGCAGTACACATAACAGTTCTCCTTAAAAAGTATTTTTCTATTAGTTTGCCACAAAAAAACGGACACCCGTCGGCGTCCGTAAAAATTATTTTTCTACCTTTTTATAACGCAGGGAGCAAACGTCGTCACCCTTGGCTATACATTTGGGAAGCTCCAGTACACTGCCGTAGCGTTCACCGATACCGTGGTCGCCGCACATGGCGATATCGCACAGGGTGGCAATCTCCTCATCGGTACAGCCTGCCTTCTGCCAGGCTTTTACCAGGGGACAGTAGTGAAAATCGATAGAAAGCTTGTCGTCGGTGCTTTCCAGCACCTCCATTTCAAATACCAGCTGGGCCGCCTTGGTGAACAGGGTCTTTTTAAGGCCCTTAAGGCTGTCTGTATTGCCCTTTTTAACCAGGTCGGCGCCTTGGGAAAGGCCGCATCTTTTAATGGCGGCACTGCCGAAATCGGTCCATTCAAGGCCGCGCTTGCCCGCCTCGTCACAAAGCAGATATAGCCAAAATGCCCTGTGTTCCAGCTGGGCACGGATAGCCTGTAAAAGACCGTTTTTATATTTGGGTTCGTTTTTTACAATACTCATAACTCTGCACCTCGATTTGATTATATACATATTTTAATGCTGAAAGAAGGAAATCGTCAAGATTTTATTTTTGCAAATGTATAATAATGAGAATTTTCTCAAGAGGAATGAATAGTAATTTCAAAAACGCAATGTTATAATGACGGTATGCAGAGCAGGGCGTTTACCTGCCTGTAAAAAAATTCTCTTTTTCAGGGGGATGGCTTATGTTTACAAATAAGATAGATTACACACGCAACCCTGCCGCCGCAGTAAGAGAAGAGTTTCAGGACTATTCTCTGGTTGCCGCTGCAAGGCATAATTTTGAGGATATGTACTGCCACGAGGCAGAGGTAGCTGCCGTTCGTTTGGCCGAGGCAGGTATTTTTGAAAAAACCAACTGCTTTGAGCCCGAAAAGCTCTACACCTTTGCCGAGCTGCTTGATGCGGTAGCCGCCCTTGCAAAGCTTGCAGGCACCACCGTAGACCTCTCATACTTTTCGGCCGATGCTCCCCTTACCCGCGGCGCTCTTATAACCCTGCTGGCTGCCGTCACCGAGGATACGGCCAACGCAGACCAGTATAAGCTGCTGCTTTCTGATGCTGACAGCCTTCCCTCGGAGCTGCTGGCCGCCTATCTTAAGTGTATTGCGCTGGGTCTTGTACCTGCTTATAAGAAATCCGAGGCTGAGGCTCCCGTTACCCGTGGCGACGCCGCCCTGGCCCTTTGGCGCCTTTATAAGCCCGGTATGCGCCTGGTTACTCCCTATGACCTGGGGGAAACCTATGAGGAGGGTAAGGATTCCTACATTGTAAAGAATACCTACACCCTTAACGAGAGCGGTATTCAGCTGGGTACCTGGTCGAGATATAACTGGCAATGGTTCTGCTTTAAAAAGCTGGGCAAGCGTCCTATGGACCGTGTTGATTTCCACAAGTGGATATTTAACGAGCAGGAGCCCGGGGTTTATAAGTTCAGCGCCTTCGGCAACGAGCAGATTGCTACCCGCGTAGGCTCTACCGTTATTAACAGTATTGAAATTGCCGCCAATATGGATTGGAATCCCCGCTTCCCCCGTAACCATATTCCCGAATTCTATAAGCCCGACATCACCGTGCCCGAAACCCGTGAAGCGGCTAAAAAATATATGTACGCCTTCGTTCAGGAAAGCCTTAAGAAGATTAACGGTGACCTGTTCCTCTCTCTGGACTATGAGGTTGACTGGGAAATGAATCTTGAGCACGCCGACGAGGGCTCCAAGCTTCGTGCCGCCCTTTGGGGTCAGTGGTATGCCGAGGCCTCCGAGGTTGCCCGTAAGGCCGCTGAGGATATGGGTGCCTCCGACAGGCTGAAGCTTATGGTTATCTACAATAACTTAAACGAGCTTTCCCGTCTTGGACCCGAGCATAACGAGTGGATGCTTAAGTGCGCCAAGGCTTCGGATTACATTGGTATCGACGTTTATTTCTATGAGAGAGGCTCCGACGAAACCACCTATAAGTGCGCCTGCAGACTTTTCAGCGATATGCGCTATCTTATCAAGAACTACTCTCTCGGTAAGCCCGTAATGATAATTGAAAACGGCCTGTGTGTAAGCGGTGACCGTGTTACCGAGGAAGGCTACGCCGACTATTTCAGACGTCTGTTCCGCGAGTTTAAGTTTACACTTTCCAAGGGCGACTTCCTGGACTCCAACTTCAACGCCTACCTCTTCTGGGACCTTGTACGTTATAACAACTCCCCCACAGGCACAGGAGTTTATATGGATGACGGCACACCCTATCCCTCAGGTGTTGAGGTTGAAAAAGGCTTTGCCGATTTAGAGGCTGTCCGTCAGTATAACCCCTGCCTGCAGACCGCAGTTGCCGCAGTAGAGGGTGAGGTAATCGTGGACGTTAAGACGGGTATCGACTTTGAAAAGCTCACCCTTGTTACCGCCGCTAAGCCTCAGGGCAATAAGCTTCGTGTGGTACTTAAGGATGAGGGTACCGTTTGCGTTACCGTTAACGGCAAGTACAACTACCCCTCTATTACCGAGCAGACCGAGCATATTATCGAAATCCCCGAGGGCTTTACCGATGGCTGCAACACGGTACAGATATTCTTCGGTATCAAGAACAATGCTCAAACCGTTCTTTCGGCAGAAATAATCTAAAGAAAAAGAGGCAGATGTGAATCTGCCTCTTTTCTTTTGTTTTAGTATATAAAATCGTCATCCTTATGGTCCAACTCGCGCTGATCAAGGGGAATGTATTTCACCTTGCGCTTTTTGCCTCGGCCTATATTCATAAAGAATATTATGGCCGCAAATATCACTATGGCCCCTGCCAAAATGACGTATACAACCTTCATAAAGGTTGAGGCGAAGAAGTTTCCTGCGCTGCGTGCAAATACCAGCAGGGGATTAGCCTTTACCGAGCGGGCGGCCACCAGCTGCAGGGTGCCCAGCTTTTCCTCGGCATAGTAGATGTCGGCGCTGCCCAGGGCTTCACCCTTTTCAATAGGCGCATCAAAGCTTTCGGCGTTCAGATGAATTTTGTATTCCACCGTAGAGGCATCTGCCTCCTTTGGGAGCAGGGCCTTCAGCCCTTTATCAAATACCAGGGATAGGTGGTCGGTTTCGGAAGATAGGGCAACGGGCACCTCGGTAACAGGCTCGGCATCCTCCAGCAGGGTCTTGTACTCAAAGCCGTTAAAGGCCCAGCGGAACATATTGGCCGTGTCTATAAACTCATTTCGTTTGCCGCCGGGGGTCTTGGCATTAAGGACGATAGACATATAGTTGTAGCCGTTGTAGGAGCCGATGCATACCAGACAGCGGCCTGCCTTTGAGGTGTAGCCGGTCTTGCCGCATACGGCGTAACGGTAATAAACGTTGGTGTTGGGGCTTATCATAAGGTTAGAGGTGTAAATGTTAAGCTCCTTATGAAAATTTGTAGCCTCCATTTTATACTGGGTTTTGGAGAGCAGCTCCTTTACGATATCAATTCCAAAGGCATATTTTGCCAAAACCGAAATATCTCTGGCCGTGGTGTAAAGGTTATCGTCGTGAAGGCCTACGGGGTTGGTGTAATGAGTGTTAGCAAGGCCCATTTCCTTTGCTTTTTCGTTCATCATATCCACAAAGCCGTCAATGGTGCCTCCCACGTGCTCGGCAATAGCATAGGCCACGTCACCGCTGGAGGAGATAAGCAGTGCCGCCAGGGCGTCCGATGCCCTCATTTTCTCACCAACCTTCAGACCGTCGCCGTTATAAATGGCCGAGCCGGTGCCTAAAATAAGGTCGTTGGCGGTTTTGGTGTAGGTGATAAATTCATTTTCAAGGTCATCGATATTTTCCAGCATTACCACCGCCGACATCAGCTTGGTAATGGATGCGGGATACATCCTCTCGTCGGCGTTTTTGCTGTAAAGAACGTCCCCCGTATCCATTGAAATCAGCATACCTGCCTCATGATGAAGCTCATACTCATTTATCTGATATGCCTGGGCGGGTACCGCAAAAATGAAGAGAAATATTAAAATTAAGGCAAAAATCTTTTTTTTCATAGCATTATCCCCGAATTTATTGTATAATAGCATTATACCTTAAATCTTTTTAAATTAAAAGGACAATTTAAAATTTTTTTGAAAATTGTGAGGAAGTTTTTATGATATATGTTACCGGTGATATGCACGGCTCTGAAAATCGCCTTTACGACAGACAGTGGCGTAAGCTTAAGGCTGGAGACGTGCTTATAGTCTGCGGTGATTTCGGCTATATCTGGGACGGCGGAAAATTTGAGAAAGAGGCTGTGGATTACCTTGGAAGCCGCAAGTTTACCGTTGCATTTGTAGACGGCACCCACGAAAATTTCGATAAGATAAATGCCTGCCGGGAAACCTATTGGAAGGGCGGTATGGTGCATCGTATCCAGGGCAATCTGCTTCACCTTATGCGTGGTCAGATTTTTAGTATCGACGGTAATACCATTTTTACCTTCGGCGGCGGTGAGTCCACCGATAAGGATATCCGTGCCGAAAAAGGCCTTTACTGGAAGGAGGAGCTTCCTACCCCCAGGGAGATGGCTCTGGGCGCCGCCAAACTGGACGAGGTGGGCTGTAAGGTGGATTATATTATCACCCACGAGCCGCCAAAGCTGGTAAAAAGCGCGATGCTGCTCCGCGAGGGTGAGGCCGACCGTATGAACAAGCTTAACGGCTATTTTGAGGAGATAGGCTCGGGCTGTAGCTTTAAGAAATGGTATTTCGGTTCTATGCACGAGGACAGGGCGGTTACCCCCAACCACACCTGCGTTTTTAACAAGATAATACCGCTGGGTAAATAGTCCGTTTATATATGGGTTGAGTTTTTTAAAAAAATGTGATATAATACCGATGTATGCGCAGTAGCGCAGTCTAATTACCGGAGGTAACTTTATGGTAAATACAGATAGATTATGTATGGGTTGTATGAACGACAACGGCGGAGAAAAGGTTTGCCCTATCTGCGGTTATGATTCTGCCGAGGATAATGCCCTTCAGCAGTTGTCGGTTGGCTCCTGGCTTAATGCAAACCGCTACCTTGTAGGCAAGGCTATCGAAGAGGGCGGTGACGGTATAACCTATATCGGCTGGGATAATGACCTTAATGCCGTGGTAAATATCCGTGAGTATTTCCCCGAGGGTCTGGCCGTTCGAAGCGGCGACCGTATGACCGTTTCTCCCGCACCCGACAAGGGACTTCCCTTTGCCCGCGGTATGGAGGAGTTTACAAGCCTTTTTGCCAAACTGAATGAGCAGCCTCAAAGCGCCGCCATTCTTCACGTTATTGACGTTTTTGAGTCTAACGGCACCGTTTACGCCGTACAGTCCACCGTTTCGGGCACCACCCTTAAGGCCTTCCTTATAAGAAACGGCGGCTCCCTTAAGTGGGACCAGGTAAAGCCCCTGTTTATGCCTTTACTTGCTACCCTGTCCGACCTTAATGATGCAGGCATCGTGCATCGTGGCATCAACCCCGACAGTATTGTTGTGGGCCGTGACGGCAAGCTTCGCCTTACAGGCTTCGGTATTGCCGCCGCCAGAGCCGAGCATACAGATTTTGTTGCCCATCTGAATACAGGCTACGCCGCACCCGAGCAGTATCTTGAAAATGCCGAAACCGACGCCGCCTGTGACACCTATGCTATGGGTGCGATTATGTTCCGTTGCCTTATCGGCACCACCCCTCCCGATGCAAAGGAGAGGCTTACCGCCGACAAGCTTTCCATACCTGCCAAAATTACCGAAACCGTGCCCAAGGGCGCCCTGGTTGCTATCGCCAACACCCTCAAGGTTGAGAAGAGTGAGCGTGTGGCCTCGGCCGACCGTCTGCGCCGTATGCTTGACGCCGTTTCGGGTAACACGGTTATGCTGGGCCTGGGTGAGACCGATGAAAAAAGCGGTAAAAAGTCCTCCGGCGGCAACAAGAAATACGCCGTTTTATCGGCTGTTATTACCGCTGTGGTATTCCTTGTAATCATCGGCGTTGTAATGATACTGTTTAAGGATGATATTTTCGGCACCCCCAGCGAGCCTGTGGATAACGATATCAGCTCCGCCATCTCTGCTCCTGATAAGCCCCAGATAGGCGACGTTGACAGCACCATTTCTCAGCCCGGTGAAAAGCTTTATACCGTGCCCGACTACACAGGCTACGTTTACAACGATATTATCCGTGACGAAAACCTGGCCAGCGAGTTTGAGATTGTTGTTGTAGGCAGTGAATATTCCGATACGGTTGAGCGTGGCTACGTCTGCAAGCAGACCCAGCCCCAGGGCGCAAAGCTCCCTCGCGATACCGAAATAGGCGTTTATATCAGTATGGGTCCCGCCACCATTACTATGCCCAATCTTGTGGGAATGGATAAGGACCAGGCTTATATAAGGCTGCTTGAGCTGGGCTTCTTCAAGAGTAATATTGAGTTTATTGAGGTAAGCGATTCCTCCAGCGACCCGGGTGAGGTTGTGTCTACCTCCATAAAGGCCTATAAAACCGTTTCTATAAACGATTCCATTACTATCGAGTGGAATGCCGTTGAGGAAGAGGACACTTCGTCAGACGCTTCGTCGGAAAACTGATAAAATGAAAGCCACAGGGTAAACCTGTGGCTTGAATTATAAAAAACAAAAGGGCCGCCCGAGGGCAGCCCTGTGATTTCGATTATTCCTCGGTATTCTTTGCGATGTAATCAACAACCTCGCCGATGGTGTGAAGGTTTTCAACCTCTTCGTCGGGAATCTCAACACCGAACTCATCCTCAATGGACATAAGAAGGTCTACAAGGTCAAGGCTGTCAGCGCCAAGGTCCTCGGCAATCTTGGTGTCCATAGTCATGGATTCCTGGTCGGCAGAAAGCTGCTCTGCAAGAATTTCAGTAATCTTTTCGAAAATCATTTAACATTCTCCTTAAATCAGTATGATATGCCGCAGGACGGCAATATTTAAAAATTTACTAAACAAATTGTATGTTGCAAAAGCTGATTTGTCAACAGTTTTATTAAAAAATCTGCGAAAGAGTGATTATAATGGGCAAAAAATACGGTGTAATAGGGTATCCTATAGGTCATACTATGTCCCCCTTTATTCAAAAGGAACTGTTTGGCCTTTGTGGCTATGATGCCGATTACGGCAAATACGCCATTACCCCCGAAAGCCTGAAGGAGGAGTTTTCCGCCACTCTTCGTGAGCTTGACGGCTTTAATATAACCATTCCTCACAAGGTGGCCATTATTGACTGCTGTGACGGGCTTGATGCCTCTGCCGCCGAGTACGGCGCCGTTAATACCATCCTTCGAAAGGACGGGAAATATTACGGCTACAACACCGATGCCTACGGCTTCTTAAAGGGTCTGGAGTTTTCGGGAATTCCCCTTTGCGGCAGGGTGATGATATACGGCTTCGGCGGTGCCGCCCGCACCCTCATTACCGAAAGCCTTAAGGCCGGCTGTCAGGTTTTTGTGGGCACCACTGCAGAGCTTAAGGCTCAGGCCGAGCCTGTTGTGGCTGAGCTTATGAAAAAGAGCGGCAAGGAGATAGCTATACTCACAAACGAAGAAATAACAGAATCCTTTGACCTTTTTGTTAACGCCACTCCCGTGGGAATGTACCCTAAAATCGGGGTTGCCCCAATCACCAAAGAGCAGGTAGAGCTGTTTACCTACGTATACGATATTGTTTATAATCCCACCGAAACCGAGCTGCTCCGTCTGGCCAAAGCCTGCGGAAAAATCTGCGGCGGCGGCCTCTCAATGCTGGTCTGCCAGGCCCAGCAGGCCCAGATTATATGGTATGGCGCCGAGTTTTCAAGGGAGCAGACCGCCGAGGTAATAAAATCTGCGGCAGAAGAGCTGGCAAAGGAGTTTTCAAAATGAAAAATATAATTCTTTGCGGCTTTATGGGCTGCGGCAAAACCACCCTGGCCAGGGCCCTCTCCGGGAGGCTGGGGCTAAAGCTTATTGATACCGATGAGGAAATTGTAAAGGCCCAGGGCAGGCCGATTTCCGATATTTTTGCCACCGACGGCGAGCAGTATTTCCGCAGCCTTGAAACCGAGCTTATAAAGAGCCTCGCCGAAAGTGAGGGTAATATAATTTCCTTAGGGGGCGGCCTGGCGGCAAATGCCGTCAACCACCCATACCTTAAAAAGGCCGGCAAGGTAATTCTGCTGGACTGCGGCATAGAGGAAACCCTAAGGCGCATTTCGGGTGACCCCACCCGTCCCCTTACCGCAGGGGGCAGGGAGGATATTATAGCCCGCTATAAGGCCAGAAAACCCCTGTATCTTTCGGTGGCCGATGCCGTTATCGACAGCTCGGGGGGCAAAAAAACCACACTGGGTCTGGCTCTCGATATAATTAAATCATTGGAATAAGACGGGACATCCCGTCTTTTTTATTTATTATAATATTGCAATTATAAGGAAATTGTGATAAAATATGCTTTAACAATAATTTATGGTGAGATAGTATGCGAAAAATTACGGTTACAGGTGAACAGGGTTATGAAATTCTTATAGGCGGCGGCCTTGTATCGGCCTGCGGCGAATATATCCGCAGGGTGACCAAGGCGGAAAAAGCCCTTATTATTTCGGATACTAACGTTATGCCTCTTTACGGTGAAAGAGTAAAGGCATCCCTTGAGGCGGCAGGTCTTGAGGCTTACTGCTTTGCCTTCTCTGCAGGTGAGGCTCAAAAAAATCTTGATACCGTAAGCGATATGATAAAGGCCCTCTGCGAGGCCGGTCTTACCAGAAAGGATATTGTGGTTGCCCTGGGCGGTGGCGTTACGGGAGATATGGCAGGCTTTGCCTCGGCCATATATCTTCGCGGCATCGACTTTGTGCAGATACCAACCTCTCTGCTCTCCCAGGTAGATTCCTCGGTAGGGGGCAAAACAGGCTGTGATTTATCCTTCGGGAAAAACCTTGTAGGCGCCTTTCACAATCCCCGCCTGGTGCTTATCGACCCCGAAACCCTCTCTACCCTGCCTCGGCGTTATATGAACGACGGTGTGGGTGAGATAATAAAGTGCGGCTGTATACGCTCGGCAGCTTTATTTGAAAAGCTGGAGAGCTGTGAGAGCTTCGGCAGCATAACCGAGGATGCAATATTTGAATGTGTTGATATAAAACGTGTGGTGGTGGAAAACGATTTCACCGAAAAAGGGGAGCGTATGCTGCTTAATTTCGGTCACACCCTGGCCCACGCTATTGAAAAATACTATAACTTTACGGGCATAGCCCACGGCGAAGCGGTGGGCGTTGGTATGCTGAATATTACCCGTGCCGCTGAGGCCGCAGGCAAAACCCAAAAGGGCTGTGCCGAAAGAATAGAGGCTCTGCTTAAAAAGTTTGGCCTTCCCACCTCTGTGGATGCTCCTGTAGATACCCTTTGCAGGGATATGCTCCACGATAAAAAGCGCAGGGGAAACAGCATAAATCTCGTATTACTTAAGACCATAGGCGATTCTTATATCGAGGCTATGCCAACCTCCCGGCTGGCGGCCTTCTTTTCGGAGGGCAGGTAATGGAGGTTAAGATAATTCCGTCACCCCTTTTCGGTGAGGTGAGGATTCCCCCCTCAAAATCCGCCGCCCACCGTGCCCTTATCTGTGCCGCCCTGGCCGAGGGAGAGAGCAGGGTTGAGCCCTACTGTACCTCCAAAGACATAAAGGCCACGGTAGCCTGTCTTAGGGCCCTCGGTATGAAGATTACCGAGGATGAAGGGGGATATACCCTTGGCAGAGGCGCCACCCTTAAGGGAGGCGTGCTTGATTTTAACGAGTCGGGCTCCACCGCCCGTTTTCTCCTGCCCATAGCGGCGGCCCTGGGGGCCGACTCTACCGCCACAGGGCAGGGAAGATTGCCGCAGCGCCCTATGGAGGTTCTTACCACCCTGCTTCGTCAGCACGGGGTAGAGGTATCCTCCGACAGTCTGCCTCTTACCCTCTCGGGTAAAATGAGGGCAGGGGAGTTTGCCCTGCCGGGTAACATAAGCTCCCAGTACATCAGCGGCCTTATGCTGGCCGCCCCCCTTATGGACGGGGAGGTAACCATAAAACCTACCACCGCTCTTGAATCGGTGGGTTACATAGATATGACGATAGAGGCTATGAAAAACCGAGGCGTTTTTGTGGTCGAAACCGAGGAGGGCTGGAAGATTTCGGCCAACCAAGGCTATAGGTCGGGCACTACTCATATTGAGGGTGACTGGTCCCAGGCCGCATTCTTTATGTCGGCCGCCGCAATTGGCGGAGATATAAAAATATCGGGGCTGGATTTTGCCTCGCTTCAGGGTGATATGGCCGCCCTGGACGTTTTTGCCGCCTTTGGCGCGGATATTACTATCGAAAACGATATTTTACACGTTAAAAAGGGTACCCTTCGGGGCATTGAGGTTAATGCCGCCGATATTCCCGATATGGTGCCTGCAATTGCCGCCACCGCCGCCTTTGCTACCGGCAAAACGGTGATACACTCGGCCCAGCGACTTCGCATTAAGGAAAGCGACCGTATAAAAACCACCCTGGCCGCACTTTCGGCTATAGGGGTTAAAACCGAAGAAAAAGAGGACGGTATGGTGATATACGGCGGCCACCCCAAGGGAGGTATTATCGACGGCGCCAACGACCACAGAATCGTTATGGCCTTCTCGGTGGCCGCAGCTTATGCTTCGGGTGAGAGCCGTATTATCGGCGCCGAGGCGATAAATAAATCATATCCCGAATTTTATAAAGATTTTGAAAGGTTAGGGGGTAAAGCAAAGTGAAATCAAGTATAGGCTCAAAGGTAAGGCTTACGGTTTTCGGTGAAAGCCACGGCCCTGCCATAGGCTGTGTTCTTGAGGGGCTTCCCGCAGGGCACAAAATAGATTTCGACCTGGTAGCGCAGCAGCTCTCCCGTCGTGCCCCGGGTAAGGATAAAACAGCCACCCCACGCCGTGAGGAGGACCTGCCCGAAATACTGTCGGGCGTGCTGGACGGGGTTACCACAGGGGCCCCCCTGGCAATACTTATCAGAAATAACGATACCAGGTCCCATAATTATGACGACCTTAAGATACACCCCAGGCCAAACCATTCCGACTATGCCGCCTGGGTAAAATACGGCGGCTATAACGACGTTAGGGGCGGCGGTCACTTTTCTGCCCGTCTTACTGCGCCCATAGTGGCCGCAGGGGCTATCTGCCGCAGCATCTTAAAGGAAAAGGGTATAACCCTGGGCGGTCATATCCTATCTATCGGCAACGTTTGCGATAAGGCCTTAGACCCCGTCCGGATTTCGGCGGAGGAGCTGGAGAACCTCTCCTCAAAGCTTTTTGCTCTTAACCTCCCCGAAATGGAGGAGGCTATGAGAAACGAGGTAGAGGCCGCCAGAATGGCAGGTGACTCGGTGGGAGGCACCGTTGAACTGGCCGCCGTAGGTCTTCCTGCAGGGGTGGGCAACCCAATGTTCTGCGGTGTTGAAAACGTTCTGGCCAATATCCTTTACGGCATCCCCGCCGTAAAAGGTGTTTCCTTCGGCGCAGGCTTTGCCTTCCCCTTTATGAGGGGCAGTCAGGCCAACGACCAGATGTATTATGACGAGCAGGGTCAGGTAAAATGCCGCACCAACAACTGCGGCGGTATTACGGGCGGCATCACCAACGGTATGCCCCTTACGGTGACCGTGGCCCTTAAGCCTACCCCCTCAATTTCGGCAGAGCAGCAAACCGTTGACCTTGCCAAAAAAGAAAACAGCGCCCTTAAAATAGAGGGTCGCCACGACCCCTGTATAGTGCCCCGTGCCCTGCCTGCTCTGGAAGCGGCTATGGCTATAGGCCTGCTGGATATTTTAGCGGAGGACGGTAAACTATGAAGCTTGAAGATATAAGGGTCCAAATTGATGAAATCGACAGCAAATTGGTACCACTTTTAAAGGCCCGTATGAACTGCTCCCTGCAGGTGGCCGAGGCCAAGCGTCAGGCAGGTCTTCCAATCTACCACCCCGGCCGTGAGCAGGCAATACTTGATAAGGTGGCCGATATGGGGGGAGAGTTCGGCAGTTACATATCTGCCGTCTACCGTGAGATAATGGGCGTTTCCAAGGAGGCCCAGCAGGTAGAACTTACCCCCGCAGGTGACCTTGCAGGTAAAATCGTAAATGCCAAGGACGGTATTAAGGAAAACGTTACCGTCGCCTGCCAGGGAATCGAGGGCGCCTTCGGCAGTATTGCCGCAAAGGCCCTGCACAAAACAGGGAAAATAAAATATTACTCCACCTTTGAGGACGTTTTCAGAGCCGTGGAAAATGATGAAGCGGTTTACGGCGTTGTCCCCGTGGAGAATGCCAACGCAGGCTCGGTTATGGAGGTCTACGACCTTATCCTTAAATACCGATTTTACATAGTTTCCGCCGCAGAACTGGCGGTTAACGAAAATCTGCTTGGTCTGCCCGGGGCTACCCTGGAGGATATAAAAACGGTGTATTCCCACCCGCAGGCTCTGGCCCAGTCGGAGGAATTTATAAAGTGCCACGGCATTACCCCCATTCAGTACAGCAATACTGCATTGGCGGCAAAATACGTATCCGACCTTCAGGACAAATCGGTAGGCGCCGTAGGCTCCGCATTAGCGGGCAGTCTTTACGGACTTAAGGTCATCGCCCCCGATATTCAGACCGTAAAGCACAACTCCACCCGCTTTATAACAATCTCAAAGCAGCTCATCATTCCCGATGAGGCAAATAAGGTCAGCGTGGTATTCTCGGTGCCCCACAGTGTCGGCGCCCTGAACCGAGTACTCAACCGCTTCTGCGTCAACGGCCTCAACCTTACTAAAATTGAGTCCCGTGCCGCTAAAAACGGTAATTTTGATTATCTTTTCTATCTGGATTTTTCGGGCACGCTGAATGACCGCAAAACAATAGCTCTTATTTCTTCCCTTGCCGACGAGCTACCCGATTTTACTTTCCTCGGCAACTACAGGGAAATAATGATAAAAGAATAGGTGAATAAAAATGGCTAAAGAAAAACTTGTTAAATCAATAACCTCAATGGATGAGGATTTTGCAAAATGGTATACCGACGTAGTTCTCAAGGCAGAGCT
>JAGAPN010000059.1 GCA_017623235.1 Clostridia bacterium | reverse complement strand
CCGCCGTATTTGCCGAAATATCCGTTTTTATCGGGATAATCTCTGAAATAGGTATCAAAATCAATTCCGTTAAGCTTCATAATCTTCTCCTAAATGGCATATTACCCGAATATTATACCAAATATTATCAACAATTACAACCAAAAAAATAGACCGATAATTTATATCTAAATAATGTGGATATATATTAAAATTATAAGATGGAAGGAGCGGATTTTTTTGAAAAGATATATTTCTGTTTTACTTTGTTTTTCGTTGATTCTTGCTATGTTTTCGGTCTGTCCGGTGTCAATTGACACCCTGGCAGCAACAGAGCAGATAAATACCTCAACGGCAGGAGATGATTATATTACGGTAGGAGAAACCAAATCATTTACTTATGCCAATGATAAAATAATTTCTTCGGGTACTGCCGCCACAAGCTTTGCTTACAACAGCAATCTCGGTCAGCCCGCCGACGATACAGGCGGATGGCAGGGCGCCCTTGTTGTGAGCAGTATTTCGGGGGAGGTAACCGGTCCCGTTGCAGGCGGTCCCCAGGACAATCTGCAGCTTGAGTGGATAAATCGTATATTTACCCCATACTCTAACAGCCTAATGATTTACGTTGAACTGCCCGATTTTGAAAAGGCAGGGGCAACCTGGGGACTTAATATCGAGGGTACCTTTTACGTAGAGCAGAACGGAAAGAATTATTGGGTTAATAAATCCAAGCCTATAAACTATTCATATATCGGTAAAACCGACGATAGCTGGAATTATTCCGCTACCAAGACCGTAGAAGGTAAAAATGCCGTCTTTGCCGACCTGCCTTCGGGCTTTAAGGGCTATATCAGAATAGATATGTCCTCGGTAAAATATCACGATGCAGGTATGGATGTTTCCAAGCTTTATAACCTTCGTTTTATGGGCTTTGGCTACAACGGTGTCGGCGGAGAGTGCGGCGACCTTATTTTCGGCGGTGTACTCTATTTTCCCGATTCTGCCACCAAGAATTCTACCCTTCTTAAAGTAAAGAATGAATATTATCAGTTGGGTCACGGCTCTACCTTAAAGGCAACCCAGAACTATGCTAAGTGGAACGTAAGCTTTAACCCCACAACAACTAACGTAACAGGAGCAGAGGCCTCCTGCACGGGCTGTGCAGGTAGCTCAGCATACGGTTATGCTATTGATACCTCCGACGGTAAACCCTTGACAGAGCCTGTATATTACTCCAAACTGTGGCCGAATATTAATATGTGCCCCGGCGTGGATACCTTTATGCTATATGTGGAAATGCCTACCTATACCGCAGATACCTACGGCCTTGCTATGGCTATGCCCGGTCTTGGCGGACAAAATATAAGCTACGGCGTCTATGTTTCCACCGCAAATTCCCGCTATGCTTATATGAGCGCCACCGATAAGGTTTGGAAATATGATATTATGGGCGCAAACGGTGAAATGATGGCAATAGGCTCAGGCTTCAAGGGATATATTAAAATTGATATAAAAGACCTTGAAGGCTACCGCACAGGCAAGATACAGCAATCCTTAGATTTTAACCTTCCTTATACCGTTATGAATATTCAGCTCCGCTTTAACCATGTAGGTGGCGAAAACGGTAAGCTGCTTATCGGCTCCCTTTATTCGGTGCTTTCGGATAGTGACAGCGGCGATATAGAAATCGTCACAGCCGATACTACCACTCGCAGCTCTGATATAACCGCCTCTTCCGTAGCAGTTATGCAGAATGCAGATGCCTCGACTTATACTCAGGATACCGAATTAAAGCTCCCTGCCGCAGACCTGGCAGAAGGCTTTGGCGGTGCCTATCGACTCCGTGGGGAAGGTACCCTTAACACCACCCTTTCTTCTGCTGATTTGGGTAATGCCGACGGCGTTCTCCTATACGTAGAAAAGGATAAGGCCCAAAATCTGAACCTTGAAAAGGTTGCCTTGACCCAAGGAGGCAATACCTTTACCGCCGACCTTTCCCGTCTGACGGTCTATTCGTATATGTCCTCCAATGACGGTATATGGCATACCGCCCGTACCTATAATCAAAACAGTAAAAATGGCTGCTTATCCGCTCTGCCCGACGGCTTTAAGGGCTATCTGCATTTCGATTTATCCGAGTTCGTTTTCGGTAGCGTGAGCGGCAATTTTGTAAACTTTGGCTCTGACTATCAGCTTACGGCCTTAAGCCTCGGCTATGATGCCGGAGCTTCCGACCTTGTTGTGGGCGGCCTGCTTTACGTTCTGGCAAGGGATAACGTAAACTCCACCCTGCTCACCATAGGGGAGCGCACCTATTCTCTTTTAAAGAGCAAGGACAGTATGCAGGTAACACCTTATATTACTCACGCCAATGGCGGTAATATTTCGGGTGTTTCCGGTGATGCGGCCGCACAGAGAGGTACGGCTTATACCGCCGATTGTATTGTTGCTCAGGCCAACCAGTCTTTGAATATAGAGAGTATCAGCGGTGACCTTGTAACTGATTGGCAGCTGCTTAATAAGCAGTGGGTCAATGCGCCTATGACCAAGGGCGTTGATACCTATATGTTCTACGTTCAGGTGCCAAACCACAATCAGTCGGATAATGCCCTTCGCATTTCCAGCCCCGAAATTACAGGGGGCATTTATCCAAATTCCAGCAATACCCGATATTCCTATATGAGCATATATGACGGCATCTGGCGCACCGCCTATACAGATGCCGAAGGTGATATGAATGAGATTGGCTCGGGCTTTGAGGGTTATATCAAAATAGACCTTAAGGATACTAACGGATATAAGACCAATGCCGCTGTCAGAACGGCCCTTAAGTCGGACTACAGCCTTGTCCATTTCCGTCTGTATTTCCGCTACGTGGGCGGTGATGCAGGCAACCTTAAAATCGGCGCAATCTACTCTGTAGAGAAGGATAGCGACGCGGCTTATATTGCTAAGAGCGGCAGCAATCGTCTGTTATCCACACGCTTCCTTTACGGTGATATAAACCGTGACGGAAAAATTAATGCTACCGATACCGAAAAGGCTCGTCTTAATATTCTCGGTCTTTACACTTTGGATGAGGATGAAAAGCTCCGTATAGATGCGAACCTTGACGGTGTCGCCCTTGACGTGTGTGACCTTGTTAAAATGAATAATGTGGCAAAGGGTGCGACAGAGGCTAATCGTTCAAAGCTACCCGCAAACACCAGCGGTATTACCCCCACAAGCTGGCTGGCAGACGGTATGATACCCTATTATCCCGACGGCACCGTTACCCTTACCGACTATGACAACTTCGTTATGACCTCTTCAGGTACGTCAGCCGACACGTATAATAAGTATTTAAAGCTTTTAGAATATGCAGGCTTTACCAAATACACCTCAAACACCATAGGGGATAATCTTTTTGCAACCTATGCAAATGAAAACTTGGCAATAAACGTTTATTATATTTCTTCAAACAGCACTACCCGTGTTATTTGGGAGTCAATCGGCAAATTACCCGCCTTAGAGGCTGAAAACACCTACGATAAAACTACCACTGTAGATTCTACGGTAACGGGTATTTCTGTAGGTGAATATGAAGGCGCAGCCTACCTCTTCAGACTCGAGGACGGCAGCTTTATCGTTTATGACGGTGGTCAGGCCAACGGCACCGTAGAAAACGGAAAAGCAATTTATAACGCTATTCTTGCCCAGACACCCGAGGGTGAAAAGCCTGTAATTGCCGCCTGGATATTCTCCCACGCCCATTCAGACCACCTTGGCGGATTTACCACCTTCTCGCTGCTTTATCGTGACAAGGTGACTGTGGAACGTCTTGTTTGCAACTTCCCCGAGGGCAGCGAAACCGTAGATTTTATGAAATCCAACTCGGTAACCGAGTATGGTGCATTTAATGATGTTGTCGCCGAACTTTACGCCGATGTTCCCGTTGTAAAGCCCTATACAGGCAATAAGCTTTATATTCGTAATGCTACTGTAGAGGTGCTGCAGACCTTTGATGATTTCTATCCTACCACCCTGGCAGAATCAAACTTTAATACTACCTCTACCATTTACAGAATACATATTGGCGGCCAATCTATACTTATGCTGGGCGATGCCACTCCTGCCTCTGAAAACAAGCTGTTAGAGCAGTTTGGCAGCTATATGAAGACCGACGTGCTACAGCTTGCCCACCACGGTATAGACGGAACAATGGCATCTTATCAGACCTATGACCCCGAATACGCTCTGCTTCCTGCAAGTAAGCATTTTTATAAGCAGTACGTTAAAAACGATGCTACCGCTCACGCCTGGAACAGGTGGTTGCTTAACGAAAGTGAGAATATGAAATATATGTTTGTAAGCGGCTACGGCACCTTTACCGTAAAACTACCTATAACGGTAACTCCCAACGATAATCCTGTCTATACCCATGGCAACGGTACCTACTACAGCGACGATTATCAGAATCCGACAAATTACTAAACAAAAAAAGGCAGAACACTAAGGTGTTCTGCCTTTTTTGTTTA
Source organism: Clostridia bacterium (assembly GCA_017623235.1). Taxonomy (GTDB): domain Bacteria; phylum Bacillota; class Clostridia; order Oscillospirales; family Acutalibacteraceae; genus SFWF01. The sequence continues at coordinate 1,862 of JAGAPN010000059.1, read as the reverse complement.
ACATCGGAAGCTATATTGCCATAAAATATATTGTCGGATATATTCCGATGATAAAAAGGAGGAATTTTATGGCAATATTTTCTAACCAGGCTAACCTGACCTATAACGGCGGAAGTGTTGACTCCAACGTCGTTTTTGGTGAGGTAATAGAGGTGCTGTCGGTTACCAAAACCGCAATAGAGGATGCTTACAGGGTAGGGGATACCGTTACCTACGTTGTAACCCTGCAAAACACCGGCTCCACCGCACTTTCGAGTCTTACCGTTACCGATGATCTGGGTGGTTATCTGTTTGGCGCAGATACAGTATATCCGCTGACCTATAATGACGGCTCCGCCTCCCTTTTTGTAAACGGACAGGTTCAGCCTGCTCCAACAGTACAGGCAGGCCCCCCTCTGGTGATTAGCGGCATAACCGTACCCGCAGGCGGTAATGCCGTGTTGGTTTATCAGGCCACCGCTACCGAATATGCGAATCCAGCCGCAGATGGCAGTATTGTTAACACCGTTACAGTAACGGGTAATGGCATAGGCACACCTCTTACCGCTACCGAAACGGTAGCGGCCGCAACCTTACCCGACCTTACTATTTCCAAGGCTATTAGCCCCTCTCAGGTAGTAGATAACGAAAGGATAACCTATACCTTTACCGTGCAAAACTATGGTACCCAGGCGGTTGTTACCACCGATAACGCCGTTATCACTGATACCTTTGACCCCATTTTAACCGATATTACCGTCACTTATGAGGGTGCTCCCTGGACCCAGGGGGTACAGTATAATTATAGCGAAGCCACAGGCCTTTTCACTACGAACGTGGGACAGATTACTTTGCCTGCCGCCACCGTTTCTCAAGACCCCGCAACAGGCCGCTATATAGTCACTCCCTCCACCGTTATCCTCACCGTTACAGGCACAATATAAAAGAAGGCCGAAATATTATTTCGGCCTTCTTTATTTACGATTTTGCTTAATAATTTCGTATAAAACAATAACGGCAGTATTAAGTACAAGGAGCAACAATATTATCAGAATATCAATAAACATTTTGGTAGTAGGAGCCCCTGTCAGCTGCCGCAGAAGGGAAAACACCCATACCGACAGCGCAATACAAACAGTAGAGAAAATATGAAATATAACGTCCTTTTTATTTGGCTTTTGTTTCTTTTTTATCTCCCTTTGTAGTGTAAATAACCAAAGTGAAATCGAGTTAAGAGTGAGTAAAATTAGTGTGTCAACTCTGTTAGATAAATCATAGATTATTTATCCTTTTTGCTGTCTTTGATATTTAACAGAACATATATTACGATAGTCGATACAATTGCTATCAGTCCAATATAAGGTCCGACACAGGGATTGGCAAATCTGCCCCAACTTTCAAACCTGGAAAACATAATTGCGAAAAACATACTCAAACTTGAAAGACCTGTGCAAAAAAAGACTTTCGGAGCTTTTTCGTGAAATAAAACGCTTATACCGTACATACCGAATATAAATACAGTTAAAAACAAGTTTCCTGTAAGAATTGCTGTTCCGTCAAAAGTCTGCACATTTTTGAAATTAGACCAAGTCATAAACAGAGTTGCACAGCAACCAACAAACATAGCTAACAGTATAAGCTTCTTAAAAATTTTATTCATACAATCGTGCTCCTATGGCAAATCTTTACTGTATTAATTATAGCATAAAATCTTATGAACATCAACCATTAAAGAAGTTTGGCTGTGATAGGCGAGATTTTGCCCTCGGAATATTTATTGCGAAAGAGTAACCAAACGGAGCAGAATCGAGGTAAAAGTAATTAAAAGTACACCACTCTTATTTATATTGTTGCGGTAATTGCCGTAACAATGAGTCCGGATG
>JAGAPN010000058.1 GCA_017623235.1 Clostridia bacterium | reverse complement strand
GTTGTAAAATACGGCGGCAACGCTATGATAAATGAAGAACTGAAGAATGCCGTTATGGGTGACCTGGTGCTGCTTAATACCATCGGAATTAAGGTTGTTCTGGTACACGGCGGCGGCCCCGAAATTTCGGGTATGCTGAAGAAAATCGGCAAGCAGAGTGAGTTTGTTGGCGGCCTTCGTGTAACCGATGCCGAAACTGCTGATATCGTGCTTCAGGTGCTGGCAGGTAAAATTAACAAGACCCTCGTTAACCACCTGCAAAACAGCGGCGCAAAGGCCGTTGGCCTTTCGGGTATAGACGGCCACCTTATCGAGGCCGAGATTAAGGACCCTGCATTAGGCTTTGTGGGCGAGATAACCGATATTAATATTGAGCCTGTTACCGACCTGCTGGAAAAGGGCTATATCCCCGTAATATCCACCGTAGGCTGTGATAAAGAGGGCAACGTTTATAATATTAATGCCGATACCGCCGCCGCACGTATTGCAAGCTCCTTGGGCGCAGAGGCCCTCTTCCTGATGACCGATATAGTAGGTCTTCTTCGTGATAAGGACGATGAAAGCACTCTTATCTCCAGCGTCTGCGTAAGCGACGCCCCCCAGCTTATGCGTGAGGGTGTTATTTCAGGCGGTATGATTCCCAAAATCGAGTGCTGTGTCGAGGCTATACGTCAGGGTGTGGACAAGGTCTTTATCCTTGACGGCCGTGTGCCTCATTCTCTGCTGATTGAAACCCTTACCAACGAGGGTATCGGCACAATGCTCTACGGAGGATAAATTTTAAATGAGTATTACTTCTCTTGATAATACCTACGTTGCTTCTACCTATGGCCGTTTCCCCTTGGAGCTTGTCAGGGGAAAGGGCTCCATGGTTTATGACAGCAACGGTAAGGAATATATTGACCTGGGCACAGGTATTGCGGTAAACGCCTTCGGCCTGGCCGATGATGAGTGGAACGATGCCGTAACCGCCCAGCTCCAAAAGCTGGCCCACACCTCAAATCTTTATTATACCGAGCCTTGCGCCAAGCTGGCCGAGCTTCTTTGTCAGCGCACAGGTATGAAAAGGGTGTTTTTCGGCAACTCGGGAGCCGAGGCTAACGAGTGCGCTATTAAGACCGCCCGCCGTTATTCCTTCCAAAAGTACGGCGAGGGCAGAAGCACCATAGTTACCCTTAAAAACTCCTTCCACGGCAGAACGGTTACAACCCTTGCCGCCACAGGTCAGGATAGCTTTCATACCGAGTTTGGTCCCTTTACCGAAGGTTTTGTTTATGCCGAGGCAAATGATGCCGAGAAGGTTATAACCCTGGCAAAAGAGAACAACGCCTGTGCCGTTATGATGGAGCTGGTACAGGGCGAGGGCGGCGTTATGAAGCTGGATGAGGCCTTTGTAAAAGCGGTTGCAGATTTTTGTAATGATAATGATATTCTTCTCATTATCGACGAGGTGCAGACGGGTAACGGCCGCACAGGCAGCCTCTATGCCTTTCAGCAGTTCGGCGTTGTGCCCGATATAGTATCTACAGCCAAGGGCCTTGGCGGCGGTCTTCCCATAGGCGCCACAATGCTGGGTGAAAAGGTAGAAAATACCCTTACCCCCGGCTCCCACGGCTCCACCTTTGGCGGAAACCCTGTTTGTTGCGCAGGCGCATACAGCATTATTTCCCGTATAGACGACGGGCTGCTTGAAGCAGTAAAACGCAAATCGGATTATATTTTCAGTCAGCTTTCCTCGGCCGAGGGTATTAAATCGGTCAGCGGAATGGGTCTTATGATTGGCCTTGAAACCCAAAAGGACGCTAAAGAGGTTATTGCCGCCTGCAGAGAAAAGGGTGTGCTTGTAATTTCGGCAAAAACCAAGGTGCGCTTGCTTCCTGCCCTTAATATTCCCGACGAGCAGCTTAAAAAGGCAGTAGAGATAATCAAGGAGTGTGTAAAATAATGGCAAAGCATTTACTTAAGCTTATGGACCTCTCCGAAAAGGAGATTACCGAAATTTTAAACCTGGCCGACCAGCTTAAATATGAGAAAAAGCACGGTATTGAGCATCACTATTTAAAGGGTAAAACCCTGGGTATGATTTTTCAGAAATCCTCTACCCGTACACGTGTCTCCTTTGAGGTCGGTATGTACGACCTGGGTGGCTCGGCCCTCTTCCTCTCTTCCCGTGACCTGCAGATAGGCAGGGGAGAGCCTGTAGAAGATACCGCCCGTGTGCTGTCGGGTTACCTTGACGGTATTATGATTCGTACCTTTGAGCAGGCCGAGGTTGAGTCCCTGGCCGAGTACGGCTCTATCCCCATAATTAACGGTCTTACCGACTACTGCCATCCCTGCCAGGTGCTGGCCGACCTTATGACCTTCCGTGAGTTCAAGGGCAATTTCCAGGGCAAGAAGATGTGCTATATCGGTGACGGTAACAATATGGCTAACTCTCTTATTGTCGGTGGTATCAAGATGGGTATGGAGGTTTCCGTTGCCTGTCCCGAGGGCTATCAGCCCGATGCCGAAATTATGGCCTGGGCCAAAGAAAACGGCACCTTTACCTGCACCGATAATATTCTTGAAGCCGCAAAGGATGCCGACGTGCTTTATACCGACGTCTGGGCATCTATGGGCCAGGAGGATGAAAAGGCCCAGCGTGAAAAGGTATTCCGTGGCTATCAGATAAACGATGAGGTTATGGCCGTTGCCGCCGAGGGCGCAATGGTTCAGCATTGTCTGCCCGCCCACAGGGAAGAGGAGATAACCGCAAAGGTATTTGAGGAGCATGCCGAGGAGATATTTGCCGAGGCCGAAAACCGTCTCCACGCCCAAAAAGCCGTAATGGTAAAGTTAATGGGAGATAAATAAAAAAACGGTGAGCATTGCTCACCGTTTTTTTATAGATTCCCAGCTAAAATGCGTCTTGAAATTTTAAATTATCTGTGCTATTATGATAATGCCAAACTAACTGAATATGTGTGAAATAGGGTGTCTTTTCTTTTAGGGATAAATGCGCTTATTTTACCAATAATTATAATCAGTATGAATTTGATAAAAATGCAGATTCCACTGATTGTAGTTATGTGTGCGTTTACGCCCATTTCACATTAGTTAGTTTGGCGACTATCGGAGTTTGCGTTTTTTGTGCGACTGCTTCGGTGGCCGCACTTTTTTATTTAAATGGGAGGAAAACTATGAAAAAAACAGTATTAATCGTTTTAGGAGCATTTGTAGGATTAGCCTTGTTAGTGGGGGCATGCAGCGGAGATGCTACAGATGATTCGACACCGAGTTCTTCTATGGTTACATCTTCTTTCGACTCGCATAATGATTCTTCAGCCGACAAATCATCTTCCACCAACAGTTCATCGACAGAAACATCGTCTACATACACAAGTTCAGACACAACGTCACAACAAACTCAAGTTAGTTCGTCACAAGACTCTGCTCCGGAAACATCATCGAGTGCACCTGCCGTATCCGATTCAGAACCAACATCATCCGTTGTTTCTTCACAGCCGACAAATAATACCGATTCAACTACTGTATACATAACAGAAACAGGCAAAAAATATCATTCAAGAAAAAGTTGCTCGGGCTTATCAAGAGCAAAAGATATTTATGAAACTACTCTGTCAAGTGCGAGGCAAAGCGGGTTAGGTCCGTGCAGTAAATGTTATTAAAGAAACGGCAGACACTTTTGTGTCTGCCGTTTTCTTGTAGGGTGCGGCGTCCTCGACGCACCATAGCTTACAGATTATTTTTTATTGCCTCCAGAGATTCGTCGGAAATAACGTGCTCAATTTTACAGGCGTCGTTGGAGGCCGTTTCGGCCGAAACACCGAGGCTTACCAGAAATTCGGTGATAATTCTGTGGCGGGAAAGTATTTTTTCGGCGGTTTTAAGCCCCAGCTCGGTAAGACTTAAAAAGCCATCCTTATCGGTAACTACGTAGCCGCCCTCCTTTAAAAGGCCCAGGGCACGGCTCACACTGGGCTTTGAATAGCCCATATATTCGCCCACGTCAATAGCCCTGACGGTAGGTTGCTGTTTGGAGAGTATCAGTATAGTTTCTAAATACATCTCGCCCGATTCTTGCAAATTCATAAAAAACTCCTTAAATAAATTATAATTATTATAACATATCAACATAAATCTTTCAACTCAAAAAAATTCCTTAAAAAAGGGTTGACAAATTTTGGGTAGGGGAGTATAATTCCATTAGTTAGCAGACGCTAACTACCATAGTTTTATCGGAGGCAGATATGAAACTTTTAGAGGCTTCGGTAGGCGAAGAGTATATAATTAAAGCCATTATGACCGATGATGAAGAGCTGGATGCTTTTCTTTTCTCACTGGGTTGCTATGCAGGTCAGCCTATAACCGTAATTTCCCGTCTAAAGGGTGGTTGCGTGGTTTCTATTAAAGATGGTCGTTATAATATCGACAGTCAGCTTGCCGAGGCAATTATTGTATAAATATCTGTGGGCAGTGCCCGCATTTATTTTTGAGATGCAGTTAGCCGCCGCTAACTGAATGGAGGAAATTTATGAGAATCGCATTAGCAGGAAACCCTAACAGCGGTAAAACCACAATGTACAATGCTCTGACCGGACGTAATGAGAAGGTCGGCAACTGGGCAGGCGTTACCGTTGAGAAGAAGCAGAGCCCCCTTAAAAAGAGTTATCTTGACGGGGCAGAGGAGGTTATCGTCGTTGACCTTCCCGGCGCTTATTCAATGTCGCCCTTCACCTCTGAGGAGAGCATCACCAGCAGCTATGTAAAGAATGAGGAGCCTGACGTTATC
>JAGAPN010000057.1 GCA_017623235.1 Clostridia bacterium | reverse complement strand
TCTTTATTCTTTATTCTTTTACACGGACGCTTCGTGAAGCGCCCCTACAACATTTCCATAATGCTTTTCGGCAACCATTGTAGGGCGCAGCGTCCCCGATGCGCCGTTATATATGTGACGAAGTCACACCAAAATTTTGCATTCTGCACTTTGCATTAAAAAACAACCCTTCTCTCGAAGGGTTGTTTTTTTTAAATCACTCCAAACAGCAGGTCGCCGTAGGTGGGTATCGGCCAGTATTCGGCGGCGGTTAGGGCCTCCATACCGTCTACTGCGGCACGGAGCTTCTCCATTACGGGAAGCACCTTATCCTTATAATATACCGACCTTTCGGTATAGTCGGCTATGGCGGCGGCCTTCGCCGTTTCCCTTTTCAGCCTCTTTATTGCAGAATATGCCTCTCCTTTAAGGGCAATAAGCTTTTTACCCGTTTCATACTCGAAGCTCTTCTTCATATCCACCTCAAAGACGTCGGATACGTCGTCAATAGCCTCGGCCAGCAGGCTTATATACTGACCTACCGCAGGCAGAATATCCTTAACCGCCATATCTACCATTGTGTTGGCCTCGATATTGATTATCTTACAATAATTCTCGGTTAATATCTCCAGACGTGAGCGAAGCTCGGTTTCGGTATAAATTTTATGGGTGGCGTAAAGCTCAATATTCTTCTTGCAAAGCAGACGGCCCAGGGCATCGGGGGTGGTAGCCAGATTCAGCAGACCACGCTTTTCGGCCTCCAGAGTCCAGCTTTCATCATAGCAGTTGCCGTTAAAGATTATGCGCTTGTGGCGCTTTATGGTGTTCTGAATAAGGTCGTGGAGGGCGGTTTCGAAATTCTCGGCCCCTTCAAGCTCATCGGCAAAGCAGCGCAAAGACTCGGCCACGGCGGTATTAAGCACCACGTTGGGCTCGGCCACCGAGTCGGAGGAGCCCAGCATACGGAACTCGAACTTGTTACCCGTAAAGGCAAAGGGCGCTGTACGGTTGCGGTCGGTGGTGTCCTTGGGGAACTTGGGCAGAACGTGAACGCCAACCTTAAGATTTTCCTTCTCCTTGGCGCCGTAGGGGGCATCGGCCTCAATGGCCTCTAAAATCTCGGAAAGCTCGTCACCCAGGAACATAGAAACCACGGCAGGGGGAGCCTCCAGAGCGCCCAGACGGTGGTCGTTGCCTGCGGTAGCCACCGAGATACGAAGCAGGTCCTGATACTCATCCACCGCCTTGATAACGGCGCAGAGGAAGAGGAGGAACTGTGCGTTTTCATAGGGTGTTTCACCGGGATTCAGCAGGTTAACCCCCGTATTTGTGGAAATAGACCAGTTATTATGCTTACCCGAGCCGTTAACTCCGTCGAAGGGCTTCTCGTGGAGCAGACAGATAAGGTCGTGCTTTTTGGCAATTCTCTGCAGCAGCTCCATAGTTATCTGGTTATGGTCTACCGCAATATTTGTAGTGGCAAAGAAGGGAGCCAGCTCGTGCTGGGCAGGAGCAGCCTCGTTATGCTCGGTTTTAGAAAGAACACCCAGCTTCCACAGCTCCTCATCCACCTCGGTCATAAAGGCCTTGACACGGGACTTTATAGTGCCGAAATAGTGGTCGTCCAGCTCCTGACCCTTGGGGGGCATTGCACCGAAAAGGGTCCGGCCGGTATATATAAGGTCCTTTCTTTCAAGGTAGTATTTCTTATCTATAAGAAAATACTCCTGCTCGGGACCGACGGTGGTCTTAACGGCGGTAACCTCCTCGTTACCGAAAAGCTTCAGTACACGAAGGGCCTGCTTATTTATGGCCTCCATACTGCGAAGCAGAGGGGTCTTTTTATCCAGCGCCTCTCCTCCGTATGAGCAGAAGGCGGTAGGTATGCAAAGCACGCCCTCCTTAATGAAGGCAAAGGAGGTGGGGTCCCAGGCGGTGTAGCCCCTGGCCTCGAAGGTGGCACGAAGGCCGCCGGAGGGGAAGGAGGAGGCATCGGTTTCGCCCTGAATAAGCTCCTTACCCGAAAAATCCATTATTATTTTACCGTTTTGCACGGGGCTGATAAAGCTGTCGTGTTTTTCGGCGGTGATACCCGTCATAGGCTGGAACCAATGTGTATAGTGGGTGGCCCCCTTTTCAATGGCCCAATCCTTCATAGCGTTAGCCACCACGGCGGCGGTAGCGGAATCAAGTCTTTTATTATTGTGTATGGCCCTTTGTACCAGATTATAGGTTTCCTTGGGCAGACGAGCCTTCATTATACTTTCGTTGAAGACGTTTTCGCCGAAATATTCTGTAACTCTTGCCATAAAAATCTCCTTATACAGCAAATTATTAATATTATTTGATTTTATCATAAATCAAAGCCTTCATCAAGTCTAAACGACAAAATAAAAGAAATTTAAATACGACCTTTACCTTAAAAAATTAGTTTTTGACCCATAACCGTGGCTTTTTGCAGGGCAAAGCGCTTAATTTTTTAAATGCAAAATGCAGAATGCAGAATGCAGAATTAATGAGTGACTTCGTCACCTTTATAAAACGGACGCACGCGCAAGCGTCCCTACTTGACGGGGAGCGGGATTGGTGGTAAAATAGCGGCAGGGCAGTTCGTAACCATCCTACCCATCCGTCAGGATAAATCAAAACTACGGGAAATGTTGGTTAAAGTACACGGCGGGAGTGAACCCCCGCCCTACTTATTATACCATTGCGCCGTAGGGCGCTTTTTTTATTTCCGGAAAGGACCAATATGAACGAACTTTTACTAATTGCATCGGTTTTTGTAATCTACGGCGGGGTACTGCTGGCCTATCGTCTTTTTGGCAAAAGCGGCCTTTATATTTTAAACTCGGTGGTCACGGTGCTGGCCAATATCGAGGTGCTGATTTTAGTCAGAGCCTTCGGGGTAGAACAGACCCTGGGTAACCTGCTTTTTGCCTCCACCTACCTTATTACCGACATTTTAAGCGAAAACGAGGGCAAAAAGGCGGCCAACAAGGCGGTTAATATGGGTATCTTTACGGTAGCGGCTATGGTTATTATCACCCAAAGCTGGCTGCTTTACACCCCCTCGGCCTCCGATTGGGCCTCCCCCCACATCAGAGAGATTTTTGCCTTTGCTCCCCGTCTGCTTTTTGCCAGCTTTCTAGGCTATTTCCTATCCCAGAAGCTGGACGTTTTCCTTTACCATAAATGGTGGGCCTTCAGCGAGAAGAAAAGGGGAAACAAAAAGGCTATGCTGTGGCTGAGAAATAACGGCTCCACCTTGATTTCCCAGCTGATAAATACCGTAATCTTCAATTTTGTCGCCTTTTTCGGGGTATATGACCGACCCACCCTTTTATCTATTATAGTTTCGAGCTATATAATTTATGTTATTTCCTCCCTGCTTGATACCCCGTTTATCTACCTGGCCAGAAAAATGAAAAATAATAAAGAATAAAGAATAAAAATGGTGTGCCTGCGGCACGGATATATAAACATTTACGGCAACCGTTTTATAAATGTGACGATGTCACTCATTAATTTTGCATTAAAAACCCGACCTCATAACAAGAGGTCGGGTTTTTGTCAAATATCTATATATTATATATATAATATTTATTAAATATATCATTGAAAAATGTGGATAACTGTGGTATAATTACCCTGTATGATAACGACCCTGAAAAGATGTCCTTTTTTCCCCTATTCTGTCCTTGTGTGACCCTCTTTCCAGGTTTAAAATAAACTTATAAAGGAGAAGAAATATGCCTATCGAGTCCCTTACCGATATCTGGGAGGCCGTCTGCGCCGAGCTTAAATCAAGAATGACCGAAATTTCCTTTAACGTCTGGTTTAAAGACCTGCATCTTTTAGAGGTGCGCAACGGCGAAATTATACTGGGAATTTATTCCGACTATAAAAAGCAGATTATTGAGTCCAACTATATGCACATTATCGTTCCCTCCTTTAAGGAGATTATGGGCATTGATATTGATATAAAAATCGTGGTGGAGGATGAAAACGGAAAAATCCTTCAAAACAAGGTTTCCCCCGCCAACAGCTCCTTTGAGGACAGCTTTACCTTTGATAACTTTATTATGGGCTCCTGTAACCGTTTTGCCCACGCCGCATCTATGGCGGTGGCCGACAGTCCGAAAATCGTATATAACCCCCTGGTTATCTACGGTCCCTCGGGTGTTGGTAAAACCCATCTTTTGCTGGCTATAAGAAACCGTATAAAGCAGAAGTTCCCCGAGAAGATTATCGAGTATATCCGCTGTGAGGATTTTATGAATCAGCTCATCGAGGCTATACATACAGGTACTGCCGACCTCTTTAGAAACAAGTTCAGAAATCTGGACGTTCTTCTTATTGACGATATTCAGTTTATCGCCGGTAAGGAGCAGACCCAGGAGGAATTCTTCAACACCTTCAACGCCCTTCACCAGGGTGACAAGCAGCTGGTATTTACTATGGACAGGCCTCCCAAGGACGTTAAGACCCTGGATGACCGCATCAGAAACCGTCTGGAAATGTCCCTGCTGGCCGATATTACTCCCCCCGACTACGAAACCAGGGTTGGTATTATCAAGAAGAAGGCCGAAAGCCTGGGCATCACCCTGGACGAAAATATCGTTTACTATATTGCCGAGCATATTAAGATGAATACCCGTCAGCTTGAGGGTGTTGTTAAAAAGCTCCAGGCCTATATTCAGATACAGAACCACACCCCCACCCTGGTTATAGTTCAGTCTATCGTTCGTGAGGTGGTCAATGACACCAAGCCCGAGCCTATTAAGATTGAGCAGATTATTACCGAGGTGGCCAGGTCCTACGACGTATCCGAGAAGGAGATTATCTCCAAGAGAAAGACGGCTGAGCTGGCAAAGGCAAGGCAGATTGCAATGTATATTGCCAAGGAAACCACCGAGCTGGGCTATAAGCCTATAGGCGAGGCCTTCGGCAAGGACCACACCACCGTCCTTTACGCCGTAAAGAAGATTGAGGCCCACCTAAAAGAAAATCCCCACGAAAAAGAGCTTATTGACGATATTATAAAAAATCTTAAAACAGAATAATGGCTTTAATTTGCCCGTGGACTTTTCAAGTTATTCCTGTTAATTAAATTGAAGTTATCCACATCGACCTTAATAACCCTTTTTCGACAGATTTTTATTCACACCCATTAACAAAAATTTTAAACATCTAAAACCCTGGTTAATATTGGCTAAAACAATGTTTTTAGTCTTTTTCACACCCCCTACTACTGCTGCTGTTTTAAATGTTTAATTAATTAATTTTTGCCTTTTTTCAAAAAAAGGGGCAAAGCCCAAAGGAGAAATTGCTATGCTTTTTACTACCCAAAGAAGCGAACTGCTGGAAGCAGTACAAAATCTTTCAAGAATTGTTACAAAAACCTCTCTTCCCGTCCTTGAGGGTATACTTATTTCGGCCGAAAAGGGAAAGATTACCCTTATAAGCTACAATTTAGAGATGAGTATGAAAAAGGAGATATACGCCTCCTGCGAGGTTGAGGGAGATATTGTTATCTCGGCAAAGCTTCTTACCGAGATTCTCCGCCGCAGCGACGGTATTCAGGTAACTATCGAGGCCGACGAGCGCCTTATGTGCCACATCCGTTCGGGTAACGCAGTTTTTGATATTATGGGAATGAGCGCAGAGGATTTCCCCGAAACCCCCTCTGTTCCCGAAACCGAAAAGGTGGCTATTCCCGGCGGCCTTTTAAAGGAAATGGTAAGAGGTACCCTTTTTGCCGTTGCTCAGATTGAGGGCAGCCGCCCCATTCTTACCGGCCTTAATATTAATATTGAGGGCGGTGTTGCCAGATTTATTGGTATTGACGGCAGAAGAATGGGTATAAGAAAAGAAAATATCAACTGCTCGGTTGACTGCAATTTTGTAATTTCCGGCAAGGCCATCGGCGAGGCGGTTAAAATTATTGCCTCTGACGATGAGGAGGTTGAAATCTACATCACCAAAAAACTGGTTTCCTTTATAGTAAACGGCTACACCCTGGTTTCCCGTTTGCTGGAGGGCGAGTTTGTAAACTACGAAAAGGCTATTCCTAAAGAGTTTTATCAGAAGATGCAGGTAAAAACCAGGGATATTATAGATATTGTAGAAAGAATTTCCCTTGTGGTTAACGACAGACTTACCACACCTGTTCGTTGCTCTATCGGAAATCCTGTTTCTACCTTTAAATGTATTTCTGCCCTGGGCTGTGCTACCGATACCTATGAAACCGACCTTCAGGGTCCCGAGTTTGAAATTGGTATAAACGCCCAGTATCTTCTTGATGCCCTGCGTGCAACCGAATCTGACGAGGTTGTTATGAGCTTTAAGGGTGGCAACGAGGGCTTTCTTATTGAGCCTACCGAAGGCGACAGCTTCCTTTATATGATTATGCCTATGAGAATTAAATAAGGGATAAGAAATTAGGGGTTTGCTAACGCAAACAGGGGTGCCTTGCGGCACAGTATACTGCGAAGCCCCTGAAACGAAGTTTCCCCTGCTCGTTTACGAGCCACTTATTCCTAAAGAAGGATATTTAATATAATGAAAAAAATATTTATCAAAGAAGATTTTATCCGTTTGGATGCGGCGCTGAAGCTGGCAGGCTACGTTTCCACAGGAGGCCACGCAAAGGTGGTTATCCAGGGTGGAGAGGTTAAGGTTAACGGCGAGGTCTGCCAAATGCGCGGAAAAAAACTGAAAAAAGGGGATACAGCCGAGTTTGACGGTATGTCCCTGGTTGTAGATTATGGAAGTTAAAAAGCTCTCTGTGGCAAATTTCAGAAATCTTTTGCCAAGTGAGGTTGAGTTTTGCAGCGGTATGAACGTCATCTACGGCGACAATGCCCAGGGCAAAACAAATATTATTGAGGCCATCTGGCTTTTTACGGGGGCAAAAAGCTTTCGTGGAGCCAAGGACCAGGAAATGGTGGCCTTTGGTATGGAGTCGGCCCAGCTGGGGCTTAACTTTGTCAGCGGCGGCGTTGAGAGAGAAGCGGTAATTAATATAGCAAAAAGACGCTCGGCCGAGCTGGACGGAAAAAAGCTGAAGGCGGCCTCATATCTGGCAGGCAATTTTTGCGCTACGGTTTTTTCTCCCGAGGATATTTCCACCGTTAAGGAGGGCCCAGCCCTCAGGCGCAGATTTTTAGACCTGGCAATAGGTCAGCTTTATCCTGCCTACGTTGAGCTTATAAAAAGTTATTCCAGGGCGGTAAGTCAGAGAAATATTCTGCTGAAAAATATGGAGGGTAGACTATCACCAAACGAAATGCTGGATATTTTCGAGGGTGAAATTGCAAGGGACGGCCGCAAAATTACAGAATACCGCATTGATTACTGTAAAAAGGTAACCGAAAATGCGGCAGGCATATATAGAGATTTATCCTCCCTTCGAGAGGAGCTTGAGGTGGTATATATCCCCTCCTGCAGGCCCGAGGAGCTGGAGGAAAGGCTTTATAAGGCAAGAAACACCGATATTTATTCCTGCTCCACCTCGGTGGGTCCCCACAGGGACGATATGGATTTCAAGATTAACGGCATTTCGGCCCGCACCTTCGGCAGCCAGGGTCAGCAGAGAAGCGTAGCCCTTGCTATGAAGCTGGCAGAGGCCAGGACGCTAAAAGAAATAACAGGGGAACAGCCGGTTGCCATACTTGACGACGTTATGAGCGAATTAGACCCCGACCGACAGGCATTTATTCTTAATCATATAAAGGATTGGCAGGTTTTTATTACCTGCTGCGACCCCACCAACGTAAAGCCCCTTAAAGAGGGAAAGGTTTTTACCGTTGTGGGAGGAAAAATTAAGGAATAAAGAAAAGGGTAAAGATATATGTATTTACATTTAGGTGAGGATACCATTGTAAAAACCAAGGATATAATCGGTATTTTCGATTTGGATACTACCACCGTTATGAAGGCCTCCCGCACCTTTATAAATAAGGCCGAAAAGGAGAAAAGAACGGTGACGGTTTCCTTTGAATTACCGAAATCCTTCGTTGTTTGCAAGGGTAAGGAAGAAAAAGAAAATACCGTTTATATATCCCAGCTCTCCAGCACAACCCTGGAAAACAGGTCAAAAACATTTTTGGGATATAAATAATGGAAATAAAATCCAGAAAACCCCTGCGCAAAAAAGAATTCGACTACAGCAGTAACGGATTATATTTTGTGACTATATGTGTTAAGAAAAGAGAAAAAATTCTTTGTAAAATTGTAGGGGGCGGCGTCCTCGACGCCCCGATTACCGAACTCACAGAAACAGGGAAAAAAGTAGAAAAACATATCCTTTCTATAAATAATGCAGAAAAAGTCACGGTAGAAAAGTACGTTATTATGCCTGACCATATTCATTTATTATTATTTATAGATAATCTTGATGGGACGTCGGGGACGCCGTCCCCTACAAATTCTGTGTTATCAAGAACAATATCGGGGTTTAAAAGGTTGTGTAATAAAGAAATTGGAAAGCCCATTTGGCAGAGGTCCTTTGCCGACCATATTATTAGGGGAGAAAAGGACTATTTAGAGCATTACAGGTATATTGAAGAAAATCCCATAATGTGGGTTAACGATAACAAATAATTTTTCTAAGGAGAAGAAAATGGAAATAGAAAACACAAATATTCCCGTAACGGGAAGCTATGACGAAAATTCCATACAGGTGCTGGAAGGCCTTGAGGCGGTAAGAAAGCGTCCCGGTATGTACATAGGCTCTACAGGTGAGCGTGGTCTTCACCACCTGGTCTATGAAATTGTGGACAACTCTATCGACGAGGCCCTGGCAGGCTACTGCGATAAGATTATCGTTGAGCTGCTGGATGACGGTCTGGTACGTGTTATAGATAACGGACGTGGTATCCCTGTGGGTATAAACCCCCAGAAGGGTATTCCTACCGTTACAGTTGTTTTCACAATACTCCACGCAGGCGGTAAGTTTGGCGGAAACGGATATAAGGTTTCGGGCGGTCTGCACGGTGTGGGCGCCTCTGTTGTTAACGCTCTTTCTACCTGGCTGGAGGTTGAGGTTAAGGACGGCAAGCATATCCATAAACAGAGATATGAGAAGGGCAATATTGTAACCGACCTTGAGGTTATAGGCGATACCAATGAAACAGGTACCACCGTTACCTTCAAGCCCGACCCCACCATTTTCACCGATACCACCGTTTACGATTATGAAACCTTAAAGAAGCGTCTTCGTGAGCAGGCCTTCCTTAATGCAGGTATCCGCATTGAACTAAGGGACAGCCGTTCCGACGTTTATGAGCCCCAGACCGAGGAGTTTTACTATGAGGGCGGTATTAAATCCTACGTAGAATTTTTACTTGAGGGTATCAAGAAGGACAGGCTTCATAAGGACGTTATCTACCTTAACACAATGGTAGAGGACCAGACCGCCGAAATTGCTCTGCTTTGGTCCACTGCTTATGACAGCAAGATTATGTCCTTTGCCAACACCCTTTACACCATAGACGGTGGTACCCACGAGCAGGGCTTTCGCCAGGCTCTTGCCAACACCGTAAATAAATACGCCTTTGATTTCAAGCACCTTAAGGAGGGTAACGCCCGTCTTAAGGGAGAGGATATTATGGAGGGTCTGGTTGCCGTTGTATCGGTTAAGCTCTCCGATGCGCAGTTTGAGTCCCAGACCAAGGCAAAGCTGGGTAACACCTCTATAGGCAGGGTTGTTCGTGACCTGGTTAACGAAAAGCTCTACCGTTTTCTTGAGGAAAATCCCCAGGATGCCAAGATTATTATTGAAAAATCCATCGCCTCCTCCAATGCCCGTGAGGCCGCCCAGAAGGCCAGAGAGGCCTCCCGCAGTAAATCGGGTATCGGCGGCAAGACAAGAATGCCCGAAAAGCTTACCGACTGTATTTCAGATGACCCCACCAAGACCGAGATTTACATCGTCGAGGGAGATTCTGCAGGCGGCTCTGCGGTAGAGGGAAGAAACTCTACCTACCAGGCAATTCTGCCGCTTTGGGGTAAAATGCTTAACGTTGAAAAGGCCAGAGATGATAAGGTTTACGGCAACGACAAGCTGACCCCCGTTATCGTGGCCCTGGGTACGGGAATCGGCGAAAATTTCGATATTGAAAAGCTCCGTTACGATAAAATAGTTATTATGGCCGATGCCGACGTTGACGGTTCCCACATCAGAACCCTGCTTCTGACCTTCTTCTTCCGCTATATGCCCCAGCTTATTGAAACGGGCCATATTTACCTGGCCCAGCCTCCCCTTTACCGCATTTCCAAGGGTAAGCAGCATTTTGACGTCTTTACCGATGAGGAAAAGACCGAGGTAATTGAAAGCCTTGGCGGCACAGCCGACGTTCAGCGTTATAAGGGTCTTGGTGAGATGGACCCCGAGCAGCTTTGGGAAACCACCCTGGACCCCGAGCGCAGGACCTTCCTCCGTGTTACTATGGCCGATGCTATTCTGGCCGATGAAACCTTTACAATGCTTATGGGTGACGAGGTTGAGCCTCGCCGTCAGTTTATTGAAGAAAACGCTCAGTTCGCAACTGACCTGGATATTTAAAGAAAGGAGTATATTTAAAAATGGCTAAAAACAGAAAACCCGAAGAAAGACGTTGGCCTGAATCAACTGAAACCAATATAGTTCCCGTTGAAATAACCGACGAAGTCAAATCAAGTATGCTCCAGTACGCCATGTCGGTGCTTGTAGGACGAGCATTACCCGACGTGCGTGACGGCCTAAAGCCCGTTCACAGAAGAATACTTTATACTATGTATGAAAACGGCCTTACCCCCGAAAAGGCCTACCGTAAGTGCGCCGATACCGTAGGTTCGGTGCTGGGTCGTTACCACCCCCACGGTGACGCCAGCGTTTACGATGCTATGGTACGTATGGCCCAGGATTTCTCTCTGCGTTATCCCCTTATAGACGGTCACGGTAACTTCGGTAATATCGACGGTTACCCTGCCGCCGCCTACCGTTATACCGAGAGTAAGATGAACCGTCTTTCCTACTCGATGCTTGACGATATTGAGAAGGAAACAGTAGATTTCGTTGCCAACTACGATGACCGTCTTAAGGAGCCTGAGGTTCTTCCCGTCCGCTTCCCCCAGCTGCTGGTTAACGGCTCCTCGGGTATTGCGGTCGGTATGGCTACCGAAATTCCCCCTCACAATCTTGGTGAGGTCATTGACGGTATGTGCTGTCTTATTGACAACCCCGAGGCCGAGCTGCAGGAAATCTGCGAGCATATTAAGGGACCCGATTTCCCCACCGGCGGCATTATTATGGGCAGGGCAGGCATCCGTGCCGCCTACGCTACCGGCCGTGGTAAGATTATAGTTCGCGGTAAGGCCGAAATTGAAGAAACAAATAACGGCAAGTTCCGCATAGTTATCACCGAAATTCCTTATAAGGTAAGAAAGAAGGACCTGGTTAAGCACATCTACGACCTGGCATCAGATAAGAAGATTGAGGGTATTGACGACGTTGTTGACTACTCCTCTGCCCGTGACGGCGGTATCCGTGTAGTGGTTGACCTTAAAAGGGATGCCAACCCCCAGGTTGTACTTAATAAGCTTTATTCCTACACCGCCCTGCAGTCTACCTTCGGCGCAATTCTGCTGGCTATCGTTAACGGAAAGCCCCAGATTCTGACCCTTAAGGAGATGCTGCAGAACTGCATCGACTTCCAGTGTGATATTATCCGCCGCCGCACCGCATACGATATGCGTAAGGCCCAGGAGCGTGCCCATATTTTAGAGGGCTTAAAGATAGCTCTTGACTTTATTGACGAGGTTATTGCCATAATCCGTTCCTCTAAAACCATACCCGAATCCAAGGAAAGACTGTCCGAGCGCTTTGGTCTTGACGATATTCAGACCACCGCTATCGTTCAGATGCAGCTTGGTAAGCTGGCAGGTATGGAAAAGCAGAAGATAGAGGAGGAGCTGGCCGAAAAGCTTGCATTTATCAAGGAATGTATGGAAATTCTCGGCTCCCACGCCCGTATTCTTGACATTGTAAAGACCGAGGCTCTTAATCTTCGTGACAAGTATGCCGACGAGCGCAGAACGGAAATCTCCGCCGTTTCGGGTGAGGTTGATATTGAGGACCTTATCCCCGAGGAGATGTGCGTGGTTACCAAGACCACCGGCGGCTACATCAAGCGTCTTCCCACCGACACCTACTCCGTACAGAACAGAGGCGGTAGGGGAATTATGGGTATGTCTACCCGTGAGGACGATTTTGTGGAGAGTATGTTTGTCTGCAACTCCCACGATTATATTATGATGTTTACCACCTTCGGCCGTATGTATAAATTGAAGGCCTATGAAATTCCCGAGGGCAGCCGCCAGGGCAAGGGTATGAATTTGGTTAACATAATACCCCTCCAGCCCGAGGAAAAGGTTTCTATGATTCTGCCCTGCAGGGATATTGACGACCAGCAGTATATCATAATGGGCACCAAGAACGGCGTTATCAAGCGTACCGCCCTGGAGGCCTTCAAAAACGTCCGCAAAACGGGTATTATCGCCCTTGAGCTGGACGAGGGTGACGAGCTGCGCTTTGTTGCCCTGTCAGACGGCAGTAAATCTCTGCTGGTTGCCACCAAGAAGGGTAAGGCCATCCGCTTTGCCGAGAGTGACGTTCGTCCTATGGGCCGTACCGCCAGAGGTGTTCGTTCCATTAAGCTCCGCCCCGACGACGAGGTTGTGGCTATGGCCGCCTGCGATGAGGATGCGGTAATTCTCACCATCAGCGAAACCGGCTACGGCAGACGAAGCGACGTTACCGACTACAGGCTACAGTCCCGTGGCGGTAAGGGTATCACCAACTACAAGGTTGAAAAGTACGGCGACGTGGCCGCTGTGCTTACCGTCACCGAGGATGAGGATATTATTATGATTTCCTCCGACGGTGTTATCATCCGAATTGCGGTTGAGGGAATTTCCAAGTTTGCCCGTCCCTCCAAGGGTGTAAGGGTAATGAAGTTCGGAAAGAGCAGCGACGCTATTGTTCTTTCTGCTTCGGCCACCCCCCACGATGAGGATGAGGTAACCGACGTTGCCGACGCCCCCGATGCCGATTCGGCCGCCGACGCTGACGAGCCGGAGGAGCCCGAGGAGGAAACCCCCGCCGAGGAAACCGAAGAATAAAATAATGAAAAAAGGGGCATTTTATCATAAAAATTGCCCCTTTTTCAGTTTTTTCTTGTCGAGTAATCAGCTGTTGAGTTCTTTATAATCAAATGAATGGTAAAAGAGAAAAACAGAGTAAAACCGTTTAAAATCGATAAAAACACGAGAAAAACGCAGATAAATTAAAATATAACCGAAAAAGCCGATAATTACGGCTAAATTACGGGAGGAAAATCTTTGTACAATTATCCAAACTACGGGGTTTTTGAAACTGAAAAAAGTATAGTAAAAAGACAGGAGAAGAGAGGCATCAGAAGCGTTGCGGCCCATATCGGCCTTGCCTACCTTGTTATGATGGCGGTGGCCTTTTTCTGGAGCCTTCCTTTTATGGCGGTGTTGCAGGGTCTGGGCTTTTCCCAGGCCGAGATAATAGCTATCACAGAGGACCCTGCCATAATGCAGATAATTCAGATAGTGGTGTCTATTCTGATGTTTGTGCCGCCCTATCTTATAGTGGTGGCAAACTCCCCCCAAAAAATGAGAAATCTCATACCCCTGGGCAAGCCCAATAAGGGTATGATTCTGCCGCTGATTCTTATCAGTATCGGCTTTTGCGCCTTTGCAAATATTGCAACGAGCAGTATTGCAGATATATTTGCAGGCTTTGGAATTGAGTATTCGGCCCCCGAGCTGGAGATACCGGGCGGCGTTTTCGGCGCCCTGCTGGCTATAATGGCTACCGCCTTTACCCCCGCCCTGGTGGAGGAGTTTGCTATGCGAGGCGCCGTTATGGGTGTCCTTCGCAAGTACGGTGACGGGGTTGCTATAGGTATATCGGCGGCTATGTTCGGTCTGATGCACAGAAACTTCGTGCAGATACCCTTTGGCTTTGTGGTGGGTATTGCCCTGGGCTACGCCGTTATTAAAACAGGCTCCCTGTGGACCGGAGTGATTATTCACTTTATTAATAACTTTATTTCGGTAGGTCTGGACCTGCTGTTTCGACAGATTGACTCGGTTTATCTGCAGTCGGGCATCACCGCAATTTATTTTGTTCTCTGCTTCCTGTGCTTCTTTATAGGACTTTACCTTATGAGAAACAAGAAAAAAGAAGACTACGCCCTGGAAAATGCAGATATGGTAATGACCGTAAAGGAAAGGGTTTCGGCCTTTTTCTCCTCACCGATAATTATTATTTCTATTGTTGTCACCCTGGTGCTGGGTATAATTGAAATGAATATGTAATGTTTCACGTGAAACGGTCGAGAGCCTCGACACCCACACGGGGAATATGTTTTTTATATAATTCACGGCCTGCAGACCCGACCAAAAGTGAAAAGGAAAAAGATATGAACAAGGAATTTATGCTTCGGGCCTTAAAGCTGGCCGAGAAAGCAAAGGAAAATACCGACGTTCCCGTTGGAGCCATTGTTGTCAAGGATGGCGAAATAATAGGGGAAGGGTACAATAAAAGGGAGGAAACCTCCGACCCTACCGCCCACGCCGAGGTGGTGGCCATAAGGCAGGCCGCCGAAAGGCTGGGCAGCTGGCGGCTGGATGGCTGTCAGCTCTACGTGACCCTGGAGCCCTGCCCTATGTGCGCAGGGGCAATAATCAACTCCAGGATAGATACCGTTGTTTTTGGAGCATACGACCTTAAGGCAGGCTCGGCCTCAAAGGAATCGGTAGTGGACCTGTTTTCATTACCCTATAACCATAGGCCCCAGGTGTACGGCGGCATCTGCGAAAGGGAATGCGCCGAAATATTAACTGAATTCTTTAAAGAAAAAAGACCCTGACAGGGTCTTTTTTTAGTGACTGGTAGGGACGCTTCACGAAGCGTCCGTTATATAACATCATCCACCGCAAGAAAGGGCTTTTGGTCGGGTCTGCAGGCTGCGGATTATATGAAGGATATATTGTGTGGGTGTCGAGCTTCTCGACGTTTCACGTGAAACATCGACTGTTTTATCTTATATCATCAAGTGTAATGCAACCTGTCAGCACCACCGACAGAAGGTAAAATGCGGCGGTGGAAAGGGTAAAAACAAGGGTAAAGGCTAAATCTCCCGTGGCTATATGTTGTGCTAAATTTGAGAAAACAGTACCATATATAAGGGAAAATACCCCCGGCGCCACCAGCCAACGGCCCCATTTTATCTCGGCCCCCGATATTTTTTTAAGACGGAATAAATTCATAAGACAGGTAAAGCAGTTTGAGAGATACATAATACCTACAAAGCCGTAGAGGCCAAACCGGGGTAGTATAAGCAGAATCAGTCCCAGCCTGGCCAGAGAATCCAGCATAGCGTTTCTGAAAAGAGAGAACTGCTGGTCGAGACCTTTTAGCAGGCCGTCACAAACCGAATCCATATACATAAGGGGTATTATAGGGGCTAAAAGACGTATCATCTCGCAGGAGGAGGGCTCCCCGTAAACCAGCCGTCCGATAGGTCCCGAGCCGAAAAAGAAAATTACCGAAACGGGAAGAGCCGAGATAAGGGTTATATGTATGCACCGTTGGGCGGTAAGCCGCACCTTTAGTCCTCGGCCCGAGGCGGCGGCCTCACTCATTTCGGGTATCAGCAGGGTGGAGAGGGCATTTAAAAAGGAGGCAGGAAAGAATATCAGGGGCAGGGCCATACCCTTGATTACCCCGAAGGAGGATAGGGCCTCGCTGTTTTTCATTCCAAAACGCACCAGCTGCCTTGGAACCAGCAAATTTTCGGCTGTGCGCAGCAGGGTGTTTAAATACCTGCCTGCCGTTATGGGCAGAGCAATATGCTGAAGCTTTAATAATACAGAATATTGTGGCCTACCACCATCTGCAACCACAAGATGATGTGATTTATCTATCAGATATGAAATATAGATATAGATAAACGAGCATACCTCAGCGGCGCAATCCCCCGTAATTACCGCCCTGCAGGCTGCCCCGATGCCCTGGCCCTTACAGCGGTTTAAAAGGAAGAATATAAGACCAATGCGGGCCAGCTGCTCGAAAATCTGGGAGGAAGATGCAGGTCCCGACCGTTTACGGGCAATAAAATACCCCTTAAGACACGAGGAAAGTCCCATAAAAGGCAGGGAGAGAGGCAGGGTGCGAAGGGCATAGACCGCCCTGGCATCCCCTATAAGCACAGAGGAGATAAACCCTGCTCCGAAGAAGATTACCGCCGCCGAGGCCAGGGCGATAACTAAGGTCACCGCAACACAGCGGGTAAGGACCATTTGTACCCCTTTGCCGTTGTTTCGGGCCAGCTCCTCAGATACCATACGGGTAACGGCGGTGTTTATTCCTGTGGAGGCAAAGGCCGAGGCCAGCATATAAAAAGAAAATATCTGATTGTAGAGCCCAATACCCTCGGCGCCTATGGCGGAGGCCAGCCACACCCTGAAAAGCATACCGAGAAAACGTATTATAAGCCCCGTTACGGTAAGGAGCAGGGCGTTTTTTATAAATATTACCTTGGACGTTCGCATTATATCACCAATAAAATATATTGTGACAGCCGGTCCTTATATTCATAAAAAAGATGTTAGTGAGTGGTGCAGGGGTCGGAGATTAAATGCAGAATGCAAAATGCAAAGTGCAGAATTAAGGTGTGACTCCGTCACATTTATAGCGGCGCACCGAGGACGGATGCGCCCTACAAGGGTTAACGGAAATATTTATATATCGTGCGGCTTTGCCGCACACTTTTTTATTATTTGTTCTTTATTCTTTATTATTTATCGTTTTTGTCGGCGGTTCTTGAAATTAAAGCCGGGGTGTGTTATGATTTGACCGTATAATAACGGATCGAAGAGGTGCGATATGAATATACACGAAAATCTTATTAAAATTACCGGATACGAGGTGCTGGGTCAGCTGCCCGACCCCTTTATTATGAAGGACGGCGGCATTGCCGACACCCCAGATAAATGGAGGTCCCACAGAGCTACCCTTTTGGAAAACACCGTAAAGCTTCAGTACGGCGATATACTGCCAGAGCCCGAGGTCTTCAGGGTGGAGCCCCTCTATTACGGTATGCCGGGCAGAAGCAATATTTATAAGATTATTGCAGGCACCAAGGAAAAGCAGGCTTCCTTCAGAATGAAGGTCTTCCGCCCCGAAACGCAGGGTAAATTTCCTGTGGTAATCGACGGTGACGGCTGCTTTGATTACGCCTATGATAAGGATTTTCACGGCGCCTTTACCAAAAACGGACTGGTTTTCGCCCTCTTTGACCGCACCGAGCTGGCCCACGATATAAGGAAGGAGGGCCGCCGTCAGGGCGCCTTGTATGAGGTGTACCCGGAGTATAATTTCGGGGCTCTTATGGCCTGGGCCTGGGGCTATTCCCGCTGTGTGGACGCCCTTATGACCCTGCCCTACGTTGATACCGAGCTTATTACCTTTACGGGCCATTCCCGTGGCGGTAAAACCGCAATGCTGGCGGGCGTGCTGGATGAGCGCGCGGCTATAGTGAACCCCAATTCCACCTGCGCAGGTGGCTGTGGCTGCTACCGTATTCACCTTAAGGCTATTACCGAGGACGGCGAGGAAAGGGTCAGCGAAACCCTTGACGATATCTACAACAAGTTCGGTCTGTGGTTTAATGAGGAATTAGGGGAATACTGCGGCAGGGAGGCCGAGCTTCCCTTTGACTCCCATTTTTTAAAGGCTCTTGTAGCCCCTCGCACCCTCTTTGTTTCCGAGTCGGCCAGCGATATATGGGCCAATCCCGTAGGCTCCTGGATGACCACCACCGCCTCCAACGAGGTTTACAAAATGCTGGGGGATGAGCAGGGCATATATTGGTATTTTCGCAGAGGCTATCACTACCACGAGATAGAGGACGTCAGGATGCTGGTAAACCTGATAAAGTACAAGCAAACGGGCTCGCCCCTGTCAGAGGAGTTCTTTAAGACCCCCTTTAAAAAGCCCGAGCCGATATTTGATTGGAGGGCTCCCGAAAATGAAGCTTAACACAGAGCAGCTCAAATCCGTTACCACAGGCGCCGTAAGGTTTGAGGAAACGGAGTTTGGGCTGAAGCTCTACCGTTTTACGCAGGAGCAGCTTGATTTTTATAGCGGCGACCTGGAGAGGTATATCCCCCGAGCCTTATGCTCGGCAGGGGTGGTGCTTCGCTTTGTCACCGACAGCGAGAGGTTGTTTGTTGAGGTATATATTGAGCAGGGTAGCACGGGCACAGGCTTTTCTATGGAGATTCTGTCTAACCGACATCCTGTGGGCGAGGTTACCAATATGCTCCCCGAGGAAAAGGGAGATTATGACGGGGTCAAATACCCCCTTGGCCGCTTTTCCAAAGAGGTGGAGCTGGGAGCAGGGGAGAAGCAGGTGGAGATATACCTGCCCTATAACCAGATAACCAACCTGTGCGAGCTTTCCCTCTCGGAGGGGGCCGCCTTTACCCCCGTAAAAAAAGAGAAAAAGCTGATGACCTGGGGCGATTCTATAACCCACGGCTATTATTCAACCTCTCCCACGGCCAGATACCCCAAAGCCCTTTGCGATTACCTTGAGGCAGAGGAGCTTTGCAAGGCTATCTCGGGGGAAATTTTCCGCTCGGGGCTGGCCGCTCTGGGTGACGACTACACCCCAGATTATATAACGGTGGCCTACGGAACTAACGACTGGGGCTCGGGCTGGAGCGCCGAGAACATCGAAAAGGCCTGCAGGGGCTTTGCCGAAAATCTTCGAAAAAATTACCCCGACGCTCCCATTTTCGTCATTACCCCCGTATGGCGAAAGGATAAGGAGCCGGAGAGAAAAGCCGGTAGCTTTGAGGGGGTTGCGGATATTATAAAGAGGGCCACCAAGGGGGTCGGCAACCTCTACGTTATAGAGGGTATGCCCCTTATCCCCCAAAGGGAGGATATGTTCGGTGACCTGCGACTTCACCCCAATAACGAGGGCTTTGCCCATTACGGTAAAAATTTAGTCGAAGAAATTAAAAAGCTTGGCTTTTAGGAGGTCCATATTATGGAGAAAAAATACATAATTCCGAAATTTAAGCATATGCTTCACGGCGGTGATTATAATCCCGACCAATGGCAGGCATATCCCGAGGTTTTAGAGGAGGATATGCGACTTTTTAAGCTTGCTAACTGCAACGAAATGTCCCTGGGCATTTTTGCCTGGGCCGCCCTGGAGCCCGAGGAGGGGAAATTTGATTTTTCCTTTATGGACAAGGCTATGGACGATATTTATAAGGCAGGGGGCAGGGTAATTCTTGCTACACCCTCTGCTGCAAGGCCTCAATGGCTGGCCGAGAAATATCCCGAGGTGCTGCGCTGTAACGAACGTTTTGAGCGTATGAGCTTCGGCCGCCGTCACAACCATTGCTACACCTCCCCCGCATACAGGGAGAAAACCGCTATCATAAACACCAAGCTGGCCGAAAGATACAAGGACCACCCCGCCCTTATTGCTTGGCACATTTCCAACGAGCTGTCGGGAGAGTGCTACTGCCCCCTGTGCTGTCAGGCCTTCAGGGATTGGCTTAAGGAAAAATACGGTACCCTTGATAACCTTAATCATAGCTGGTGGAGCACCTTCTGGGCTCACACCTACACCGATTGGAATCAGATTTTGCCTCCCTCTCCTATGGGAGAAACCTCGGTGCACGCATTAAGGATTGATTGGAGGCGCTTTGTTTCCCATCAGACGGCTGATTTTATGGAGTCCGAGATAGCCACCGTTAAGGCTATTACCCCCGATATTCCCGTTACCACTAATATGATTCCCGGCTTTTACAATGCGGTGGATTATCGCAGGCTGAACAAAAATGTTGATTTTGCCTCCCAGGATATGTATCCCCAGTGGAAGGGCAGGGACCCCGACGATGCTAACGTGGCTATGTATGCGGCCCTGCAGTACGATACCGCCAGATGCTTTAAGCATAAACCCTTCCTGCTTATGGAAAGCGCCCCCGGCCTTGTAAACTGGTTCCAATACAACAAGCTGATGCGCCCCGGCGTGCTGGAGCAGGCCTCCCTGCAGGCGGTGGCCCACGGAGCCGATTCGGCCCAGTATTTCCAGTTCAGAAAGAGTCGTGGCAGCGCCGAAAAGTTCCACGGTGCGGTGGTTGACCACGTAGGTGATGAAACTCCTCGTCTTTTTAGGGAGGTTCAGCAGGTGGGCAAGCGCCTGGCCGCCCTTGACGAGATTGTAGGCACTATGGCGGATGCCAAAATCGCCCTCGTTCACGATTGGTCAAACAAGTGGGCCATTGACGAGGCCCAGGGCTTCCAGAAAGGAGATAAAAGGGTTATTCCCACCCTTGAATCTTTCTATAAGCCTCTGTGGAAGAGGGGAATTGATACCGACGTTATCGGCTTTGAGGATGATTTCTCCCCCTACTCGGTAATAATTGCTCCAATGCTTTACACCGTAAGCGAGGAGTTGGGCGAAAAGCTGAAGAACTACGTTAAAAACGGCGGCACCCTGCTTTGCACCTATATGACCGCTATGGTAGATGAAAACGACCTTTGCCACCTTGGGGGCTTCCCCGGGGCAGGCCTTAAGGAGGTTTTCGGCATCTGGAATGAGGAAATTGATACCCTCTACCCCGAGGATACCGTTCCCGTTACCGCCGACGGGAAGACCTATACTGCCGTAGACTACTGCGAGGTTATCCACGCCAGAGGCGCCGAGGTGCTGGCCACCTATGACGGAGAGTTTTATAAGGGTATGCCTGCCGCCACCGTTAACAGCTACGGCTCGGGTAAGGCCTATTACCTGGCCTTCCGTGATAAGGGCGACTTTACCGATATGATGGTGGAAAGGCTGCTTGCGGAGAAAAATATCGCCTCTGCCTTTGACGGCGCCCTGCCCCAGGGTGTTACCGCCCACAGCCGTACCGACGGAGATACTACCTACCTCTTCCTGGAAAACTTCACCGCCTCGGAGCAGACCCTTTCTACCGCCCTTTGCTGGACCGACGTGGAAAGCGGCGAAAAGCTTTGCGGCACCATAACCCTTGCGCCCCACAAGACGGTTATTATTAAGAAATAAAAAAAGCCCTTCGGGGCTTTTTTTAATGCAAAATTTCGGTGTCTGCGACGCATTTATATAACGGACGCACGCGCACGCGTCCCTACCGACCGTTGCCAATAGGTGCGTGAGTAAAATTTCTTGAATAAATAACGCAGGTGTGCTAATATTACTTTGGTGATAGAATGTTTGGTAAAATAAAGAAGAGCTTTTCTTCAAATTTTGATATGATGATTGTAGGCCTGGGTAATCCCGGGCTGGAATATGACGGTAGCCGCCACAACGTGGGCTTTGCCGCTATGGATGCCCTCTGCGAGGATACGGGGGCAAAGTGCGGCAAAATGAAATTTGACGCCTATATCGGTGATACGGTTATCGGCGGCAAGCGTGTACTGCTGATGAAGCCCCTTACCTATATGAATAATTCGGGACAGGCCGTAGGGGCCGCCGCCAGGTTTTATAAAATTCCTCCCCAGAATATTCTGGTGATGTTTGACGATATTTCGTTAGAGCCCGGTGTTATCCGTCTCCGCCGCAAGGGCAGCGCAGGAGGACACAACGGCATTAAGGACATTATTGCGGTGCTGGGCAGCGAGGATTTCCCCAGAATAAAAATCGGCGTCGGCGCCAAGCCCCACCCCGATTACGACCTTAAGGATTGGGTGCTGGGTAAATTCAGAGGCGACGAAAAGGACAAGGTAAAGGATGCCCTTGCCACCACCGTAAAGGCGGTTAAAGAAATTCTTGCCCGTGGAATTGACTCGGCAATGAACAAGTATTCAAAATAACTCCCGAGGGAGGATATATGGAATTTTTAAATGCGGTTGTTGGCCGTACTCGGGGCTATAAAGCCCTGCTGAACGGCTTAATGGCCCAACGCTTGCCTATGGAGGCCAGCGGGCTGTCCTCGGTACACAAGGCCCTGATAATTTCGGCCCTGTGCCGAGAAAGCGGAAAAAAGGCGGTGCTTATCACCCCCGATGAGGCCGAGGCCGTAAGACTGGCCGAGGATACCGAGGCCCTGGGACTTCGCACCCTCCATTTTCCTGCCCGTGACCTGTTTATAGGCAACGTCACAGCACACTCAAAAGAGTATGAGCATAAGCGTATAGACACCCTATCCGGTCTTCTGGATGGGGCTTTTGACCTGCTCTGCATTTCCTGCGAGGCGGCTACCCAGCACACTATTCCTCCCGAAGTTTTAAGGGAAAACACCCTTTCTCTTTCGGTGGGGGATACCATAAAGCCCCGTGATCTGACCGCCGCATTGGTGGCGGCAGGCTACAGCCGTACCGAACTGGTAGAGGGTGTGGGTCAGTTTGCCCAACGTGGCGGTATTATAGACCTTTTCGCCGCCTCTATGACCGCCCCCTGCCGTATTGAATTCTGGGGAGATGAGGTGGATTCCCTGTCGGCCTTCGACCCCTTTACCCAGCGCCGCACCGATAGCCTGGACAGCGTATTTATACCCCCTGCCTGTGAGGTGCTTTGTCCGAAGGAGGAGCTGACAGAAAAGCTGAGGGCTTTGCTTGTTTCAGGGAAAAAGCTCACCGACGGACAGCGCCGAAGCATAGAGCGTGACCTGGATGCCCTTAAGGCCGAGGTTTTGGTCCCTCTTGACCGCTACCTGCCTCTGATATACGGTGACAGCAGGGTTTTCGATTACCTGGAGGACCCTGTTATTTTCACCAGCGAGGCGGTAACCCTTCGGGACAGAATGAAGGGGCTTGACCTTCAGCGGCAGGAGGATATTAAGGCCTGGCTGGAGGAGGGTCTTATCTCCTATGCCACCGCAGACCTTTTTCTGGATGAAACCCACCTGCTGGACTATGTTTCAAGGGGAATTTTGTTGGACAGCTTTATGCCTTCATCCCTGCCCTTCGGCCTTAAGGAAACGGTTAATTTTGATTTTAAACGCAACTCTCCCTGGGGCGGTGACGTCACCGTTCTCAGAGAGGATATTCATTACACCCTCTCCTGTGGGGGACTTGTGGTAATTGCCGTGGGAAGTGAAAAGGCGGCGGACATTCTCTGCTCCGACCTTGCCTCTTTCGGTATACACGCCATGTTCCTGAAGGAGGTAAAGGGTCTGCCTCAGCGTGGCGCTGTGGTTACCCTGGGCGCTCTCTCCTCGGGCTTTGAGATACCCGAAAGCAAATTCCAGTTTATCACCCACCGTCACATTACGGGGGATAAACAGCCCCGCCCCGCCAAACGGAACAAAAACGCCTACAACTCTTTGGAGGAGCTGCGCCAAGGCGACCCCGTAGTACACGCCTCTCACGGTATCGGCATCTTTGACGGTATCAACCGTATTACAGCAGGGGGTGTCACCAAGGATTATATAAAGATAAGGTACGCCAAGGGTGATATCCTATACGTGCCCGTGACCCAGCTTGATTTGGTGTCAAAGTATATCGGCGGCGGTGAGGATGGAAACATCAAGCTTCACCGTTTAGGCTCTGCCGAGTGGCACAAAACCAGAAGCAGGGTAAAGGCCTCGGTAAAAAATATGGCCAAGCAGCTGACCGCCCTCTACGCCAAGCGTATGTCGGTGAAGGGTCACGCCTTCAGCCCGGATACCGACCTGCAAAGCGATTTCGAGCGCAGGTTTGAATATGACGAAACCGAGGACCAGCTCCGCTGTATAAACGAGATAAAGAACGATATGGAGCGCGGGGTGCCTATGGACCGCCTGCTCTGCGGTGACGTGGGCTTCGGTAAAACCGAGGTTGCCTTGCGGGCCGCCTTTAAGTGTATAAGCGAGGGCAAGCAGTGCGCCCTGCTGGTGCCTACCACAATTTTGGCCTGGCAGCACTATAACACCATACTTAAAAGATTTGGGGAGCTGCCCGTTGAGGTTAAAATGCTTTCCCGTTTCGTTACCCCCTCTGCCCAGCAGAAGGTGCTGGCGGGTCTGCGCCGAGGCAACGTGGATATGGTAGTGGGCACCCACCGTCTTATCTCCAAGGACGTTACCTTTAAGGACCTGGGTCTGGTGATTATAGATGAGGAGCAGCGCTTCGGCGTTGCCCAAAAGGAAAAGCTTAAGGAGGCCTATCCTGCGGTGGACGTGCTGACCCTGTCGGCCACCCCCATACCCCGCACCCTTAATATGGCCCTTTCGGGTCTGCGTGATTTGTCCTCCATAGACGAGGCTCCCGGCGACCGTCACCCCGTCCAGACCTACGTGCTGGAGCAGAATAACACCCTGCTTTTAGAGGCTATCCGTAAGGAGCTTCGCCGTGGCGGCCAGGTCTATTATCTCCACAACAGGGTAGATACCATTGAAAGGGTTGCCCTCCGTCTTAAGGAGGCCCTGCCCGAGGCCAGGGTAGCCGTTGCCCACGGCAAAATGGGGGAAGAGGAGCTTTCCGACGTGTGGAAGCGGCTGATTGACCAGGAGATTGACCTGCTGGTTTGCACCACCATTATTGAAACAGGGGTGGACGTGCCCAACGCCAACACCCTTATTATAGAGGACGCCGACCGTTTCGGCCTTTCCCAGCTTCACCAGCTGCGTGGCAGGGTGGGCCGTTCCCCGAGAAGGGCCTACGCCTATTTCTGCTACAGGCAGGGTAAGGGACTTTCGGAAATTGCGGTTAAAAGGCTGGACGCCATCAGAGAGTACACCGAGTTTGGCTCGGGCTTTAAGATTGCCATGCGTGACCTGGAGATAAGGGGAGCCGGCAGTATTTTAGGCGGTGAGCAGCACGGCCAGATGGAAGCGGTAGGCTACGATATGTACCTGAAGCTTTTAAATCAGGCTATGCAGGAGGAAAAGGGTGAGGCCACCGAGGCGGAGGCCGATGCCGAGTGCCTGGTAGACCTTAACATTCCCGCCCACATTCCCGAGGGGTATATCGAAAGCCTGCCTGCAAGGCT
This sequence comes from Clostridia bacterium, assembly GCA_017623235.1. Classification (GTDB taxonomy): domain Bacteria; phylum Bacillota; class Clostridia; order Oscillospirales; family Acutalibacteraceae; genus SFWF01. Next base: position 30,287 of record JAGAPN010000057.1, on the reverse strand, counting down.
GGGCATCTACCGCCGTATTGCGGAAATCAAGAATAACGAGGATGCAAGCGACGTTATCGACGAGCTTTGCGACCGTTTCGGCGACCCGCCCAAATCGGTGCTGGGGCTTATTGATATAGCCCTCTTCAGAGCCAAGGCGGTTAAAAACGGTATTTACGAGATTACCCAGGCAGGCTCTACCCTTAATATTAAGGTTACCGAAATTAAGGAGGAGCAGATGGCTCGCCTTTGTGACGGTATGAAGGGCCGTATCTTCTTAAAGGTTGCAGAAAAGCCCTATTACGTGCTGAAAATGCAGCCGGGAGAATCGGCCACCGACCTGCTTAAGGCCATAGCAGAGCTGCTGTAAAAGCATAAGGGTTAAAAACTATAATTATTTGTAGACAATTTGAAACTTTTGTTATATAATAGATATGTTAATTTACCTTTGGAGGTTATTTAGAATGAAAATGTTTAAAAAGGCCGCCGCACTTATCCTTGCGGTTGCACTTGTGTTCACCCTGGCCGCCTGCCACACTAAGGATGAGGTTGCTGTAAGCTCGGGAGATTATGAAATCACCTCGGCTATGTATTCCTACTACCTTGTTATGGCCGATTCCGAGGCAAAGGGTATTATTGGAGAAGACAAGGATATCGACACCACCAAAAAGGGCTTCAGCTACTATAAGCAGAAGATTGGGGATAAAACCTTTGAGCAGTACGTTAAGGACCTGGCTCTGGAAAATTGCCTGAAGCACATCGCTTATCAGAAACTTTGCGATGAGAATAAGCTTACCCTCACCGACGAGGCCAAGGCCGCCGCTCAGCAGCAGGCTTACTATTACTGGTACTACTACGGCTACGGCTCTATCTTTGAGGCCAACGGCGTAAGCTACGCCACCTATGAGAAGCTTATGCTCAACTCTAACCTGGCCGACCTTTACTTTAAGCACCTCTATGATAAGGACGGCTCCAAGGCTGTATCTGCCGCCGACATTCAGAAGACCCTTGATGATAACTATGCCGCTGTTTATATGCTCACCAAGGATTATTCCTCTGAAGAAAAGCCCGACGTTGACGCATTGAAGGCCGAGCTTGAAAAGTATAAGACCCGTTATGAGGCCGGTGAGGATTTTGCCGCCCTCTCCAAGGAGTACAACAAGACCACCGATACCAGCTCCTCTACCACCTCTACCTCTTCTGAGGAAACCTCTTCAGGTACTACCTCCTCCGAGGCCGAGCCTGCACCCCAGGATGAGAACATCTCTATCTTAGGCTCTGCAGATACAGGTGTTGCCTTTGATAAGTTTGATGAGGTAAAGAAGATGGAAATCGGCGCTACCGCAATCATTTCCGACACTGATAAAAAGGTTATTTATTTCATCGTTAAGAAGGACATCAACGCTGATACCTATTACAGAGATGAGTATCTTAAGTCTGATATTCTCTACCTGCTGAAGGGTGACGAGTACGAGAAGGACATCGCCGACTATGCAGGCAAGCTTGACTACAGCGTTTCTGATTTTGCAATTAACCAGTTCAAGGTTAAGAAGATAAACGACGGCACTCAGGCCTAATAAACAACACAAGCAAGCCTCGGCACGTTAGTGCCGAGGCTTCTTTGAAAGGTAAAATATGAATTTTATTAAATCTCATTTAGGGGTAATCCTCCCCATAACGGTGACCGTCCTGACCCTGGCGGTGGCGGTAGCGGTGCTGCTGGTTATAAAGCCTTGGGCCCCTGTAGAGGAGGTTTCCTCCTCGGCGCCCTCCTCGTCCTCCGAGGTTAGTGAAGAGTCCTCGTCAGAGGAGGAGAGCAGCAGCGAGGATTTAACCTCCTCCCTGCCTGAGGAGCCCGAAATAGAGCTGGCCGTTACCGTGCCTGCCTCTACCGATATTACGGTAAACACCCCCTATTATACCATAAAGGGCAGCTATGACCCTGCCTACCCCATAACTATTAACGGAGTGGAGCTGACCACCGACGGTTCGGGCCTTCTGGCCTACAGCGTTGAGCTGGCGGCAGGCCCTAACTACTACACCGTTACCCATAAGGATAAAACTGTCAGCTTTGTTATACGGTATAAAAAGGTGGTTATAAAATCGGTTTCCCCAGCCTCGGCCTTAAGGGTTGAGTCCCTGGCCCAGTTTGCGGTATCCTGTACCGCTCTGAGGGACAGCACGGTAACCGCCACCTGGAACGGACAGACCGTGACCCTCTATCCCGACGATAACGAGGGCGGCGCTACCGAGGGGGAGTACCAGACCTATCTGGGCGGCTTTACCGCCCCCACCAATACGGGCGCGGCCAAAAGCTACGGCAAGGTAAGCTTTACCGCCTCCTCCCCCTACGGCAGCGGAAGTAAAACGGGAGGCGCCGTTACGGTAAATAAATTTGACCCCGCAAAATTTGACGGCGGCAACGGCTACCCACAGGGCTGCGGCTACCTTAACGTAGGCTCCACCTACGTTATAGAGGTCATAAGTGATACCGCCGAAACCTTTAACGGCGACGATGCCACCGACCTTTCCCGTCCCACCAACTGCTATCTGCCCAAGGGCACGGTAGATTATTGCTCCCCCTATACCAAGACCTTTACGGGCTCGGGTCAGAGCCTGGAGCTTTTTACCCTGCGTTACGGCAAGCAGCTTTATAAGCAGACGATAAACTCGGGGGTAAACACCAAGGTCTATGAAGGTAGTCTGCCCGATACCAACAAGGTCGCCCTGGCGGCTCTGGAGATTCGGGGAAACAAAACGGTTATGACCTTCGACGTGGACTGGAAGGCGCCCTTTAAGTTTGATATTCTGCCCCAGGCCTACCGCAATACCTCCGCCTCCAAGCGGGATTATTCGGTAAAAGAGGTTACCTTTGAGTATATTGACATCACCTTCTGCTATGCCGACACCCTGGAGCTTGCCGACACCCTGGAGGACAATCCCGTTTTCTCCCGAGCCGAGGTAATAGAAGGGGATTACGACAGGGTGCTGAGGCTTCACCTTAAAAAGAAGGGGGCCTTTTACGGCTGGTGGAGTGAGTATAACGATGAGGGTCAGCTGGAATTCAGCTTTCTTAACCCTGCCACCCTTAAGGAGGCCGACAATGAGTACGGCTACAGCCTGGAGGGTATAACCGTGGCGGTAGACGCAGGTCACGGAGGCAAGGATATGGGCGCTTTGGGCTTTACCGAGGGCATCCACGAGGCCCAGCTTAATCTAAAGCTGGCTCTGGAGCTGGAGCGTGAGCTTACCGCCCTTGGGGCTACGGTTGTTATGACCCGTACCGAGGACGTCAACCCCACCGCCCTACAGCGTATAAACACCGTGGTAAACAGCGGAGCGGATATTGCCATATCGGTTCACCGCAACGCCGCTAATCGCACCTCGGCCAACGGCTTCGACGCCTACCACTTTAACCCCTTTACGGTAGACGCCGCACGGCACCTGCTGGAGGCCTCCCTTAAAACGGGGGTATACAGAGTGCCCCAGTCACCTATGGAGAAGTGGCACGTCTTCTTCCTTTCCAGGGTGACGGCCTGCCCTGTGGTGCTTACCGAAAACGGCTTTGTTTCAAACGTCGAGGACTACAACAATATGCTGGACGACCAAAAAACCGCCCTTTGCGCCAAGGCCCTGGCAGAAGGTGTGGTCAACTACTTTAAAGCTATGCAATAGTTGATTTTTGAGGTAATTTATAGTATAATCGCTTTTGTTAATGAACAGTTTACAAATAGAGTAAATTTGTTTGGTATTATAGTTTAGTAAAAAATTCTTCAAAGGGAGAAAAAGCTTATGATAGAGGTTTCCTCACTTTCCAAGAGATACGGAAATCACCTGGCTGTTGACAATGTCAGCTTTAGCATTCAAAAGGGTGAGGTTGTAGGCTTCCTTGGCCCCAACGGCGCAGGTAAGTCAACAATTATGAATATTATGACGGGCTACCTGTCCTTAACGGCAGGCAGCGTCAGCATAGACGGCTTTGACGTGGTAGAGCAGCCCGAGGAGGCTAAAAAGCGCATCGGCTACCTGCCCGAGCTGCCCCCTCTCTACACCGATATGACGGTAAGGGAATATCTTTACTTTATGTGTGACCTTAAAAAGGTTAGGTTTCCCAAAAAGCCCCACGTTGAGGAGATTGTAAAGCTGGTTAAAATCGAAAACGTTTTTGACCGCCTTATAAAGAACCTTTCCAAAGGTTATCGTCAACGTGTAGGTATTGCCCAGGCCCTTATCGGCAACCCCGACCTGCTTATCCTGGACGAGCCCACGGTTGGTCTTGACCCCAAGCAGATTATTGAAATTCGCAATCTTATTGCCCGTCTGGGTAAAAATCATACCGTTATCCTCTCCTCCCACATCCTTTCCGAAATTCAGGAGGTTTGCGAGCGTATAATCATTATAAATAAGGGTAAAATCATCGCCGACGATACCCCCGATAACCTTTCCAAAAACCTGTCCAAAGACCATTCTTTAGCCCTGCGTGTGATGGGCACCGAGGCCGAGCTGCAGAAGATTCTGGCCTCCGTTCCGGGCATTAAGGCTCTGACCTCCCTGGGCGTTAAGGAAAAGGGCAGCGTGGATTTCATTATTGAGCCCAAGCCCGGCTTTGATATCCGTGCCGCCGTCAGCGAGCGCCTGGCCGAAAGAAAAAAGACCCTTTTATCCCTGCATTCCAATGAAATGACACTTGAGCAGATATTCCTCCGCCTTACCGAGGCCGCCGACAACGGCACCCTCTATTTTGAAGAGAAGGCCGAGCTTGCCGATATGCCCAAAATCAGCTTTGACCTTGATATGGGCGTGGCCACCCTTGAGGAAGAAACCTCTGCCGAAGAAAATAACGAGGAGGAATAAAGATGTCAGCTATATTCAAGCGTGAGTTCCGCTCATACTTCACGTCCCCCCTGGGATACGTTTATCTTGCAATATTCCTCTTTTTTGAGGGTATGTACTTTTCGGCCCTTTTCGGCTACGGTATGCCCAACGTAGAGGTTATATTCGGCTCGGTTTCTACCGTGGTGGTAATCGTTACCCCCGTGCTTACCATGCGACTGCTGTCGGAAGACCGCCGTCAGAAGGTTGACCAGGCCCTGCTTACCGCCCCGGTAAGCGTTACCGGCATCGTAATGGGTAAAATGCTGGCCGCCTTTGCGGTGTATGCCCTGGCCTTTGCCCCCACCTTCCTGTTCCAGCTTATCGTTACCTTTTTGGCTTCGGTTAACTGGCTGGTTTACCTTAACGCTCTGCTGGGCGCCCTGCTTATCGGCGCCGCCCTTATCTCTATAGGAATGTTTATTTCCTCCCTGACAGAGAGTCCCATTATTTCCTGCATACTTACCCTTATCAGCTTCCTGTTGCTGCTGGTGCTGCCCAATCTGGCCTCCCTTACAGGGGTTAGCTGGATACAGGCCGCCGCCCAGAAGATAGCCTTTATCAGTCTGTTTGCCAGCTTCAGCGAGTCGGTTTTCCATATTGTTGACGTTATCTATCTGCTCTCGGTAGCGGCTGTATTCGTATTCTTATCGGTACGCGCCGTTGAGAAGCGCAGATGGGCATAAGAAGGGAGGCAGATATTATGAAATTATTCGCAAAAAAAGAAGGCTCTGCCCCCAGGCTCCGCAACAAGGCCGCCTTTAAGCACGGCGGCTATGCCCTGGCAATCACCGCAGTTATCGTGGCTGTGGCTGTGGGTGTAAACGTTTTGTTTGCGGTTCTTGCCCAGAGGGTAAATCTTGACCTTGATATCTCCCTTTCGGGTGACAACACCCTGACCCAGGAGAATATTGAATTTATCAAAGAGGTTGACAGAGATGTAAAGGTCATCGTCTGCAGCACCGAGGACGACTATACCAACGGTACTCTGGACTACGTTGCTCAGAACTATTACGGTGCCTCCGACGCTAAAGGCGCCTACTACGAGCAGGCCCTTACCCTTATGAAGCTTTATTCGGTATATTCCGATAAAATATCGGTTGAGTTTGCCGACCCTTATGACCCCTCCTTCACCGCCGTTACCGCTGAGTACGGCAACAGCCTTGCTATGGGTGACATTATAGTTGAGGCCACACATCAGGTAGACGGCAAGGATACCAAGAGAAGCACCATTATTAAATATGAGGACGTTTATTATCTTACCGACGACAGCGGTTACGCCGCTATGGGCTACGGCTACTATACCGTCAGCGGTTGTCGAATTGAAACCGCCCTCACCAGCGCTATCTATAAGGTTACCTCGGCCGAAACCAAGCAGGCCGTGGTTATCGGCACCCATTGTAATCCTGCTTTGGTAGATACCTACGCCGCCGCCCTTGAGCTTAATAACTTTGAGGTTACCGAGCAGTCGGGCAACGTGGTTACCGATATCAGCAGCGACGTTGATATGGTTATTATCGCCGCCCCCGAAGAGGATTTTATGGCCGAGGAGCTGGATATTATCGACGAATGGCTCTATAACGGAGGCCAGCGTGGCAAGGGACTTATCTTCCTGGCTTCGGTTTCCTCTCCCAACCTGCCTGTGCTTTACTCCTTCCTGGAGGAGTGGGGTATAGGTATGGATACAGGTGTGCTCTTTGAAACCAATAAGAGCAACTACCTGACGGGCGACCCTATGAGCGTTATCTTCGCCACAGATACCGATATGACCTCTAAAAATGAGGAATTCCCCAGCATTGAAAACATTCTTGAGTCTACAAAGGCTGCCGCCGCAGGCGGAAACCTGCCTATGTACACCACCTTTGAAAACGACGGCTACCGTTCCACCTATCCTGTACTTATGACGGCAGGGGATACCGTAGTCAAGGCCCCCGTAGGCACCGCCTCCGACTGGACCCCCGATGCCTCTTATGAAAAGGGCTCTTATCCCGGTCTTATCGTTGCCACCGAGGCCGAGTACGTGGATAACGAGCTGTGCACCAGCTACCTGGCCGCCTTCTCCAGCTATGATTTTATCAGCGAGAACTGGCTTTCCACCTACAATATCAATAACGACCTTATGATGACCACCGCCAAGGTAATAAGCGGCGCCGAGGACGACGGCCTGGTATTCAAAATGAAGAGCCGGGATGCCGAAACCTTTGACAGCACCGTATCCGCCTCTGCGGCAACGGTTATCACCGTTATATTCCAGTGGGCTGTCCCTGTGCTTCTTATTGCCGCCGGCGTGATTGTCTTTGTAAGGAGGTCCCGTCGATGAGTTTTGAGGAAAAGGATACCTCTACCACCCACGAGGCAGGCCTGCCCGAAGAGGAATCTACCATATTCTCGGCCCCTGCGGCCCACGAGGATAAGGTGAAAAAGCCTGCCCGACTTAAAAATATTATTATGGCCGCCATCGCCCTGGTAGTGGTGGCCGCCATTACCCTTACCGTTGCCCTCACTCTGCCCAAAATCAACGATGGTGACGACACCTCCTCCGACGACCCCGAAATAAAGCTTCTGGGCGAGGAGGTACTAAAGGATGTAAACAAGGTGGTGCTTACCCGTAAGGATGACAGCTTAACCTTCTTGTCCTATCAGACCGAGAAAACCACCACCGATGCGGACGGCAAGGAAACCACCGAAACCTCCACCGAGTGGAAGCTGTCCACCGTAGACCCCTCCCTTACAAGCTCTGCCCTGGTGAAGGGGGCTGTGGAAACTATGCAGCAGCTTTATTACACCCGTGAGATAAGCGAGGATAAAAACGACGGCAACGATTACGGCTTTGATAAACCCACCTATAAAATAGAATTTTATAAGGGTGAGGAAAAGGCAACCACCCTGCTTATCGGTGGCCGTTCTCCCGAATACAGCGGATATTACGTTAGCTATTCGGGCAGTGAAAAGGTTTATTTTGCTCCCACTCTACAGTTTGGTGACCTGGAAATGACCGAGCTGGATTTTGCCGATGCAGATTCTGTTGACGCCATCACCGCCGATGCCGAAACCGAAAACAATTATTTCAACAAGGGCAACCTTATCGGCTTCGATAAAATGGTGGTTTACAGCAAGAGCCTGGGCGGCACCTATACCTTTGTGCAAAAGGAGCCCGATAACGTTAAAATTTTTAACGGTTATCATATTATCGACCCCGTGGTACGCCCCGCCAGTGACGAGAAGATGGCCAACGTGCTGGCAATTTTCTCCTCAGGCCTTAGCAGCTCGGGCTGTTATTCTTACACCACCTCGGATTATGATATGAAGAAATTCGGCCTTGACAAGCCCGATTTTACTGCTACAATATATGTGGAAAAGGTAGTTAAAACCGTTTATGCCACCCTGCAGGACGACGGCAGTTATGCTGTATACTGTCCCGACAATAAGACTATCCTGAAGGTAGATGCAGGCTCTCTGGTTGCGGCAAGCTACACCAAGAAGGACATCTATAATTCCTTCCTCTTTATTGAAAATATTATCTCGGCCTCATCCGTTAAGGTGCAGTCGGGCGGTGAGAGCATCAAGTTTGACGTTTTCACCGAATATAGTGAGGATAACGATTCCGAAAACCTTACCGCAGTAAAGGTTGACGGCAAAGAGGTCACTCTTAAAAATTTCCAGAACTATTATCAGTTCCTGCTGGGTATATCCGCCGTGTCCTATGACATCGCCGATATTTCGGGCCTTACCCCCGAAACGGTGCTTACCGTTTCCCATAAGGACGGCACTCCCGATACGGTAATTGAGTATTACAAGGCCTCGGCCTCCAGATACGCGGTTACTGTGGACGGCGTGCAGATGGGCCTTATAAGCTCGTCAAACCACGGCTACGTTATGAAATATGCAAAGAACGTGGCTGAGGGTAAAACCTATAACGCAAAATAACGACGCTATGAAGGTGTCTTTGCTCCCCAGGGGCAAGGACACCTGTTTTCTTTTCTTGAGAACAGGTGATAAGAAAGGAGAAATAATATGAACGCAAATCTTAAAAAAACTGTTGGCTCGGGCCTTTTTCTGGCCCTCTGTTTGGTACTGCCCCTCTTTACGGGTCAGATTCCCGAAATCGGAAATATGCTGCTGCCGATGCACCTGCCGGTGCTGCTTTGCGGTATGCTCTACGGCCCTCTGTGGGGCGGTGCGGTGGGCTTTATTGCTCCTCTGCTTCGCTTCGTGATATTCGGCCGCCCTATGATTTTCCCCACAGGTATTGCTATGGCCTTTGAGCTTATGACCTACGCTATAATCGCAGGCCTGCTGATATCGGCCCTGCCCAAAAGGATGCCCTATACATATATATCCCTTATAGCCGCAATGCTGGGAGGCAGGGTAGTATGGGCGGTGGTCAGAATGGCGCTGACCCTCTTCGGCGGACAGGCCTTCACCCTTTCCTTCTTCCTGGCGGAGGGATTTGTTAATGCCATTCCGGGCATTATCCTCCAGCTTGTCCTCATTCCACCCCTTACCCACCTGCTCCGAAGGGCTGTTAAAGAATAAAGAATAAAAAAAGTGTGCGGCAAAGCCGCACGATATAAATGCGTCGCAGACACCGGAGTTTTAGTAAATATCGCAAAAGATTATCTGTGCTGTTTTTTTGCATTAAAATATTCCTTAGGAGAAACGCCATAGAACTTTTTAAAATTGCGGTTAAATGTGCGAAGAGAATCAAAACCGCTGTTAAGTGCACAATTAAGAATTGTGTCATTTGAATTTTCAAGAAGGTAGCAAACGTTACCAAGCCTTACTATATTTACATAATCGCAAAGACTGATACCGACACAACTTTTAAAGTATCTTGAGATATATGATGCGTTGTATCCGATATGCTTAGCAATAGTGGTCAACGAGCAGTTTGCGGCAAAGTTTTCATTTATAAACAGAAATATCTTGTCTAACAGACCTTTATTTATATTTTCCTCATATTCTGCTATGCTGTCAAACTCATTACATATCAGATAAAGAATACCTTTTTCAAAAAGCCTCTGTGAATCACATTTATATTTGTCAAGTGCGGTAATAAGCGCACCATCAAGTACAAACTTGTTACTTTTAGGCTTCTGTGTTGAAAGAGGGTTAAAATATGCAGATACTGTTTTGGGCGAGAATATGCAAATCATATGACGGCTTTCGCTGTAGGTAAATGAATGGAGTTGATGCGGGAATATAAGTACCGATTCCCCTGTTTTTAATTCGTAAGTTTTTTCATCTATCGTTATATATGTCTTACCTGACAAGCATACAACAAATTCAAAGCAGTTATGCATATGCGGCGGGAAAGAAAAATTTTCACAATATATTTTTTCAAAATAGTCAGCACAGCTTAAATGTGCAAGTTCATAAATCATATAAATCACCAAAAGTAAAATTATGTCTGTTTATTATACAACTTATGGCAAGAAAAGTCAAAGTATAGTATATTATAATGCCAATGAGGTGGTTTTATGAAATGGATTTCAACAACCGAGAATGAAAAATGGAGCGAATCAAATACCTTTTCAAAAGAAAAAGGTGAAGAACTGAAAATCGGCGCCCCTTTTGGCAAGGAAATATATGGATTTGGTGCCTGCTTTAATGAAATAGGAATGAAGGCAATAGCATCCTTGCCCACCGACAAGCAAGACGAAATATATGACGAACTGTTTTCGCCTGACGGACTTAACTTTTGTTATAACAGAATATCAATTGCTGCTAATGATTTTGCGGAGGATTGGTATAGTTATAATGACACAAAGGGCGACTACGAGATGAAAAACTTCTCGATAAATAGGGATAGGGAATATATTATTCCTGCCATTAAGCAGGCGCAGAAGCGTTGCCCTGATATGGCGTTTTTTGCCTCGCCTTGGAGCCCGCCTACGTGGATGAAATATCCGCAGGCGTGTAATTACGGCAGGTTAGTTCAAACTGAGGAAAACTTAAAGGCCTACGCGCTTTATTTGCGAAAATTTATTGAGGAATATGCAAAGGAAGGCATTAAAATCTCTCACCTGCATCCTCAAAACGAATTTTTATGTGACCACAAATTCCCTTCCTGCCAATACAGCGCCGAAGAAATGGAAAACTTTATGGCGAACTATCTTATTGACGAAATCGGTGATTTATGCGAAATATGGCTCGGCACTAACTGCTGGAGAGATAACTATACTTCCGTTTATAACACCATAATGCAAAATGAAAAGATAAGAAAACAGGTTAAGGGCGCAGGCTTTCAATGGAGCGCAACCGAGGAAATACAGTTGTTCTGCGAGGATTACCCCGATAAAAACGCCGTTCACACCGAATGTGAATGTGGCGACGGTAAAAATACTTGGGGACACGCTATGCATGTTTTTGAACTTTACAGACGTTCAAGCAAGGGCGGTGCAAGGGCAAATGTTTATTGGAATATGGTGCTTAATGAGGGCGGCTTGTCTACTTGGGGTTGGCATCAGAATTCATTATTTACCGTCAAGGACGGGAAATACGAAAAAATGCCCGAATACTACTGTGTTAAGCATTTTTCACATTTTGTAAAAAAAGGCGCGGTTATGCTCAAGACAACCGGCGCACACTCGACAAATTCCGCAGTATTCAAAAACCCCGATGACAGTGTAGCGGCAGTCGTAGTAAATCCTTACAAAAAAGAGAAGATTTTAACAATTCAAAACAACAATTTTATTTTAAAACCAATGTCATTTAATACTATTATCCTATAAAAAATTATGGGTTTATCACTCTATTTTCCCTGCTTGTTATGGTATAAGACAAAATTAAGAGCTGTGTAGAAATTTTCTACACAGCTCTTTTACTGTCCTTAACGATACGTCTTATAAGAAGGGTCTTTTTTTATATTCCTCTGAGTGATGTGTCGGGTATATATTTTTTTGCAATCTCCAGCATCTGCTGCATAATTTCGGGGTCCGGGGCGGAGAGCCCTTCGCCTATAAGGTTGCCCGAGTCCACAAAATTTTGAATAAAGTACCTTTTGGCCCCCTTTATTCTTTGGCAGAGAGCCTCAATATCCTCTGCCGAGTGGAGGGGATGGGCCACCGTGGTGCGAAACTCGTAATCCACCCTATCCTCCAGCAGCAGGTCGATGCTTTTCTCTATATCTGCGGTGTCAAAGTTTTCAATACCAACCGCTCTGCCGTAGCCTGCTAAGGAGCTTTTAACGTCCATAGCCACGTAGTCTATAAGGCCCTCCTTTATCAGCTCATAGAGCCTTTCGGGCAGGCTGCCGTTGGTGTCCAGCTTTACGGCGTAGCCCAGAGCCCTTACCTTAATTATAAATTCCTTAAGGTCGGGCCGCAGCAGAGGCTCGCCCCCGGTGATGCAAACGCCGTCCAGCAGACCTTTGCGTTTTGAGAGATAATCTAAAATCTCATCCTCGCTGTAGCTTTCCGTAACACCGCCCAGCACCAGCCCTGCATTGTGGCAGAAGGGACAACGGAAATTACAGCCCCCCGCAAAAAGGGTGCAGGCTACTCTGCCGGGGAAATCCAGCAGGGTCATTTTCTGAAAACCGTTAAAAATCATAGTGTCCTCACAAGATGTAGTATACAATATTTTGTGTTTAAATTTTACCCCAAAGTTATATAAATGTCAAGAAAGGGGACCAAAACAGGGCCGAAATTCCCCTAAAACCGCATAAAAGCAGGGGTTCTTTATCTCTTTAGCGGAATGATGTGTTCCACAAAATATGCGATATGCACAAAAAATGAAACACAATATATTGTAATTTAGACCTTGACAAGCACTACCAGGTTGTATATAATGGGTGTGCACTCAAAAAATAAAATGAAAAAAAGAGGAGAAAAACTATGTATAACGTCGTAAAACGTGACGGAAAATTGGTTGCATTTGACCTTTCCAAGATCAGCACCGCAATTTTCCAGGCATTTGAAGCTTGCCAAAAGCAGTTTAATCAGGATATTATCGACTTTTTAGCCCTCAAGGTTACCGCCCAGTTTGAGCCTAAAATTCAGGACGGTAAGATTGACGTTGAGCACATTCAGGACGCTGTTGAGTCTGTTCTTATTAAGGCAGGCTACGATGACGTTGCCAAGGCATACATCATCTACCGCCGCCAGAGAGAGAAGATTCGTAACCTTAACGCCACAATGGTGGACTACAAGGCTATCGTTGACAACTATCTTAACATCAACGACTGGCGTGTTAAGGAGAACTCTACCGTTACATACTCCGTAGGAGGTCTTATCCTTTCCAACTCGGGCGCCGTTACCGCTAACTACTGGCTTTCCGAGATATATGACGATGAAATCGGCAACGCCCACAGAAATGCCGACATCCACATTCACGACCTTTCTATGCTTACCGGCTACTGCGCAGGTTGGTCCTTAAAGCAGCTTATCCAGGAGGGCCTCGGCGGCGTTCCCGGTAAGATTACCTCTGCCCCTGCCAAGCACCTGGCCTCCCTCTGCAACCAGATGGTTAACTTCCTTGGTATTATGCAGAACGAGTGGGCCGGCGCACAGGCCTTCTCCTCCTTCGATACCTACCTTGCTCCCTTCGTTAAGGTAGACAACCTCTCCTACGGTCAGGTTAAGAAGGCTATTGAGTCCTTTATCTACGGTGTAAATACCCCCTCCCGTTGGGGTACACAGTCGCCCTTTACCAACATCACCCTTGACTGGGTTGTTCCTAACGACCTGGCAGAGCTTAACTGTATCATCGGCGGTAAAGAGGTAGACTTCAAGTATAAGGACTGCCAGAAGGAAATGGATATGGTTAACAAGGCATTCCTCGAGATTATGATTGAGGGCGATGCCAACGGCCGCGGCTTCCAGTATCCCATCCCCACCTATTCCATTACCCGCAACTTTGACTGGTCCGAAACCGAGAACAATAAGCTTCTCTTTGATATGACCTCCAAGTACGGTACTCCCTACTTCTCCAACTACATCAACTCTGATATGGAGCCTTCGGACGTTCGTTCTATGTGCTGCAGACTCCGTCTTGACCTTCGTGAGCTCAGAAAGAAGTCGGGCGGCTTCTTCGGAAGCGGTGAGTCCACAGGTTCTGTAGGCGTTGTTACCATTAACATCCCCAGAATCGCCTATCTTTCTGCAAATGAGACCGAGTTCTACGAGCGCCTCGACCGTATGATGGACATTTCTGCCCGTTCTCTTAAGGTTAAGCGTACCGTTATTACCAAGCTGTTAGAGGCAGGTCTGTATCCTTACACCAAGCGTTACCTCGGCACCTTCAACAACCACTTCTCCACCATTGGTCTTGTTGGTATGAACGAAGCCTGCCTTAACGCAAAGTGGCTTAAGAAGGACCTTACCCATAAAGAGGCCCAGGCCTTCACCAAGGACGTACTCAACCATATGAGAGAGCGTCTGTCCGACTATCAGGTAGAGTACGGCGACCTTTATAACCTGGAGGCTACCCCTGCAGAGTCTACCGCTTTCCGTCTTGCAAAGCACGACCTTAAGCATTATCCCGACATCATCACCGCAGGAAGAGAAAAGGGTCAGACCCCCTATTACACCAACTCCTCTCACCTGCCTGTTGGCTATACCGAAGATATCTTCACGGCTCTGGACGTTCAGGATGAGCTTCAGACCCTCTACACCTCGGGTACCGTATTCCACGCCTTCCTTGGCGAGAAGCTGCCCGACTGGAAGGCTGCCGCTACCCTGGTACGCAAGATAGCCGAAAACTACAGACTGCCCTACTACACCCTGTCGCCCACCTATTCTGTATGTAAGAATCACGGCTACATCGCAGGCGAGGTTTATACCTGCCCCGACTGCGGCGAGAAGACCGAGGTTTACTCCAGAATTACAGGCTACTACCGTCCCGTTCAGAACTGGAACGACGGTAAGACCCAGGAGTATAAGGACAGAAAGGTTTACGATATTGAGAACTCCAAGCTGACCCACCAGGGTGTTATAGCTGAGGAGTGTGATACCTGCACCGAGGTTAAGGGTAGCGAGGATGCAAGCTATCTCTTCACCACTGCAACCTGTCCCAACTGCAAAATTGCTTGCTCCTTCCTTGATAAGGCAGGCTTCCAGTATGAAAAGCTCCTTGCCAATGAGCATGCAGACCTTGCAACCGAATTCGGTGTAAAGCAGGCTCCCACCCTTGTAGTTATTAAGGATGGCGTTGTTTCCAAATTCGCAGGCGTTTCCGACATCAAGAAGATGCTGAACGTTTAATAAAAAAATTAAGGGACATTTTAATATGTATGACATTATAATCATCGGCGGCGGCCCTGCGGGGTTGACCGCCGCCCTCTATGCTAAGAGGGCCAATAAATCCGTACTGGTTATCGAAAAGGCCACCTTCGGCGGACAGATAACCTATTCACCCAAGGTTGAGAATATTCCCGGCTTTTTATCACTTTCGGGCAACGAATTTGCCGAAAAGCTTATTGAGCAGGTGTTAGAGCAGGGCGCCGAGGTTGAAATGTGCGAGGTTACGGGTATTACCAAGGGCGACACCTTTACCGTGCATACCGACGGAGGTGATTTTGAGGGTAAAACCGTTATTATCGCCACAGGCGCCAAGCACAGAATGCTGGGCCTTGACCGTGAGGAGCAGTTTGTAGGAGAGGGCATCTCCTTCTGCGCCGTTTGTGACGGCGCCTTCTATGAGGGCAAAACCGTGGCCGTTATCGGCGGCGGAAATTCTGCCCTGCAGGAGGCTATTCTCCTCTCGGATTTAGCCAAAAAGGTTTACCTTGTTCAAAATCTCGACTATTTAACAGGCGAGGAAAAGCTGCAGGAGCAGCTTCGAGGTAAGGATAACGTAGAAATCATTCTCGGCACCGTTGTTAAGGAGCTGCTGGGTGAAACCGAGCTGGTTGGCATAAAGGTAGAAAGCGGCAAGGGTGAGGTTACCGACCTTACTGTTGACGGAATGTTTGTGGCTATCGGCCTTGTTCCCCAGAACGAGCCCTTCTCCGACCATATTGCCCTTAATAATTGGGGCTACGTAGAGGCAGGGGAGGACTGCAAAACCTCTTCTGAGGGCATATTCGTGGCAGGTGACTGCAGAAGTAAGCGTATCCGCCAGGTGGCAACCGCCGCCGCTGACGGCGCTATAGCCGCCCTGGCCGCCTGTGATTACATAGACGCAAAATAAAAAAAGACCCTTGAGCCTTTGCTCAAGGGTCTTTTGCTTTTTACAGGAAGTATACGATAATGTTTCTTCTGCCGAAGTTTACGCACTGTTCTTCGGTTTCAAGGAAGAGGTCCATATCGGTACGGCTGCCGTAGATGAATCCGCCTGTGTCAGCGGCAATGGCGTAGCCATAGTGGTATCTGCCGTCGGCAGACATAATATACATCTTGGTGCCGTAGGGGATTTCCCTGGGGTCTACCGCAACGTAGCCGGGCTGGGGAGCAACGCCTGTGGAGCAGTTGTAGCCGGTGTAGGTGTAGGCGGTAGCGCGAAGGGTCTTCTGAGAGGTGTATTTTACGGGAACGCCGTTGGCATCTACTATAAGGTCGACAGGAGGAGTCAGGGTAGAAATAGACTCAACCTGAGAGGCGGGCTTGTTGCCCGAAGCATAACCTACGGTAGAGGTGCCGATAACGGTGGTATGGTCTACGGCGTACTCGGTAATTTTTTCGTCTAAAACGGTGGAGCTTACAGCTACGCCGTTTATATATTTAACCGAACAGGTAACCTCCTTAGAGCCTACCTTTCCGGTGGATACTAACTGCTGGGTAGAAGCGCTGTATTTATCGGAATACTCGATTTTGTTCTGGAAGGGGATGGTTTCATAACGGGTTTCGGTAACGTACTCAACGTCGGTAATCTCGACGGTGGTCTTTTCCTTAATATAACCCGAAAGGGGATGGCTGATTATATCGTGCTGACCAAGGGTGATGCCCAGGGTGTCTAAAATATCACCCAGCAGACCTGCCCTTACCGAGTAGGTGGAAGAGTTGTTGCCAACCTTAATGGTGAGGGGTACGATATAAGAAATTTTAACGTTGGTGGTGAAAAGGCCGTGTTTAACGCTGTCGACCTCAAATTCACAGTCTTCAAGGGCCAGCTTTTCGGTAGCCTTTAAATAATCACCGCCGAAAACGGTAACCGAGGCGGTGGTCTGTCCGTCGTCTACTATAACGATGTCGGTAGAGTAGATAAGGGACAGCATAACCGAGGCTGTGGCCAATATCAGGCAGAGCAGGGGGCGTGTACGCTGAATAAGGGCATCGGGGGTAATGCTGCGCACCTTGTCTGCAAGCTTTTTAAAATATTGTAACATCATAAACTCCTTTGTTAATACCTTTTAGAGGTAGGGCTTTAAAAGCCGTGTTCACTCGGGGAAAATTTCAGTTCTCGGGTATTATAATCAAAAAAATTGAATATGTCAAACTACTGGGGGGTTATGAATTTGTGCAAAATGCACACAAATTACAAGAAAATTACAAAAGTTACAAGGTTGTAACCGTTTTTTGGGGCTGATTTTTGGCTTTTTGTTTGTGCAAAACTACAAAAAATCCAAATGGGATTAGGGTAGAAGGGCCGAAAAGCGGAATAAAATCCCTTTTTTTGTGGTTTTTTGTAGGAAAACAATTTACAAATACAATATAGTGTGGTACAATAACAAACGGTGCCGAGGCCTGTATTTTTAAATTTACCCCACGGGTGCATATTTTATGCTTTATAGTAATTATATGCCAAGGTGGAAAAAATAATACACGGGCCCGGCGGACGGATACATATATATAATATGTGTCACAATAAAAAACAGGGGGTTTACTTCAAATGAGCAAAAAAGAAAAGTTCGTTATCGGTGATGAAGGCATAACCGATGCGAGAAAACTCGGCACAGGCCGTATGCTGGTGCTGGGCTTCCAGCACATGTTCGCCATGTTCGGCGCAACCGTTCTCGTTCCCTTACTTACAGGTCTTGACGTTGCTACCACTCTGCTTATGGCAGGTCTTGGCACGCTCTTCTTCCACTTTATCTCCAAGGGCAAGGTTCCTGCGTTCTTAGGTTCCTCCTTTGCATTCCTGGGTGGATATGCTGCAGTTGCACCTATGCTGGGTGAAAACGGCGATATTCCCAACAAGGAAATGCTGCCCTATGCCTGCCTCGGTGTTGCCTGTGCAGGTCTTGTGTATCTGGTGCTTGCAGGCCTTATCAAGCTGGTTGGCATCAACAAGGTTATGAAATTCTTCCCGCCCGTTGTTACAGGCCCCATTATCATAGCTATCGGTCTTGGCCTTTCGGGCTCTGCAGTTAATAACTGCTCCAGCAATTGGCCTCTGGCCCTTATCGCTCTTGCTATAGTTATCGTGTTCAACATCTGGGGCAAGGGTATGCTGAAAATCATTCCCATTCTTCTGGGCGTTATAGGCTCCTACCTGGTTGCTCTTATCGTGGGCAACGGCTTCGGTGTAGAGAGCTGGGCTATCGACTTTACCGGCGTTAAGGAAGCTGCCTGGATAGGACTTCCCATTTATAAGAATTCTACCATCCTGGGCATTGACTGGAGCCAGACAGGCACCATCATCGGCGCTATTATTGCTATCGTTCCCATCGCTCTTGCCACTATGATGGAGCATATCGGTGACATCTCTGCCATCGGCGCTACCGTTGGTAAGAACTTCATTAAGGACCCCGGTCTCCATCGTACCCTTATCGGTGACGGTCTGGCAACCTCTATTTCGGCTGTATTCGGCGGTCCCGCCAATACTACCTACGGTGAGAACACAGGCGTGCTTGCCCTTTCCAAGGTTTATGACCCCCGTGTTATCCGCATAGCCGCCGTTATTGCCGCTCTGCTTTCCTTCAGCCCCAAGTTTGCCGCGCTGGTAAGCTCTATCCCCACCGCAGTTATCGGCGGTATCTCCTTCGTGCTTTACGGTATGATTTCCGCTATCGGTGTAAGAAACGTGGTTGAGGCTAAGGTTGACTTTACCAAGAGCCGTAACCTTATTGTTGCCGCAGTTATCCTGGTTTGCGCCCTGGGCCTCGGCTCTGCCGCTACCTTCACCATCGGCAACGTTACCATCGCTCTTTCTGCTCTTGCAGTTGCATCTATCGCAGGTATCGTTCTCAACGCTATCCTCCCCGGCAAGGACTTTGTCTTTGAAAAGGAAGAGGAAGCTCCCGCTGAGGCTCCCGTAGAGGCCGCCCCCGCAGAAGAGGCTCCTGCTGCTGAATAAAAAACCAAAAAACCTGCTACGATGTAGCAGGTTTTTTTCTTGCCAAAAGAAGAGGGGCATAGTATAATTTATAAAAAGGTGGTGATAGCGTGGCAAAGGTAATGGTAGCAATGTCCGGGGGAGTAGACAGCTCGGTGGCGGCGGCCCTTCTGCTTCAAGAGGGGTATGAGGTAATCGGCGGCACCCTGCGGCTTTACGAGCCCTCGGGTCAGATTGGTCCCGAGGTCGGCCGAGCGGCACAGGTCTGCAAGACCCTGGGTATACCCCATTTTGTTTTCGATAAACGGCAGGAGTTTGAGAGGCAGGTAATCGCCCCCTTTGCAGAGGAATACGATAGGGGACTGACCCCCAACCCCTGCATTGAGTGTAACAAATATATAAAGTTCGGCGCCCTGCTGGATGAGGCGCTGGCCCTGGGGTGCGACTATATTGCCACGGGTCACTATTCCCGTATAGGAAGGCTGGGTGAGCGGCAGGTCATCTACCGCCCCAACGACGCCAAAAAGGACCAGACCTACGTGCTGTGGCGGCTGACCTCCCGTCAGCTGGACCATATTCTTATGCCCCTGGGTGAGCTTACCAAGGATAAGGTAAGAGAAATTGCCGAGGGCTACGGCTTTGCCTCGGCCCACTCCAAGGAAAGCCAGGATATCTGCTTTGTGCCCGACGGCGATTACGCCGCATTTTTAGAGGGCAGGGCAGGGGCTCCTTTCCAAAAAGGGGAATATACCGACCCGAAGGGTCGGGTGCTGGGTCCCCACCTGGGTCATCAGCGGTATACCATCGGCCAGCGCAAGGGGCTGGGTATAGCCCTGGGCAGGCCGCAGTTTGTTATTTCCAAGTGCCCTGCCACCAACCGTGTGGTGCTGGGTGATGAGGAGCTGCTTTTTAAAAAGCGTATATATATAAATGAGGTAAATTTCCAGGCCGAGGCCTATCCCACCGCCCCCATAGCCTGCACCGCAAAGCTGCGCTACAGCGCAAAGGATGCCCCCTGCATTCTCACCCCCCTTGGGGAAGGGGAGGCTGTGCTGGAATTTGAAGGTCCTCAAAGGGCCCCCTCGCCGGGACAGTCGGCGGTATTT
Organism: Clostridia bacterium; assembly: GCA_017623235.1. Taxonomy (GTDB): domain Bacteria; phylum Bacillota; class Clostridia; order Oscillospirales; family Acutalibacteraceae; genus SFWF01. The sequence continues at coordinate 10,173 of JAGAPN010000057.1, read as the reverse complement.
TACCGTGGCGATATACTTCTGGGCGGCGGAAAAATAGTAAAGGGTGAATAAAATGTTTGAAAGTCTTATAAAAAACCTTGAAAAAAATAATATGGAGGTCTACGTTGCAGATACCAAGGCCGATATTGTCCCCATTGTTAAAAGCCTGCTAAAAAAGGGTGACGTTATCTCCTGCGGAGGTAGTATGACCCTTAACGAGTGCGGTGTTTTTGATTTAATGAAAAACGGGGATTATATTTTCCTCGACCGCTCGGTTCAGGGCCTTACCCGTGAGGAGATAATGGAGATTTACCGAAAAACCTTCTCGGCCGATGCCTTTTTAACCTCGGCCAATGCCGTAACCGAAAAGGGTGAGCTTGTAAACGTCGACGGCAACGGCAACAGGGTCGCCGCCGTAACCTTTGGGCCCCGTCAGGTTATCTGCATTGTGGGAGCAAATAAAATAGTGCCCGACGTCGAGGCCGCTTTCCGCCGTGTAAAGACGGTGGCCGCCCCCAAGAACGCTATTCGTCTGAACACCAATACCCCCTGCAGAACCCTGGGCCATTGCATCTGCCCCGATAAGGGTCCTGCCGACGGCTGTCTTTCGCCGGATAGGCTATGCGCCCACTACGCCGTTCACGGCTACCAGCGACAGAAGGGCCGCATAAAGGTCATACTTTGTCCCGAAGAATTAGGTTATTAAAAATATAAGCCCCACATATAAATTATGTGGGGTGTTTTTTATGAAAAAATTTATTGCAGTAATATTATCCTTATGCCTGACGGTGGCCTTTGCGCCGACGCTTTGGGCGGCAACGGTGAGTATGGAATATGCCGCCGACGACCTTGATATTCCCCTGGAAAAGAATACCCAGGCCGCCGCAGGGGTGGGAGAAAGTTTACAAATTAACGCAAAATCCGCAATACTTATGGAATATAATACGGGCAAGGTTCTTTACGAGCATCAGCCCGACCTGGCTCTTCCCCCTGCATCAATTACCAAGATTATGACCTTAATACTTGTTATGGAGGCTATTGAGGAGGGCAGGATATCCCTGGAGACCCGGGTTACAGCTTCGGAATACGCCGCCTCTATGGGTGGCTCCCAGATATGGCTGGAGCCTGGGGAGGTAATGACGGTGGATGAGCTTCTGCGGGCTACCGTTATAGCCTCTGCCAACGATGCCACCGTGGCCCTGGCCGAAACGGTGGCAGGCAGCGAGGAGGGCTTTGTGGCCCTGATGAACGAAAAGGCCGAAAAGTTGGGGCTCCACGATACCAAATTTATAAACAGCTACGGCCTGGATGCCCAGGGACACCTTACTACCGCCCACGATGTGGCGGTAATGTCGGCCGAGCTTATCCGTCACCCCCTTATAAGGGAATATTCCACCGTCAGAATGGATGCCCTCAGAGGTGGGGAGAGCGAGCTGGTTAACACCAACAAGCTTATTCGCTATTACGACGGCTGCTTTGGTCTTAAGACGGGCACCACCTCGGGAGCAGGCTCCTGCCTGTCGGCGGTGGCCGAAAGACAGGGTCTGACCCTTATTGCCGTGGTGCTGGGGGCCCCCTCCAGCAAGGATAGGTTTAACTCTACCGCCAAGCTGCTGGATTACGGCTTTGCTAATTACAGCTATACCGAGGTCAAGGCCGACACCTCGGGTCTTGGACCCATTCCCGTAAAGCAGGGGGCCGTAAGGCAGGTCTATCCCGTGGTTAAGGATACCTTTAAGGCCCTGCTCCAAAAGGGGCAAGAGGGTAAAATCACCACCGAGCTTACGGTGGAGAGCCTCCTTACCGCTCCCGTTAAGGCAGGGGATACGGTGGGCTACGTTAAGGTAAGGCTCGCCGACGAGGAGCTGGGGGTAATACCCATAGTGGCCGAAAACGGCTCTGAAAGGGTGACCTTTGGCCTTTGCCTGGCCCGACTTATTAAAAGTTTATTTTCTGTGTAATTTATGGTTGAAAAAATTGCCGTTTTGGTGTATCATATATATAATAAAACCAAAGGAGTTTTTTTAGACTATGGCACTTACTCTTAACCATAAATTTGCGGCCCCCTTCCTGCGGGAGAATGACCTTACGGGTCTTAAGGCACAGGTGGCTGTGGCCCACGATATGCTGCACGACAAAACAGGTCTGGGCAACGATTTCCTCGGCTGGGTAGACCTTCCCTCTGCCTACGATAAGGAGGAGTTTGCCCGCATAAAGAAGGCAGCCGACAAAATCATTTCCGACACCGACGTTTTCATTGTTATCGGTATCGGCGGCTCATATCTCGGCGCCCGTGCCGCTATTGAGTTCTTAAAGTCCAATAACTACAACGCTCTGCCCAAGTCCACACCCGACATTTATTTTGCAGGCAACACCATCAGCGGCTCTGCCCTTGATGACCTGCTTAAGATTTGCGAGGGCAAGCGTGTTTCGGTTAACATCGTTTCCAAATCGGGCACCACTACCGAGCCTGCTATCGCCTTCCGAGTTCTCCGCAAGTATCTGGAGGAGCGTTACGGTGAGGCTGAGGCTGCAAAGCGTATCTACTGCACCACCGATAAGGCAAGAGGTACCTTAAAGCAGTTGGCCGACCAAAAGGGCTACGAGTGCTTCGTTATTCCCGATGACGTAGGCGGCCGTTTCTCGGTGCTTACCGCTGTGGGCCTGCTGCCTATAGCAGTTTGCGGCGCCGACATCGACGCTATTATGCAGGGCGCTGCCGCTGCCGCTAAGGAGTATGCGGTTAAGGATATGGATAATAACCCCTGCTATACCTACGCCGCCCTTCGCAACGCCTTCTACCGCAAGGGTAAGTCGGTTGAGATGCTTGTTTCCTACGAGCCTCGCTTTACTATGATGGCCGAGTGGTTTAAGCAGCTCTTCGGCGAGAGTGAGGGTAAGGATAACAAGGGTATCTTCCCCGCATCGGCTGTATTCTCTACCGACCTTCATTCTATGGGTCAGTACGTACAGGACGGTAGCCGTATTCTTTTCGAAACGGTGGTTACCATCGGCCGGTGCGGCAACGACGTTGTAATAGAAAAGGAAGAGGATGACGGCGACGGCCTCAACTTCCTTGCAGGCAAGCCCCTTTCCTTTGTAAATTCCAAGGCCTTTGAGGGCACCGTGCTGGCTCATACCGACGGCGCCGTTCCCAACCTTGTAATTAATATTGATAAGGCTGATGAGGAGCATCTCGGCCGCCTTATCTACTTCTTCGAGAAGGCCTGCGGCATCTCGGGCTATCTGCTGGGTGTTAACCCCTTCGACCAGCCCGGTGTTGAAAGCTACAAGAAGAATATGTTTGCCCTTCTGGGTAAGCCCGGCTATGAGGCCGCCAAGGCAGAGCTTGAGGCTCGCCTGGGAAAATAATTTCAGCAACCCCCAAAAAACAACCGCGAAAGCGGTGTATATATAGAAAAGGAGCGGATAATATGATTAAACTTATTATCGGAAACAAAGGTTCAGGCAAAACAAAGAAACTCATCGATCTGGTTAACACTGCGGCTAAAAACAGCCCCGGTAACGTGGTCTGTGTTGAAAAGGGCGACACCCTTACCTTCAGCGTAGCCCGTGAGGTTCGACTTATTGACGTTGAGAATTACGGAATTTCCGGTTATGATGAATATTATGCCATGCTCTGCGGAATAGCTGCAAGCAACCACGACATTACCCATATCTTCGGCGACGCTACCAAGAAAATCGGCGGCGGCCTTGAGGGTCTTGACAAGTTCCTGGCTCGTGTTGATGCTAACAAGGATATTGAGTACGTCTTCACCGTATCCTGCGATGAGGCTGACCTGCCCGAGGCAGTTACCAAAATCGCCGAGAAAATCTAAGTCGTAAAACAGGCGGAGCAGATTATTCTGCTCCGTTTTTTCTTCTAAAAAACACTTGACAAACCAAAAAGCATTATATATAATGTTCTTTGTGACAATTGAGGTGAGATTATGCTTCTTGATTTGAAGCCCCTGTTCGCAGGCAGCAGAGATTTTCTGTCGGTAGATTTTGAGATGGATTTGTCTGAATTTGAATTCCTTGGCGTCAAACCATTTCATGCTCCCGTGGCAATTAACGGAAAAATTGTCAGCCGCGCAGGTATAGTTGAGTCTCAGCTTAGTTGTAAGGCCCAATATTTCGGTTTTTGCGACCGTTGCCTTAAGGAAACGGTGCTGGACTATGCAACCGATATCAATCGCACCATCGTGATTTCCCTTGAAAACGAGGAAAGTGAAGAAAACGATGATATTGCGGTGGTACCCGATATGCAGTTGGACCTTGAAGACTTCTGTTATGCCGACATTGTAATGAATCTGCCCACAAAGGTTTTGTGTAAGGATGATTGCAGGGGAATTTGCCCCGACTGTGGCTGTGACCTTAACCTTAAGCAGTGTAACTGCGGAGGTACCGAGGTTGACCCCAGGCTTGCGGCATTGGCAGAACTGCTTAAAGATTAAACTCTACCAACCAAAAATAATTTAAGGAGGTGCTGAAATGGCAGTACCGAAGAGAAAAACATCCAAAGCAAGACGTGACAAAAGACGTAACAATTTATGGAAGCTTACTGCTCCCACCCTCGTTAAGTGTGAGCGTTGCGGCGAGTACAAGCGCCCCCACAGACTTTGCCCCGCTTGCGGAACCTACAACGGACGTGAAGTTGTAAAAGTAGAAGACTAATTCTAAGCCGAGACAGAGGAGGAGAAGTCCTTCTCTGTTTTTTTACTATCGAAAAGAGAGGTGATATTGGTGTCGGTAAAAATTGAAGGAGTTGAAAAGCACAGCCCTGCGGCCGGGGCCCGTATTAAGGCGGGGGATACCCTGCTTAAAATCAACGGCAACGAAATAGTGGACGTGCTGGATTACCGCTTTTACCAGGGGGAGGAAAGGCTCACCCTTGAAATCCTGACGGCTAAGGGCAAGGAAAAGACCTATAAAATCAAAAAGGCCGAGGATAGCGAGCTGGGTCTTACCTTCGGGAGCTATCTTATGGATAGCCAGCATTCCTGCAAGAATAAGTGCATCTTCTGCTTTATCGACCAACTGCCAAGGGGTCTTCGTGATACCCTTTATTTTAAGGATGACGACTCCCGACTATCCTTTCTTTTCGGCAATTATATCACCCTGACCAATCTTACCGAGCATGAGATTGACCGCATTATAAAAATGCATATTTCTCCCGTAAACATCTCGGTACACACCACCGACCCAAAGCTTCGCTGCAAAATGATGAACAACCGCTTTGCAGGGGATGCCCTGGATATTATAAAAATATTTGACGATGCAGGCATTGCTATGAACTTTCAGCTGGTGCTGGTGCCGGGCTACAACGACGGGGCCCAGCTTGAAAAGAGCTTGAGGGATTTATCTTTTTATAAAAATGCCCATTCCATAGCCTCGGTGCCTGTGGGCCTTACAAAATTCAGAGAGGGTCTTACCGGAATAGAGCCTTTCAGTAAGGAAACCGCCGCCGCGGTTATTGATATTACCGATAAAATCGGCGCCGAAAATGAGAAAAGGTTGGGCTACAGGCTGGTTTACGCCTCCGATGAGTTTTATCTCAAGGCCGAAAGGCCCATTCCTGCCGCCGTCACCTACGACGAGTTCCGTCAGCTGGATAACGGTGTCGGTATGTGGGCCCTCTTCGAAAAGGAATCGGCCGAGGCGCTGGAGGATTTTCCCGCCCCCGAGGTCAAAAGACGGGTCACCTGTGTGACGGGTGTTGCCGCAGGACCCCTTATAAAGTCAACTGTTGACAAGGCGGCGGCAAAATGGCATAATTTAGAGTGTAAGGTATATGATATAAAAAACAATTTCTTCGGTGAAAAAATTACCGTTGCAGGCTTGGTTACAGGCGGAGATATAATTGCCGCCCTTAAAAATCAGCCTCTTGGGGAGGAGTTGCTTATCCCCTCCAATATGCTACGGTTTGAGAGAGATTTGTTTTTAGACAACGTTTCCGTCACCGAACTGGAGGAGGCTTTAGGTGTGACCGTCAGGATAATCGAGCCCGACGGATATTCCTTTATAGCCGCCCTGGCAGGTGAAGAGTGAAAGAGGTGAAACTATGGCAAAGCCCGTAGTGGCCGTAGTAGGTCGGCCAAACGTGGGTAAATCGACCCTTTTTAACAAAATAATAGGAAAAAGAATGTCAATAGTCGACGATACTCCCGGCGTTACCCGTGATAGAATATACGGGGATGCCGAGTGGTGCGGCAGGAAAATGATGCTTATTGATACAGGCGGTATCGAGCAGGGCACCGACGACGTTATCCTGGCAGGTATGAGAAGTCAGGCCGAGCTGGCTATAGATATGGCCAACTGCATTATATTTGTGGTTGACATTAAAAGCGGTGTTACCGCCGCCGACTCCGACGTGGCGGCTATGCTGCAGAAAAGCGGCAAGCCCGTGGTGCTGTGCGTTAACAAGTGTGACCAAATCGGTGACATTCCCCTGGAGTTTTACGAGTTTTATAACCTGGGTCTGGGTGACCCTGTGGCGGTGTCCTCGGTACACGGTCACGGTACGGGTGACCTGCTGGATGAGGTTGTTAAACACCTCCCCGAGGAGGATGAGGCCGAGGATGAAAGCGAGATTATAAACGTTGCCGTTATCGGTAAGCCCAACGCAGGTAAATCCTCCCTGGTAAACGCTATAGCAGGGGAGGAGAGGGTTATCGTTTCGGATATTGCGGGCACCACCCGTGATGCCATAGACTCTCTGGTGGAAACCGACCACGGCAAATTTAATTTCATTGATACCGCAGGTCTTCGCCGCAAGAGCAAGGTAGACGATAAGCTGGAAAAATACAGTGTGCTTCGCGCCAAGATGGCTATTGAGCGCAGCGACGTCTGCGTAATTATGCTGGACGGCACCGACGGCTTTACCGAGCAGGACTCCAAGGTGGCAGGCCTGGCGTTGGAGCAGGGCAAGGCCTGTATCATCGCAGTTAACAAGTGGGACATTGTGGAAAAGGACGGCAGGACTATGGATTCCTACCGCAAGAGCCTGATGAAGGACTTCTCCTTTATGCCCTTCGCCCCCATTATATTTATTTCGGCAAAAACGGGTCAGCGCCTTGACCGTCTGTTTGAGCTGATAAAATACGTTCACGAGCAGAACACTATGCGCATCTCCACAGGTAAGCTTAACGATATCCTGGCCGATGCCACCGCCCGTGTTCAGCCCCCCTCGGATAAGGGCAGGCGCCTGAAGATATTCTATATGACCCAGGCCTCCACCAAGCCCCCGACCTTCGTTTGCTTCTGCAACAGGGCAGACCTGTTTCATTTTTCATATCAGCGTTATTTAGAAAACCAAATACGTTCCACCTTCGGTCTGGAAGGAACGCCCATACGATTTGTCATTAGAGAAAGAGGAGATAAATAGTTGAGCGCAGTTAATATTATTATAGCTATAGGGGTTATTGTTTTCGCCTATCTTATAGGCTCCTTAAATTTTGCGGTAATTTTTTCCAAGGTGTTTACAGGCAAGGATATAAGGCAGGTGGGAAGCGGAAACGCAGGGGCTACCAATATGCTCCGTATGGCGGGCAAGCTTCCTGCAGGGCTGACCTTCCTGTGCGATGCCCTTAAGGGCTTTGTGGCCTGCTTTGCGGGAAAGACGGTTTTTGAATATCTTTTCGCCGCTCCCGAGGGCGCCCAGGTCCTTTTTACCCCCATTTACGGGGCGTATATCTGCTGTATTGCCGTAATGGTGGGTCACATTTTCCCCATCTTCTTCGGCTTTAAGGGAGGCAAGGCGGTAGCCTGCAGTGTGGGCACCTTTGCCGTATGTTGCCCTATTGCTATAATTCTGGGCCTTACGGGCTTTATTATCTGCTTTATTATCTCCCGTATCGTTTCCTTAAGCTCTTTGCTGGCTACGGTTATCGTGGTAGGGGTTTCGGTGGCAGATGCTCTTATCGCCACCAATACGGCCTACAGCCCTTGGCCTGTGGTGATAATGGCCCTGCTGGCAGGCTTTATAGTATTTATTAAGCATACCGAGAACCTAAAGCGTCTGGCAAAGGGTGAGGAAAAGAAGCTCTCCTTAAAAAAAGAGGGCTGATATGGCAAGGATTACTGTACTTGGCGCAGGCGGCTGGGGTCTTGCCCTGGCTCTGAGCCTGCATAGAAATTCCCATAAGGTTACGGTGTGGTCCCCCTTTACGGAGGAGGTGGCCCAGCTGGAGGCTACCCACACCAGCCCAAGGCTGCTTCCCGGGGTAGAACTGCCCTGTGATATGACCTTCACGTCGGATATCTCCCTGGCCGAGGGCAGCGTGGTTACGGTAATTGCCACCCCTTCCTTTGCGGTAAGGCAGACGGCCGAAAGACTGGCCGCCGTTAGAAACAGGGGAATTGTGGTAAACGTGGCCAAGGGCTTCGAGAAGGAGAGCCTGCTACGCCTTTCCCAGGCCATCTCCCAGGAGCTGCCCGATGCCGACATAGCTGTTTTGTCGGGTCCCTCCCACGCCGAGGAGGTTGCCAGAGGCATTCCTACTATGCTTACCGTTTCGGGAGCAAACAAGGATAGCCTTAAATTAGTACAGCAAATTTTTTCCAACGACTATTTAAGGGTGTACACCAACCCCGACCTTATCGGGGTAGAGCTGGGTGGCGCCTTAAAGAATATAATTGCCGTGGCGGCAGGCGTCTGCGACGGAATGGGCCTGGGAGATAATTCCAAGGCCGCCCTTATAACCCGAGGTCTGGCCGAAATGACCCGTCTGGGTGTGGCCCTGGGGGCAAATCCCGCCACCTTTGCAGGCCTTACGGGTATGGGTGATTTAATTGTTACCTGTACCTCGGTACACAGCCGCAACCACCGCTTTGGTGAACTGGTGGGAAAAGGTGTGTCTGTGAAAGAGGCCCTTAATAAGGTAGGCACCGTAGAGGGCTACTTTGCCTGCGATACCGCACTACAGTTAGCCGAAAGAGCAGGGGTAGAAACTCCTATAATAGAGATATGCTACCAGCTGTTATATGAAAATTACCCTGTAAGGGATATTGTCACAACCCTTATGACAAGACCCTTTAAACAGGAATAAAAAGCAAAAACCCGAAGACTTAAAGTCTTCGGGTTTTAAGTTATTGCTCTTGCCGTCTATTAGATAGCGCGTACAACCTTGCCGGAACGCAGGCAACGGGTGCAGACATTGATTCGACGGGGTGTGCCGTTTACAATGGCCTTAACCTTTACAACATTGGGCTTCCAGGTTCTGTTAGTTCTTCTGTGAGAATGGGAGACCTTAATGCCGAAAGCAATTTCCTTGCTGCAGATATCACACTTTGCCATGGACACTGCACCTCCTCTTCTTTATTCAATAGCAAATGATATAATAACAGATATCACGGAAATTTGCAAGCATTTTTTAAAAAAATTTATATATTTATTGTAAATGGGGTTGATTTATGGTAAAATGTCGAAAACAGGGGGCGCAAAAATGCTTAAATTGGCGATATTTGATTTAGACGGAACAATCTGTAACACTATAGAGGACCTGGCCGTTGCCACCAACCACGCTATGTCGGCGCTGGGCTATCCCACCCATTCTGTAGAGCAGTATAAGATATTTGTTGGTAACGGTATCCCTAAGCTTATGGAGAGGTCCCTGCCCGATGGCCATAAAAGCAGTGAAGAGGTGCTGAAGGCAAAGGATATAATGCTTTCATATTATAAAGAGCATTATGCCGACTATTCTGCCCCCTACGAGGGTATAATTCCTCTTCTTCAAAGCCTTAAGGCGCAGGGTGTGGGCCTGGCGGTCTGCACCAACAAGGCCCATTTTATGGCGGCCACTATTGTGGATAAGCTTTTTCACGGCCTTTTTGATATAGTGATTGGTCAAAGCGATGCTTATCCCTTAAAGCCCGACCCTGCCTCGTCCCTTGATATAATGAAGCGGTTCGGCGCCCAAAGGGAGGAAACCGTATTTATCGGTGATTCCGGGGTGGATATGGTTACCGCCCGCAATTTAGGGGTGCCGGGTATAGGGGTTACCTGGGGCTTCAGAGAGGAAACCGAGCTAAAAGAAAACGGAGCCGGACATATAGTCCACACTCCGCAGCAGATTTTAGAAATAATAAGTAATTTGTAGAGGTGTTAGCGTGAAAAATCACGCTAAAAAATATAGGGCGCGTGCCACTCGCCAACAAAGTGGCAACCGTGGCACATACGTTATAATAATCACC
>JAGAPN010000056.1 GCA_017623235.1 Clostridia bacterium | reverse complement strand
TGAGAAGGAAAGAATTCAGATGTTCGAGGGAACCGTTATTGCTAAGCACGGCGGCGGAATCTCCGAAACCTTTACTGTAAGACGTGTTTCTTACGGTGTAGGTGTTGAGCGTGTGTTCCCCGTTCACTCACCCAACGTTGCTAAGGTTGAAACTGTTAGAAACGGCCGTGTTCGCCGTGCGAAGCTTTACTATCTGCGTGACAGAGTTGGTAAGGCCGCAAAGGTTAAGGAATCTATCTAAAATCCTGATCCAAAGAAAGGAGACTGCGGGAAAACGCTGTCTCCTTTTGTTTTATTTTTAGTGTGAGGAAATTTTATGGACTTTGAAGTTAACGCATCAGCTCCGGTTGCCGAAGAGGAAACTGCAATCCCTTCAAAAAAGCCATCGGTATTCCGTGAAATATTCGAGTGGATAGATACCGTGTTTATAGCGCTTCTTGCTGTGGTGGTTATTTTTACTTTCTTGTTTAGGGTGGCTACCATTGTGGGTCCCTCTATGCAAAATACCCTTTATAGCGGTGAGAAGATAATCATATCGGATATTATGTATGAGCCTAAGTACGGCGATATTGTGGTGGTTTCCCGAAATGTCAATAATAAGGTGTATAACGATGCCGCCGACAGCGAGCCCATAATTAAAAGGGTAATCGCTACGGAGGGTCAGTTTGTTGATATTGATTTTTCCCAGGGTAAGGTATACGTCGGCTATGACCTCAGCAATATGACCGAGCTTGATGAGCCTTATATAAAAAATCTTACCACACGTCGTTGGGACGTGGAGTTTCCCCTCTACGTTACCGAGGGTCATATTTTTGTAATGGGTGACAACCGTGAGGATTCTCTGGACAGCAGGTCTTCCTCGATAGGTCTTATTGATGAAAGATATATTTTGGGTAAGGCCGTTTACCGTATATGGCCCTTTGACAGAATAGGGGGGCTTTCATTAGATGAGTAGCGAAATGCAGCATATTCAGTGGTTTCCGGGTCATATGACAAAGACCCGCCGCAAAATTGAAGAGGTGCTGCCTATTATAGATGCGGTAGCTGAAATTGTGGATGCTCGTATTCCTCTCAGCAGCCGCAACCCCGACCTTGCGGATATTATTAAGGATAAGCCGCTTATGATTCTGCTTAATAAGTGTGATATGGCTGACCCTGCTCAAACCGCTTTGTGGATTGAACATTATAAGAACCAGGGAATAGCAGCTGTCCCCGTAGACTGTAAAACAGGCAAGGGAATAGGCAACTTTAAAGAAAAAATAAAGGATACCCTGGCCGATAAGCTTGAGCAGTACAGGGCAAAGGGTATGGTTGGCAAGCCCCTTCGCGTAATGGTGGTTGGTATACCTAACGTGGGTAAATCCACCTTCATTAACAGAATTGCAGGCAACAATAAAGCCAAGGCCGAAAACCGCCCCGGCGTTACCCGTGGAAATCAGTGGGTAACCATAGATAAGCAGCTTGAGCTGCTTGATACTCCCGGCGTGCTCTGGCCTAAATTTGAAGACCAGACGGTAGGAGAGAGGCTGGCATTTACAGGCGCCGTTAAGGATGCCGTGCTGGATATTGAGCTTCTGGCGGTGCGCCTTATTGAAAATCTTAAAGAAAGCTATCCTCAGCTTCTTACCGACAGATATAATCTTACCTCCCTTGAGGACGAGCCCTACGACATACTTTGCGCCATTGGCAAAAAAAGAGGTATGGTGATAAGGGGAGGACAAACCGATACAGAGCGTGCGGCCGTAATGCTGCTTGAAGAATATCGTAACTGCAAAATCGGTAGAATAACGCTTGAAAGGGTGTGCGACAATGCCTGATTTAGAGCTTGAAAGGCTGTACCGTGCCAAAGGCTACACCTATGTTTGCGGTGTGGATGAGGCGGGCAGAGGCCCCTTGGCAGGCCCGGTTTGCGCCGCTGCCGTGGTTTTCCCCGATGAGGTCGATATAGAGGGTATAAACGATTCTAAAAAGCTCAGCGAAAAGAAGAGAGAAGCCCTTTACGACGTTATAAAGGAAAAGGCCCTTGCCTGGGGAATTGCCTTTGCTTCGGTGGAGGAGATTGAGGAATACAACATCCTTGAGGCTACATATATGGCTATGAACAGGGCTGTGGAACAGCTGGGTAATAAGGTGGATTTTGCCCTTGTAGACGGCAACCGTGTGCCTAAAGGCATTAAGGTGGATTGTGAAACCGTGGTTAAGGGTGACGGCAAGTCGCTCTCTATTGCGGCGGCATCCATCCTGGCAAAGGTTACCCGTGACCGCCTGCTGCTGGAGTACGATGAGAAATATCCGCAGTATGGTTTTGCCAAGCATAAAGGCTATGGCACCAAGGAGCATACCGAGGCTATAAAGGCCTTCGGACCCTGTGAGATACATCGTCTGTCCTTCCTTAAAAATCTGCTATGAGTTATGCGGCAGAGATAGGGCGCATCGGCGAGAAAATGGTGGCCGATTTTCTGCGCTCCAAGGGATATATAATACTTCGCTGCAACTACAAGGGTCGGTTCGGTGAAATAGATATTATAGCCGAAAGCCCCGATGCCATTGTGTTCGTCGAGGTAAAAACAAGGGCCGAGGGGGCTCTTGTGGCCCCTGCGGATGCGGTAGATGCCGCAAAGCAGGTGAAAATTATAAAAACCGCCTACGATTTTCTGGCAAAGCTGCCTTATGAGGTTGCTTACCGATTTGACGTGGCAGAGGTTACCTATAGACAGAGTGAGGATAAGCCCCTGCGTTTTTCCCTTAATTATATTAAAAACGCCTTCTCGTCCGAAGCGCTCGGAGGTTTTCTTCAAAAGCTTTGACAACAGGGCTGTTATGCTATACAATATAAACAATTACATTTCGGAGGAATATATGCTTTACAACAGTACACGTGATAACAACGCAACAGTAGAATCGGCGGCAGCAATTGCCCACGGTATTTCCAAGGAGGGCGGTCTGTTTGTACCCCAATCGGTGCCCACCCTTACCGCAGAGGATTTTGCCTCTCTTAAGACTATGAGCTATGTTGAGAGGGCAAAATATGTTTTAGGTAAGTTCCTTACCGATTTTACCGCCGAGGAGATGGATTATTGCGCAAAGGGCGCATATCTCGGCAGCTTTGATAACGACCTTCCCGCACCCCTTAAGGCTCTGGATGATAAGGTGAATATACTTGAGCTGTGGCACGGTCCCACCTGCGCATTTAAGGACCTTGCCCTGCAGATTCTGCCCTATCTCCTTACTACCTCTGCCAAAAAGGTAGGGGACGGCAAGAAAACCGTAATTCTCGTTGCTACCTCGGGCGATACCGGCAAGGCTGCGCTGGAGGGCTTTAAGGATGTTAAGGATACCGAGATTATGGTATTTTATCCCAATGACGGTGTCAGCGCCATGCAGCAGCTTCAGATGAATACCCAGAAGGGCGAAAACGTATATGTATGCGCCATAAACGGCAACTTTGATGATGCCCAGACAGGTGTTAAAACCATATTCACAGACGACGGCATTAAGGCGTTGCTTGAAGAAAATAATATGGAATTTTCCAGCGCCAACTCCATAAACTGGGGTCGTCTTGCTCCCCAGATTGTATATTACGTATCGGCATATTGCGACCTTTTAGATAAGGGTGAAGACTACCTTAAGGATGGCTTTAACGTTGTTGTCCCCACAGGTAATTTCGGTAACATCCTGGCAGCATATTATGCAAAGGCTATGGGTGTACCCGTAGGTAAGCTTATTTGTGCTTCAAACTCTAACAATGTTCTTACCGATTTCCTGGGCACAGGTACCTATGACCGCAATCGTAAATTCTTCACAACAATTTCTCCCTCTATGGATATTCTTATTTCCAGCAATTTGGAGAGAATGCTTTACGAGCTTACCGACCATAACGATAAGCTGGTTGCCCAGTGGCAGAACAGCCTGAAGGCAGAGGGCAAGTATACCGTAAACGATGAGGTTATGGCCTCATTAAAGGAGCTTTTCTGGGGCGGCTACTGCACCGAAGAGCAGACCGCCGCAACCATTTCCGAAACGCTTGATAAATACGGCTATCTTATAGATACCCACACCGCTGTTGCCGTAAGCGTTTATAACGATTATAAGGCTTCCACAGGTGATGAGCGTCCCGTTGTAATTGCTTCCACTGCCAGCCCCTACAAGTTTGCAAACAGCGTGCTGGAGGCTATCGGTCAGCAGGTTCCCGAAAACGAGTTTGATGCGGTAAAACTGCTGTCTGAAAAGACCGACACCCAAATCCCTGCAGCCATCGCCGCTTTGGAAACCGCCGTTCTCCGTTTTGAAAACGTCTGCGAAAAAGAGGATATGAGCAAGGTGGTCCTTGACCGCCTCGGAATTAAGGCATAAATGAAAAAACGCCCTGTCGGGCGTTTTTTCTGCTAAAATTTAGCCTTAAAGGTCTCGCATTCGGTATCCTTGCTGGAAGCGCAGGTGCCGTTTCCTACACGGATGCTGCCTGCCTCGCACTTGTCACCCTCACGGTGATATTCGCAGTTTTTAACGTTGCAATAGATACCCGAAATAATCTCTTTGCACTTTCCATTGTCACAAGAATTCATTTATATTTCCTCCAATAATTTTTTTGCCGAATATGTCGGTCGATATTATTATTTGAGGTAGCTGCAGTTTTATTCAAAAGAGGTGATACAAGCTTGAGCATTTTTACAATTTCAGATTTGCATTTGTCTTTAGGCTCTGATAAGCCTATGGATATTTTCGGATGGGAAAATCATACCGAAAGAATTGCCGCCAACTGGAAAAGATTGGTAAAAGATGGAGATACCGTTGTACTTCCCGGCGATTTTTCCTGGGCCCTCAAGCTTGAGGATACCCTTGAAGATTTTAAGTTTATTGAGGCTCTGCCGGGTCGTAAGCTCCTGCTTAAGGGCAATCACGACCTTTGGTGGTCAACGGTTAAAAAGGTTAAAAAGTTTTTTGAAGAGAATAATATAAACTCGGTTGACCTTGTTTTTAATAACGCCTTTGCAGTAGAGGATGTTGCCGTCTGCGGCACTCGCGGCTGGATGTTTTCCCAGTCGGAGGAAGACAAAAAAATCATCAGCAGAGAAGTGGGCAGACTTGAAAGGTCTATTGCCGCCGCCGAGGCTACGGGATATGCACCTATGGTGTTTATGCACTATCCTCCCGCCTATGCAGAGGACAGCTGTCCACAGCTTTTGGAGGTTTTAAAGGCTCACGGTATCGAAAGAGTGTACTACGGCCATATTCACGGGCCGGGTCGTAACCGTGCCATAGGGGAATTTGAGGGCATAAAGCTTAAACTTGTGTCCTGTGATTGCATTGATTTTGTGCCTTTTTTAATAAAATAGAAAATATTTTCCAAAAATTAAAAAAATATGTAGCAAAAATCAATTTATTATGTTATAGTATTATGCGATAAGTTATGCGTAGAAATGCGCTATAAAATTTCGGAGGTATAATTATGAGTTTGAAGGCTTCAAACAAAATCGATACCAATAAGTATGAGCTGGAAATTACCATTGACAGCGCTGCTTTTTGCGATGCGATTCAGAAGGTATATAGAAAGGAAGCAAAAAACATTACCGTTAAGGGCTTTAGAAAGGGTAAAGCACCCCTTCATATGATTGAAAAGCTCTACGGCGAAGCCGTTTTCTTTGACGATGCTCTTAATCTTCTCTACGAGGGCGCTCTTCTCGGTGCCGTTGAGGAGGCAGAGCTTAAGCTTGTAGACGTTGAGAAGAATGATATCGTTACCATCAGCAAGGCTGAGGGCGTTGTTTTCAAGACCGTTGTGGTTGTTGAGCCCGAGGTTGAGCTTGGTGAGTATAAGGGCCTTAAGGCAGAGCGTGTTACTCCCGCTGTTGCCGATGAAGAGGTTGAGGCTGAAATCAATCGTTTAGCCGACAGAAACGCCCGCATCGTAACCGTTGAGGGTCGTGCTGCCGCTATGGATGATATGACAGTAATTGACTTTGAGGGCTTTGTTGACGGCGTTGCATTTGACGGCGGCAAGGGCGAGGGTTATTCTCTTACCTTAGGCTCCGGTCAGTTTATCCCCGGCTTTGAAGAGCAGATCGTAGGCCACAACGTAGGCGAAGAGTTTGACGTAAACGTTACCTTCCCCGCTGAGTATCAGGCTGAAGAGCTTGCCGGTAAGGATGCAACCTTTAAGTGTAAGCTTCACGAGATAAAGGCAAAGGAAATGCCTGCTATTGATGATGAGTTTGCCAAGGACGTAAGTGAGTTTGATACCCTTGATGCCCTCAAGGAGGATATTAAGGCAAAGGCTCTTGAGCGCAAGACCAAGGCTGCCGATGAAGAGGTTGAAAACCAGCTTATCGCCGCTGTGGTTGACGGTATGAAGGCAGAGATTCCCGATGCTATGATCGAGAACCGTTCCAACGAGAGCGTTCGCGAGTTTGACTATCGTCTGCGTAGCCAGGGTATGGATCTTGATACCTACCTTAAGTATACAGGCACCACCGTTGAGGAGTTTAAGGAAACCTTCCGTCCCCAGAGTGAGAAGCAGGTTAAGATGCGCCTTGCTCTTGAGAAGATTGTTGAGCTTGAAGGCCTCACCGCTACTGAGGAAGAGCTTAACGCCGAGTATGAGAAGGTTGCCGCTTCCTATGGTATGGAGGTTGACCAGGTTAAGGCTGCTATCAGCGAAAAGGATATTGCTCACGACATCACCCTCAACAAGGCTATTGACCTTGTAAAGGCAAACGCCGAGGTTAAGGATGTAAAGGAGAAGTCCGAGAAGAAGGAGCCCGCAAAGAAGGCTGCTCCCAAGAAGACTGCCGCTAAAAAGACCACCAAAAAGGCCGAAACCGAAGAGAAAAAGGACGAGGCAGCCGAATAATTGTTTATAATTGAGGGTGTTTGTTCATAATATTAAAGGCGGCCCTGAGCACGAATCTTTACAGAGGTGATTATTATGGGTATGTTAGTACCGTACGTTGTTGAACAAACCAGCAGGGGAGAGCGTTCTTACGACATATTCTCCCGTCTTTTAAATGACAGAATCATTATGCTGCCTGACCAGGTAGATAACAATTCTGCCAGCCTTATCATTGCGCAGATGCTTTATCTTGAGGGTCAGGATCCCGAAAAGGATATAAGCTTCTATATCAATAGCCCCGGCGGAAGCGTTTCCGCAGGTATGGCTATATATGATACTATGCAGTATATCAAGTGTGACGTGTCTACTATCTGCATCGGTATGGCGGCCAGTATGGGCGCCTTCCTGCTTGCGGCAGGCACCAAGGGCAAGCGTTACGCTCTGCCTCACAGCGAGATAATGATACATCAGCCCCTCGGCGCAGCCGAAGGTCAGGCTACCGATGTTCTTATTCACGCCCGTCACATTGAAAAGACCAGAAACACTTTAAATACCATTCTTGCCGAGAGAACGGGCCAGCCCCTTGAGGTAATCGAGAGGGATACCGACCGTGATAACTTTATGTCGGCTCAGCAGGCAATGGAATACGGTCTTATTGATAAGGTCATCGAGAAACGATAATTTTCAGAAAATCTCCATTTTTCCAATGGAGATTTTCTTGATATTAAGAAAGGCTTTTAATCTTAGCCGGAACGGAGTTTTTTATGCCAAACGGCAATAATCAGAACAATGAAATACGCTGCTCCTTTTGCGGCCAGAACGAGCATCAGGTTAATCGTCTTATTGAGGGACCGGGTGTATATATCTGCGATGAATGTATAAGATTTTGCAGTACTATTTTAGAGCCCGAGGATATGCCCGAGGCCCCTCGCAGGTCTAAAAAGCCTGAACAGGAGTTTATTTTGCCTAAGCCCCGTGATATTAAGGCTCACCTTGATGAGTACGTTATTGGCCAGGACGAGGCGAAAATTACCCTTGCCGTGGCGGTTTATAATCATTACAAAAGAATATTCAAGGCCGACAAAACCGACGTAGAGCTTAATAAAAGTAACGTTCTGCTCCTTGGCCCTACAGGTGTTGGTAAAACCCTGCTGGCACAGACCCTGGCCAAGTCCCTGGGCGTGCCCTTTGCCATTACCGATGCCACCACACTTACCGAGGCGGGTTACGTTGGTGAGGACGTGGAAAATATTCTGCTTCGCCTTATCCAGGCGGCAGATTTTGATGTAGCAAAGGCTGAGCGTGGTATTATCTATATTGATGAGATAGATAAAATTGCCCGCAAAAGTGAGAACACCAGCATTACCCGTGACGTAAGCGGCGAGGGTGTTCAGCAGGCCCTGCTTAAAATTCTTGAGGGTACCGTTGCCAACGTTCCTCCTCAGGGCGGACGCAAGCATCCCCAGCAGGAGTTTATTCAGATAAATACCGCTAATATCCTCTTTATTTGCGGTGGCGCATTTGACGGTATAGATAAAATAGTTGAACGCCGCAAGGGTGGCTCCAGCCTTGGCTTTGAGCAAGAGGTTAGGTCTAAAAAGGAACTTGAGGCGGCCAATATTTATAAGGATATAACCCACAGGGATTTGGTAAGATTCGGGATAATACCGGAGCTCGTAGGTCGTATTCCCGTTATCACCGCACTCAGCGCTATGGATAAGGAAACCCTTATCCGTATTATGACCGAGCCTAAAAACTCTATTATAAGGCAGTATCAGGCACTGTTTTCTCTGGATAACGTTGAGCTGGAGTTTGCCGATGATGCGCTGGAGCGTATTGCTGAGCTTACTATTGAGCGTAAAACGGGCGCCCGAGGACTTCGTTCTATAATCGAAGGAATTCTCCAGGCACCCATGTACGACACCCCCTCCGATGAAACCGTTTTGAAGGTTAGAATAACCAAGGCAACCGTAGACGGGGGAGAGGCAGAGATAATCAGAAAATAATCTTTAAAGGAAACTCAAGGGAAACCTCTTGGGTTTCTTTTGCGGATATGCATAATATGCAGAATATAATGCATAAATATTCATAAAATTCAACAAGATACAGGGTGCAAAAGTCCTAAATATTGCCAAATATAACAATTATCAAAAAAGGACTTGACATAACGGCATAAAAGTTGCATAATTATGCACAGTTGATATAAAACCCACGGAGGTAATACATAATGGATAAGTCACAAATCAAAAAGGTTGTTCTCGCATATTCAGGCGGTCTTGATACCTCTATCATCATCCCCTGGCTTAAGGAGAATTATAATAACTGTGAGGTCATCGCCGTATCCGGTGACGTAGGCCAGGGCACCGAGCTTGACGGCCTTGAAGAGAAGGCCCTTAAAACCGGCGCTTCCAAGCTTTACGTTCTCGACCTCAAGAAAGAATACGTTGAGGAGTACATTTGGCCCTGCCTTAAAGCCGGTGCAGATTACGAAACCTACCTTCTGGGCACCTCCCACGCTCGTCCCTGTATTGCAAAGGGCCTTGCTGAAATTGCTAAGAAGGAGGGCGCTGACGCTATATGCCACGGCTGCACAGGTAAGGGTAACGACCAGGTTCGTTTCGAGCTGACCCTTAAGGCCTTTGCCCCCGAAATGGCGATTATTGCTCCCTGGCGTGAATGGGATATCAAATCCCGTGAGGAAGAGATTGATTACGCCGAGGCTCATAACATCCCCCTTAAGATAAACCGTGAAACCAACTATTCCAAGGATAAAAACGTTTGGCATCTCTCTCACGAGGGTCTGGACCTTGAAGACCCCGCTAACGAGCCTATGTACTCCAAGGAAGGCTTCCTGGAGATGAGCGTTGCCCCCGAGCAGGCTCCCGATGTTCCTACCTACGTAAACATCCATTTTGAAAAGGGTGTACCCACTGCTATAGACGGCGTTGAGATGGACGGTCTTCAGATAGTTGAAAAGCTTAACGAGGTTGGCGGCGCCAACGGCATCGGCCTCCTTGATATTGTTGAAAACCGTTTGGTAGGTATGAAGAGCCGTGGCGTT
>JAGAPN010000055.1 GCA_017623235.1 Clostridia bacterium | reverse complement strand
CGCAGCAGATGGTCGACTCCCCTCACCTCCACCAAACGAGAAAACACCTCATCCGTAAGGATGGGGTGTTTTGTTGTTTTTGTTAATGTAGGGAGTCGAACCCGAGAGGGTCTTGCTGCGGCTCGGTTTCTCGAGGACTCTGATGACGCAACCTGTCGTCATTCGCTAACCGCTGGGGAAGGGTATGTGTAAAACGAAGCAAACGACCTAAATATGGCCTTATTAATTATTGATAACTCTCGAAATCAATGATTTTGTTATATAATTCAGCATTATTATAACTTGAACAAGGACCCTGTTCAAGTTATAATAATTGTGTTATAATTGTTACTACGATGAGGTGATTGTATGATTTTTGAAAATTTTGACCGTATAGTTTTTGCCGGAGATTCGGTTACCGACGGGGGCAGCACCAACCCTGTAGGCGAGGGACTTTTTGATGCTGTAGGCCGTGGCTACGTCCGTATAATAGAAAGCTGGCTGGCCGCCTGCTACCCTGAGCTTAACATCCGTGTGACCAACTCGGGTGTTTCGGGTAACAACGCCCGTTCTTTGCTTGAACGCTACGACCGTGACGTTTTAGACCTTAATCCCGACTGGGTTTCTATCTGCATTGGCATTAACGACGTTTGGCGTCAGTTTGACTGCCCTGCCATGACCGACCACCACGTACTCCCCGACGAATACGAGGAGAAGCTGGAGGAAATGATAGTACGCACCAAGGACCGTGTTAAGGGTATGTTTATCCTCTCCCCCTACATAATGGAACCCAACCGCGAGGATATGATGAGAAAGCGTATGGACGAATACACCGCAATCAGCCGCCGTCTTGCCGAAAAGCACGGTTGCATATTTGTGGATTTCCAGAAAATGTATGAGGATTATCTTCAGGTGTGCCACGCCGCCTGTATTGCCTGGGACCGAATTCATCCCAACCAGATCGGCGCCACCCTTATGGCAAAGGAATTCCTTAAATATTGTGATTTCGATTATAACAGATAAAAGACAGCACCTCTTAGGGAGTTGCGATTAGGGATAAAACGCAGCTTCCTTTAGGTGCTGTTTTTATAGACGTTTCGCTCAATTCTAAACAATACGGCGTTTTTTGTTGACTTTCTCGGCTGATAATCATATAATTTCCTCGAAAATACTGCGAGGTGTTTACTATGACCGAGTTTTATTTACTGCATATTTTCGCCCTTACCCTGGGCCAAGTCAGCTCGCTGCACTTTATGAAGCGTTATCAGCTGGCGGCAGGTACCTCCTTAAGATCGAATATTATTTATATGGTGATAAACGGCATCATTTCGGCAATTATACCGCTGATGGTGCTGATCTTCGGTGGAAACAAGCTTGAATACACCCCGTATTCCCTCCTAATCGCCTTTCTTATAGTAATTCTGGCCGCCCTGGACTGTATTCTACGCTTTAAGGCCTATGAGGCAGGACAAATTGCCACCGTTGCCATAATATCAACCCTGGGCTCAATAATTCTTTCCTGCCTGTGGGGTGTGCTGATTCTTAACGAGAAGGTATCTATAAGACAGATAATAGGAATATTGATAATGCTGATATCGGTGCTGACCGTCAGCCAGACCCACGAGGGCAAGCTGCGTCGCAGGCTTATCTGGATATACGCCGTTATAAGCGTTGCAGGCGCTTTTGTTTCTATACTCAGCAAGCAACACCAGGTTGAAACGACATTTGAGACCGTAGACACCTTAAGCTTCAGCGTATGGATTGGCCTTATTCGTGCCGTAGTCTTTCTCCTAATTGCTATATTCCCCATCACAAAGCAGGGGGCCAAAATATTCAAGGTTTCACGAAAAGAGGCAGTAAACGCCACCGTTTCCTCTGTATTTAGCGGCACCTCATACATATTGACCCTGTTTACAAGCACCGTGCTTCCCATAGTAATCACCTCCCCGCTTGGAGTTGGCTTTGGAATACTTATGGGCGCATTTATTCCCTGGGTCTTCTACCGTGAAAGGCTCACCACCCGACAGCTTATAGGCGTTGCCTTGAGCCTTGTGGGCACAATGTTATTTTTATGGTAAAATTAAAAGGCAGTCGCAAGACTGCCTTTTATTATTTACGGGATTTTTCGTAATCCTTAAGTATAACGAGAGATTCCTTACACAGAGGTATAATTGCGATGGCGTTAAATACCGTCATAAGGGCGATGCCCACGTCGCTCATAGCCCAAACGGCAACGTAGGAGCCGATACCGCCTATAAAGAGCATTACAAGCGCAATCACCTTATAAGCGGTCTGGGCCTTCATACTCTTGCCGAAGAGGTATGCCACGTTTGAACGGGCATAGAACAGAACGCCGATAAAGGTAGAGCAGGCAAAAAGCCACAGAGTAATGGTAACGAATATTCCGCCGAAGGCGCCCAGATGATAATCCATAGCGGCCTGCAGAAGGGCCATACCGCCCAGTCCTTCGGTAACGGAGGTGGGGGCAAGAAGCATAATAAAGGCTGTGCAGCTACAGATAACCAAGGTATCTATAAATACGCCGAGGGCCTGCATAAAGCCACTCTTTGCGGGATTTGAGGTATCTGCAGCGGCAGCGGCACAAGGAGCCGAGCCCGAGCCTGCCTCGTTAGAGAACAGACCTCTTTTAATACCCTGCATTATAACAGCGCCAATACCGCCGCCTGCAATCTGGGTAATGCCGAAGGCCTCGGAGAAGATTCTACCGAAAACTCCGGGCAGGAGGGTAATATTCTTAAAGATAATAAACAAAGTGATAAGGAAGAAACAGCCTGCCATTATGGGTACCATAATATCCAGCACCTTAACGGTAGCATTCTTACGCAGAACGATTATTGCGGCCAAAATAACCAGCACGGTAATGGTATAAATAGGCTTAATATGAAACTCATTATAGACAGCCTCGGTAACCGAGTTGCCCACTACCTGGCTTATACCGCACCAGCAGATAAGGCCCGATATGGCAAAGAGAACTGCCAGAATAGACTTGTTAACTTTCTTGCCCTTCCACTTTTCAACCAGGGCGTGTATGTAATAGGCAGGGCCGCCGTGATAGCCGCCGTAAAGAGGGTCGGGCTGTTTATATTTCTGAGCCAGAGTAGCCTCAACAAAAGCGGTTGCCGAGCCCATAAGAGCTGTAACCCACATCCAGAAAACGGCGCCTGCGCCACCTACCGTAATTGCAGCAACAACACCTGCCAGATTACCCATACCAACACGGGTAGCGGTGGAAACGATAAGTGCCTGCCAACCCGAAAGGGCCTTTTTATCGGTTTTATCCGATTTTTCGGTAGCGATGCGGAACATTGTGGGGATATGGCGTATCTGTAAAAAGCCTGTGCGAATGGTAAAATAGATACCCATAGCCACAAGAAGAATTACCAGAAATGATATTTCCAGCTTTTTGTCCCCGCCCATAGGGATTGAGAGCATTGTGCCGTTAAAGATACCGTCACAGAAGAAGATGACCTTTTCAAAAGCGGCATAGATTGACGCCCAAACAGACGTCAGGGTGTTAAGTATTGATTCCATAATTTCCCTCTACATAAGTATGGCCGGGCCCCAAAAAGGGCTCGGTCATATATTTTTGTACATTATAGAATACTTTAACAGTTTAAACAAGTGTTATTTTAAAGAGATATCACCATATCTAAAACAGAGAAATACTGAAACAGGGTGCCCAGCAGTACGAAGATATGCCAAATAGAGTGAAAATATCTTATTTTCTTCTTTACATAGAAGAAAAGTCCTCCTGTATAAAACAGGCCGCCCGCCAGCAGCAGGATAAAGGCCGGCACAGAAATCGCCTCTAAAAGAGGCTTTACCGTAAAGATAATTGCCCAACCCATAATTACGTAGCACACCACAGAGGGCACCTTAAATCTCTCAAGGTCGATGGAGTTAAAAACAATACCCACAATAGCCATACCCCAGATAAGAGCCATCATAATAAGGCCTAATACTCCACGAAGGGCTATAAGCAGATAAGGGGTGTAGGTGCCTGCAATCAGCAGAAAAATTGTATCGTGGTCCATTACACGGAAGAATTTCTTTGCCTTGTCGGGCCTTATCATATGATAAAGGCTGGACATTGTATAAAGCACAATCATACTGAAGCCGTAAATACTGCAGCCTGTAATAGCAAGGGCATCGCCCTTAAGGGCGGCCAGCACAACCAATACTGCCGTACCGATAATGCCAAGGCCTGCGCCCACAATATGCACCACAGCGCTGAATATCTCCTCGCCTTTTGTGTAATCAATTCTCTCTATTGGTTTTCTCATAACTACGCCTCTTGGTTTTAAAGATTCATTTATATGGTTTTAAAAACTATTTGTAGTATAGCATAAAACCATTTTAATTGCAAGAGGCAAATTAAAAAGTGACCTACATTACAGTAGGTCACCGATATTTTCCTTTATATAAAGCTTATCTTCCTCTACCGAGCAAAGCAGGAATAGCACCTTCACCCCTGCCGCCCTCGCCGAATGAAGGGCATCGGCAAACTGTGGATGGGTGGCGGTATTGGGCAGTACGATATTCACACCCTCCATCTGTATAACGAAGGCTACGGCGGTATTGTATCCCTGCTTTTGAAGAAGGGTCAGACCCTTTAGGTGCTTTACTCCCCTCTCTGTAGGGGCGTCAGGAAAATAGCCCACGCCGTCTATTTCAAGAGTACAGCCCTTTACCTCTAAAAGATACTTTTCTCCCTGCTTTTCCATATAAAAATCAAAGCGGCTGTCCCCAAGGGTGTATTCGGGCTTTATATGGTCGAAAGCCTGCGTCTGAAGCCACTCATACGCCACCTTGTTAGGCGCCTGGCTGTCAATGTTTACAAGGCCCAGCCCCTCCTTATAAACGGCAATAAGATCGTATTTTGTTTTGCGGGCGGGGTTATCCGACTTTTCCAAAATCACAGTCACCCCGGGTATCAGCAATTCTTTACATCGACCTGTATTTTTAACGTGGACCGTTTCCACCTCATCAGACACCTCTACCGTAGCAATAAAGCGGTTAGGTCGGGAGATAAAACGGCCCTTAACAGTATGATTATATTTCATAAACCATATTCCTTACTCTGTTTTGACAGATTATAACACAATTTATTAATTTTTACTATTATTTTTAGGTTTTTACATAAGAAAATAAAGAAATTCTGTGTTTTTTCTTGACTTTGATATAATTTAACCTTATATTATTAAGTAAATAAAACTGCGGAGCGTTTATATGGACCAGATAGACATAAAAATAATATCTCTTTTACAGGAAAACGGCCGTATGCCTCTAAAGCAACTGGCCGAAAACGTATACCTCTCCTCACCTGCCACCGCCGCAAGAATAGAAAAGCTGGAGGATGAGGGAATCATCAGCGGCTACAGCGTAAAGCTTAACTATAAAAGGCTGGGCTATCCCGTTACGGCTTTTATTAATTTAGAGCTGTCCCCTACAAGAAAGCCCGAATTTTACCCCTTTATCTGCGCCCATCCCAACGTGTTGGAATGTAATTGTGTGACAGGGCGTTACTCAATGCTTATAAAGGTTGCCTTTGATACCACAGAAAATCTTGATCACTTTATAAACCGGCTTCAGGAGTTCGGTGCAACCGAAACACAGATAGTATTCTCTACTCCCCAGGAGGCAAGAGGTATGTTGGTGGACAAGCTTTTTGATGATAAATAATGAAAACCCCTTCAGCCGAGGCTGAAGGGGTTTTACTATTTATATTATTTTCCGTAGAGCTCTGCGAGCTTTTCGAGATGAGCACGAGCTTCCTTAGAGGTAGCGGCGGCCTTATCGAAGAGAGCCTCAGCACGCTCGGGGAAGGAACGGGTAAGAGAAGCGTAACGAGCCTCACCGAGGATGAACTCCTTATAATCGGTGGTAGCGGGCTTGCTGTCGATGGTAAGAGGATTCTTGCCCTCTGCCTTGAGTGCGGGGTTGAAACGGAACATATTCCAGTAGCCGCAATCAACAGCCTTCTTCATTTCCTTCTGGCAGTTAACCATACCGCCCTTAATTGCGT
>JAGAPN010000054.1 GCA_017623235.1 Clostridia bacterium | reverse complement strand
CGGCGAACCGAGTCTACCTCGAACATATTGTCTACACCCTGCATTACGCAGGCAAGGCGCTCGAGTCCCATACCTGTATCGATGTTCTTATGTTCAAGCTCGGTATAGGTGCCGTCGCCCATATTGTTGAACTGGGAGAACACGTTATTCCAGATTTCCATATAGCGGTCGCACTCACAACCGGGCTTACAGTCGGGTGAGCCACAGCCGTATTTTTCGCCGCGGTCAAAATAAATTTCAGAGCAGGGGCCGCAGGGACCCGTACCGTGCTCCCAGAAGTTGTCGGCCTTGCCCAGCTTTACGATTCTCTCCTCGGGTACGCCGATAACGTCACGCCAGAGGGCGTAGGCCTCGTCGTCCTCCTCATAAACGGAGGGCCAGAGCAGGTCGGCAGGGATTTCCAGAGTTTCGGTCAGAAACTCCCAAGCCCAGGGAATAGCCTCGTTTTTAAAGTAATCGCCAAAGGAGAAGTTACCCAGCATCTCAAAATAGGTGCCGTGGCGGGCGGTATGACCCACACGCTCAAGGTCGGGGGTGCGGATACACTTCTGGCAGGTGGTAACACGGTTTCTGGGGGGTGTCACCTCACCGGTGAAGAATTTTTTCATAGGCGCCATACCTGAATTTATAAGGAGCAGAGATTTATCTCCCTGGGGCACCAGCGAATAGCTGGGCAGACGGAGATGGCCCTTGCTCTCAAAGAAGGACAGGTATTTTTCACGCAAATCATTAAGGGAAGTCCACTGCATATTTTTTACATCCTTTTCAATGGAATTTTTAAGTATACATAGTTGAAATTATTATATAATGATTATTTCCGTTTGTCAACTTTAATGATTATTCATTTTCGGCCTTTTACATAAAATAGCCAAGGGTTTTGAAGGCAAGGTGTGAAAAAAGTCGAAATTTGAAAAATTCTCAAAATTATTCTTGTAAAGCTGAAAATATGTGTTATTATATTATAGTAATATTACTATATACGGAGGGTTCGTATGGCACCTATCGATTTAACTCATGCACCTTACGGTGACCTTGCTATCGTTGCTATGCGCGGTTGCGAGGAAATTGCAAAGCAGGTTGACTATTATCTTATGCAGTGGAGAGGTACTCCCGAGGAGAAGTCTTTCGTTATCAACGCAAGCTGTCCCCGTTTCGGTACAGGTGAGGCAAAGGGCGTTTTCAAGCATTCTGCCCGCGGTCTTGATGCTTACATTATTTGTGACTGCTTCAACTACAGCGTTACCTACAATATGTACGGCAAGGAAGTTCCTATGAGTCCTGATGACCATTATCAGGATTTAAAGCGTATCATAGCCGCTATGGGCGGTAAGGCACGCCGTGTTAACGTTATTATGCCTATGCTCTATGAGGGCAGACAGCACAGACGCACCACCAGAGAGTCTATGGACTGCGCTATGATGCTTCAGGAGCTTATGAATATGGGTGTTACCAATTTTATCACCTTTGACGCTCACGACCCCCGTGTTAATAACGCCATTCCCCTTGGTGGCTTTGATAACGTTCAGGCCACCTATCAGATGATTAAGGCCCTGCTCCGCAGCGTGCCCGACATCAAGCTCGACCCCGAAAACACTATGATTGTTTCCCCCGACGAGGGCGGTATGGGTCGCTGCATCTACTACTCCTCCGTTTTAGGTCTTGACCTTGGTATGTTCTACAAGAGAAGAGATTATTCCACCATCGTTGACGGCCGTAACCCCATCGTAGCCCACGAGTTCCTGGGTAAGGACGTTACCGGTATGGACCTTATTCTGGTTGACGATATGATTTCCTCCGGCGAGTCTATGCTGGATATTGCCGCCAAGCTTAAGGAGCGTGGTGCAAACCGCATCTTCATCTTCTCCACCTTCGGCCTCTTTGTTAACGGCCTTGAGAAGTTTGATGAGTACTATGAGAACGGTCTTATTGATAAAATTTTCACCACCAACCTCATCTACAATTCACCCGAGCTATTAAAGCGTGAGTGGTACTGCAACGTTAATATGTCAAAGTATATCGCTCTGCTGGTTGACACCCTTAACTGTGACAACTCTATCTCCAAGCTGCTTGACCCCGCAGACAAGATTCATTCGGTTGTTTCAAAGCACGAGGGAAAAACCGAATAATTACTTAAATCCTTCAGCCTACCGAAATCGGTAGGCTGAATTTTTTATTTATTAATATTTTTGTCCTTGAAATATGTAACTATATAAAATATAATTATATATAACTATTGCTTTAAAGGAAGATGCCGTTTTGAATCCTAAGCTAAAGGAAAAAACGCTGGAATCGCTGGCCGCCGTTTTACCCATAACCGGAATTGTTTTTTTAATCAGTCTATTTCTCGTTCCTATAGAAATAGGCACCGTTTCTATGTTTCTGACCGGCTCGGTTATGCTTATAATCGGTATGGGCCTTTTCCAGCTTGGCGCCGAAATGTCTATGACCCCCATAGGTGAGGGTATAGGTGCCCAGATGTCAAAAACCAGAAGCATACCGCTTGTACTGCTTTTAGGTTTTATTATGGGTATCATTATCACAATATCCGAGCCCGACCTGCAGGTACTGGCCCAGCAGGTGCCCTCGGTGCCCAATTTCACCCTTATTATTACGGTGGCTATCGGCGTGGGTATTTTCCTGGCTCTGGCCATAATGCGTATAGCCTTTAAAATAAACCTTTCGGTTTTACTTATAATACTCTACCTTATGCTCATTACGGCCTCCTTCTTTGTGCCTGAGGATTTTCTGGCGGTGGCCTTTGACTCGGGCGGAGTAACAACAGGACCCATGACTGTACCCTTTATTATGGCTATGGGTGTTGGTCTGGCCTCGGTACGAAGCGACAAAAACGCCACAAGCGACAGCTTCGGTCTGGTAGCCCTTTGCAGCATCGGTCCCATTCTGGCGGTGCTGGTACTGGGTCTGTTTTTCCATCCCGACGAGGCTGTTTATGAGGCCGGTAGTATGGCCGATGTCAACACCACCCAGGACGTAGCCTTGGAATTTTTTAAGGGATTGCCTACCTATATAGAAGAGGTGGCCGTTTCCCTCCTGCCAATAGTTGCGGTATTCGCTATCTTTCAGCTTATCTTCCGCCGCTACCATAAGGGTCAGATAAAAAGGGTAATTATCGGTTTTGTATACACCTATCTGGGTCTGGTGCTCTTCCTCTGCGGTGTAAACGTAGGCTTTGCTCCCGTGGGCTCCTACCTGGGTGAGGCTATTGCCCTGCTTCCCTATAAATGGATACTTGTACCCCTTGGTGGTCTTATCGGTTACTTTATAGTTAAGGCCGAACCCGCTATTCAGGTGCTTAACCACCAGGTTGAAAGCGTTACCAACGGCGCCATTTCGGTGCGGGCTATGAACCGCTGTATGTCTATAGGTGTATCCATATCGGTGGCTTTGGCAATGCTACGTGTACTTAGCGGTATTCCGATACAGTGGATAATCATTCCCGGCTACCTTATCGCCCTTGTAATGTCCCGTTTTGTACCTAAGATATTCGTAGGTATAGCCTTCGACTCGGGCGGTGTTGCCAGCGGACCTATGACCACCACCTTCCTTATACCCCTCAGCATCGGCGTATGCGAGGCAGTAGGCGGAAACATTATGACTGATGCCTTCGGCGTGGTGTCTTTGGTTGCCCTTACCCCCCTTATTGCCATTCAGATAATGGGCCTGGTTTACCAGTTCAAGCTTAAAACCAAAAAGACCCTGCCCACAGCAGCGGTGGCGGCCTCTGCCAATATGGATGATATCGTAGAGTTTGAGGAGGATTTCTGGAATGACAACTAATCCAAAGAAATCGGGCTATCGCCTGCTAAGCCTTATAGCCACCATAAAGCTCGGCGCAAAGGCCGAGGAGCTTTTGAAGGCGGCGGGTATTCCCGTACAGTATCACATTCTTGCAAAGGGCACCGCTTCGGGTGATATTATGGACACCCTGGGTCTTGGTAGCCCCGACAAGGCAGTAATAATAACCCCCCTTCCTAAAAGCTCGGCCGACAACGTACTTGAGCTTTTAAAGGAGCAGCTTTATCTCGGTTCTCCCGGAACGGGAATTGCCTTTACCCTGCCTATGTCGGGCAGCAGTCTGGGACTTATGGAGCTTATGAATATGCTTGATACCCAAAACGATGACACAGTTGAGGTGGCAAAAATGGATAATAAATTTACA
The DNA here is from genome assembly GCA_017623235.1 of Clostridia bacterium. Lineage (GTDB taxonomy): Bacteria > Bacillota > Clostridia > Oscillospirales > Acutalibacteraceae > SFWF01. Next base: position 8,775 of record JAGAPN010000054.1, on the reverse strand, counting down.
ATGATAATGGCTATAGTAAACCAAGGCTTCAGCGAGGAGGTTATGTCTGCCGCCAAGCCTGCAGGTGCCGCAGGAGGCACCGTTTTCCACAGCCGACGGGTTGACAGCGAGGAAGCTCTTAAATTCTGGGGTATCTCTATTCAGCAGGAAAGAGAGATTGTGGTAATTCTGGCACCCAAGGACAAAAAGGTTGCTATAATGGAGGCTGTTGGTCAGCGTTGCGGCGCCCATACCGATGCCCACGGCATCGTGGTTTCTGTACCTGTTGACGGTGTTGTAGGACTGGGAAAATACTAAAATGATATCTAAAAGCTTTAAGGGTGCAAAAATTGCCTGCTATTCCTCCTACTTTACAATGTCAGCGGCATTTGCCCTATCCCCCCTGCTTTTCGGGGCCTTCCACGAAATATATGGTATTTCCTACACCCTGTTGGGTACCCTGGTACTGCTGAATTTCTCTACCCAGCTCACCATAGACCTTATTTTTACCTTTTTCTCAAAGCATTTTAATATAAAGCTTACCGTCACGGCAATGCCCCTTATTACAGGTACAGGCCTGCTGATATTTGCCTTAGTGCCAACCCTGTTTCCCCAGCTTGCATATCTTGGCCTTGTGGTCGGTACCGTGATTTTCTCGGTATCGGCAGGACTTTCCGAGGTGCTTATAAGCCCGATAGTTGCGGCTATACCCTCAAAAAATCCCGAAAAGGAAATGAGCCTGCTTCATTCCCTTTATGCCTGGGGCGTTATAACTGTAGTAATAATAAGCAGTATTTTTCTTAAGATATTCGGCACAGAGAACTGGATGTGGCTGACCCTATTTTGGGCGGCGGCACCCATTATAACCAGCCTTATTTTTCACCTTTCTACCCTACCCGATAACGTAATGGGCGAAAACGCTAAACAAGGCGGCCGCAAAAGCACCTATTTCGGTCTTGCCCTGTGTACCCTTTGCATCTTCCTTGGCGGTGCCTCGGAGAACGCAATGACCAACTGGATCTCGGTATATATAGAAAATTCCCTTAATATACCCAAGGTGCTGGGCGACGTGCTGGGTATGGCTTTGTTTGCATTACTGCTTGGTACGGGACGTATCATATACTCCAAATACAGCTTTAACATTATAAAGGTACTGTTTTTGGGTATGCTGGGCGCCACCCTTTGTTACCTTACTGCAGGTCTTTCCCCCCTGCCTGTGGTTTCAATGATAGCCTGCGTGCTGACCGGCCTTTGCACCTCAATGCTGTGGCCCGGCACCTTGATACTAATGGAAGAAAAATTTCCCCATATCGGCGTTGCGGCCTATGCCCTTATGGCGGCAGGCGGCGACTGCGGCAGCTCGGTGGCCCCCCAGCTTTTAGGAGCTATAACCGACGCCGTATCAGCCAGCTCCTGGGCAAAGACCCTGGGCGCCACCCTCTCCCTATCCGGTGAGCAGCTGGGTATGAAGGTGGGTATGCTGGTGGCGGCCCTCTTCCCCCTTATGGGTGTCATAACGGTTTTGTATATGAAAAGCTATTTTAAAAATAAAAAAAGGCTTGAGGATTAACCTCAAGCCTTTTACTTTTTTTAGATAGAAATTGCGGTGGCCATATTGTATTCATCCATATCGAATACCTTTACCATAGCCAAAGCCTCATAGATGTCCATATCGCCTATCTTGCTGTTCTGAACGGTAACCACACGGTTGCCAATACCGTTGCTCAGCAGTTCAACAGCGTGATAGCCCAGCTGGCTGGCCATTACCCTGTCACGAACGGTGGGATTACCGCCACGCTGAACGTGACCGAGAATAGTTGCACGGGACTCTATGCCTGTAGCCTCCTCGATGCGGTCGGCAATCTCTTCAACGCCGCCTACACCCTCGGCCACAACAACAACAAAGTGCTTTTTACCTGTAGAACGAATCTCGCGAATCTTCTTAATTACATCCTTATCCAGGTCGAACTCAACCTCAGGCACCAGAATAGAGGTAGCGCCGCAGGCAATACCGGTCTGAAGCGCCAGATAGCCTGCCCTGCGACCCATAACCTCAACAACGCTGCAGCGCTCATGAGATTGGGAGGTATCACGAAGCTTATCCATCATTTCCATAGCGGTATTCATAGCGGTATCGTAGCCGATAGTATACTCGGTGGAAGAGATGTCGTTATCAATGGTGCCGGGAACGCCTACGCAGGGAACACCACGCAGAGAAAGGTCACGGGCGCCACGGAAGGAGCCGTCACCGCCGATAACAACAATACCCTCGATGCCCTGTTCTTTACAGGTTGCGATAGCCTTCTGCAGGCCCTCCTCGTGCTTAAACTCGGGGCAACGTGCAGTATAAAGCATAGTACCGCCACGATGAATTATATCAGATACCGAACGGGCATCCAAATCAATAATATCACCCTCAATAAGGCCGGCGTAGCCTCTGCGCACGCCCTTTACATTCATACCCATGGCAATACCCGCACGGACAACGGCACGGATGGCCGCATTCATACCCGGGGCGTCGCCGCCGCTGGTTAAAACAGCTATAGTCTTCATTTATAAGTCACTCCAATGTGAAAAATATTAAAAAATTGCAGAAAATGAGCATATATTTCAACTTTTGAATGTCATTATACTACAAAAGTGAAAATTATTCAACAAGTTTTACGTTATCTGCGCCTAAAATTTCTGAAAGTTCGGCCACAAGGGCGTTTGAGCCTGTTATAAACAGCGTTTCGGGGGCTAAAAGCTTCTTGCCGGAGGCCTCCACCACATAAACAGGGGTAGTGCCACGGTGACCCGAGAGGACCTTTTTTACCTGCTCCATTTCAGCACCTGCAACGCTGGTAACCTTGATATAAAGTCCCGGCTTCACCCTTTTTACGGGGGCGGACATATCGGCCGCACCCGCAGGCAGGGCCTCAATACGGTCGGCCATAAGCTCAAAGGGACGGTCCTCCCTCTCCTGTACTCGGGCCGAGATTTTAACTATACTGCCCTCATTCAGAAGATTTTTCGCCTCGGCCACGGTACGGTTAAAGGCGGTTATATTAAGAGAGCCCGTAACGTCCTCTGCGGTAATGCTGGCCATAATGCCATCGTTACGGATGGGGCGCAGTCGCACCGCCGATATCATAACCACAACGGTAACCTTTTGACCGTCCTCCAGCTCACCGTTTAAAATACTGCGAAGGGCGGGAGCCCTAAGGGATGCAGCGTAATTTACAAAGGCCTGCATAGGATGGCCCGAAAGGTAAAGGCCTGTGGCCTCCTTTTCCATAGCCAGCTTCATATCCTCAGGAAGGTCGGGACAGGCCTCCAGGGTGGGGGCCATAGTTTCACTGCTGTCGCCGAAGAGGTCCATTTGTCCTGCGCTGTAATACCTCTGGTGGTCGTTTACCGCCGCCAGCACCGTATCAACACCCCGTAGCATTGTACGACGATTAAGCTCCAGCCCGTCCAGGGCGCCGCTTTTGATAAGTCCCTCAAGGGCACGGCGATTGAAGTCCTTACCTGCGGTACGGCTGCAAAGGTCGAACATAGAGGTAAAGCTACCCTGGGCCCTTTCTCTTATAAGATTGGCAACGAAAGCGCCGCCAATATTTTTAATAGCCGAAAGACCGAAGCGTATACCACCCTCTACCGGGGTGAAATCCTCAAAGCTTTCGTTAACGTGGGGTGGCAAGACCTTAATGCCCATACGGTTACATTCTCCCGTGTAGAAGGAGGTTTTATCGGTATCGTCCCGGGTGCTGGTCATAAGGGCTGCCATATACTCCTTGGGATAGTGGCACTTAAGGTAGGCCGTCTGGTAGGATACGAAGGAGTAGGCCGCCGCATGGGATTTATTAAAGGCGTAGGAGCTGAAGGCCGACATTTCGTCGAATATCTTCTTAGCCGTAGCCTCGGGAATGCCGTTTTCAATACATCCCTTTACAAACACCTCTCCCTCGCTCTTCATAACGTCGTGCTTCTTTTTGGACATAGCCCTGCGCACAATATCTGCACGGCCAAGGGAATAGCCTGCCAGGGTACGGAAAATCTGCATTACCTGCTCCTGATAAACTATACAGCCGTAGGTAACCTCCAGAATATCCTGAAGCAGAGGTGTATCGTAGGTAATATCGTCGGGATTGTGGCGGTTATGGATATACCTGGGTATGGAGTCCATAGGACCGGGACGATAAAGAGAAAGTATAGCCGTCAGGTCCTCTATACTCCTTGGGCGAAGCTGACGGAGAACGTTTTTCATTCCGTCGGATTCAAACTGGAATACGCCGTCGGTATGTCCCTCGGACATCATTTTATAGGTTTCCCTATCGTCAAGGGGAATATTATTAATGGAAAAATCGGGATTGTAGGCCCAAATATATTTTTCGGTTTCACGGATAACGGTAAGGTTTCGAAGGCCCAAAAAGTCCATTTTAAGAAGGCCCAGCTCATCCAGCGCCACCATAGTATACTGGGTAACCACAGCGCCGTCGTTAAGGGCCAGGGGGACGTACTCGTTAACCGCCCTGTCAGATATAACCACACCTGCGGCGTGGGTTGAGGCGTGGCGGGGCATACCCTCCACCCTCTGCGCCATATCCAGCAGTTCCTTTACCTGGGGGTCGGATTCACTAAGAGCCGAAAGCTCAGCAGAGTCCTTAAGAGCCTGCTTAATGGTCATACCAAGGGTTCCGGGAATCAGCTTTGCCACCTTATCGCAAAGGGCATAGGGCAGGTCCATAACACGGCCAACGTCACGGACGGCGCCCTTGGCCTTCATTGTACCGAAGGTCACTATCTGGCTGACCCTGTCGCTGCCGTACTTACCTATAACATAATCTATGACCCTTTGACGGTTAGCAACACAGAAATCAATATCAAAGTCGGGCATAGAAACACGCTCGGGGTTAAGAAAGCGCTCAAATAAGAGATTATATTTTATTGGGTCAATTCCCGTAATGCCGATGCAGCAGGCGGCAAGACTGCCTGCGCCCGAGCCTCGGCCCGGGCCTACGGGAATACCGTTATTTTTAGCGTAGTTAACAAAATCCTGTACTATGAGGTAATAATCCACGTAACCCATACGGTTAATGGTTTCCAGCTCATAGTTCAGACGGTCGACGTATTCCTTACCGGGCTCGGGGCCGAAGATACGGTAAAGACCGTCGAAGCATTTTTCCTTAAAAAACTCAAAGTGGTCCTTATCGCCGATGTCAAAGACGGGAAGCTTTATGTTACCGAATTCAAAATCAAAATTACAGCGTTCTGCTATAACCGTCGTATTGGTGATAGCCTCGGGGGTATCGGGGAAAAGGGAGGCCATTTCCTCCTCGGATTTAAGATAGAACTCATCGGTGGGAAAGGCCAGAGGATTTTCTTCACTAAGCAGCTTACCTGTCTGTACGCAGATAAGCACCTTTTGCATTTTGGCATCCTCTTTTTTGACGTAATGTACGTCGTTGGTGGCAACCAGGGGGATGCCTGTTTCCTTTGAAATCTGTTTAATAAATGGGTTAATACGAAGCTGCTCGGTGAGGCCGTGGTCCTGTAGCTCAAGATAAAAATTATCCTCACCAAAGACGTCCCTGAACCAGATTGCGGCATTTTTGGCGGCATCGTAATCGTTGGCCAACAGCGCCGAGGGTATTTCACCTGCAAGGCAGGCCGAAAGGGCGATAAGGCCCTCGCTATGCTCACGAAGCAGCTGCTTGTCCACACGGGGCTTGGAGTAAAAGCCCTCGGTGAAGGACTTTGATACCATTTTAATGAGATTTTTATAGCCCTGCTCATTTTTACATAGGAGTACCAGGTGATAATATTTATTATTGCCTGCCGTTTTCTCCTTATCAAATCTGGTATTTGGGGCAACGTAGACCTCACAGCCTATAATAGGCTTTATACCCTGCTTTTTTGCGGCCTTGTAAAAGTCTACCGCGCCGTACATAACTCCGTGGTCGGTAACGGCCAGAGAGGTCTGTCCCAGCTCCTTTGCGGCGTGGCAAAGCTCTTCTATACGGCAGGCGCCGTCCAGAAGGCTATATTCTGTATGAAGATGAAGATGAACAAAGCCCATAAACTTATCCTCTTATTTTATATTTTCTGCAAGCTCCAGAAGTTTTTTCATTCTGTGATTAAAGCCCGAACGGGTAAGCCCCGCCTTGGACATACGGCTTAGCACCGCAAGGGATGCGTCGGGATATTCCAGCCGAAGGGTGGCCACCTCGTAAAGCTCCTCGGGCAGGGTGGCAAGTCTGCCTGCCTGCTGTAATTTCTTTATGGCACGGGTCTGCAGGTAGGCGGTATCGGCGGTTTTAAGTATATTATAGGTTTCAAAATTATTCTGTCGGTTAAGGCGATTACGAACGCTCTTCATAACCTTGACCCCTATAAGATTAAGGGTCTCGTTGCCTGCCCCCATAAAGGTAAGCAGGTCTTCAAGGGTTTCGCTGTTTTTAGTGTATATGAGATACTTCCCTGCCCTGACGGTGGGGTTTAGCACGATTTCTCTGGCATCCAATATTTTTTTAAGGTCCTCTGCGGTTTGCGGATGTCTGAAGGAAAAATCGGCCCTATACTCCTTTTCGGGGTCGCTGACCGACCCCCCTGCCAGGAAGGCGCCTCTTACAAAGGCCTGCAGACAGCTCTCTCTCATAAGAAGGGTGGTATTAACCGAAGGGGCGTCTTCGGCCTTAAGGCCCAGACGGTTAAAAATCCTTTTGCGGTCTGCAAGGCCTGTAATTTCCACCGTGAAGGTGGGCACCTTACTTCCCCCCGCTTTCACAAAAGCAATTATATCAAAGGCGCGGCGCAGCAGAGATACAAAATGCTCCGCTACCTGAAGACAGCCTGTCTGAAGCAGAATTTTATTTAACGAAAAAGAACGGCACAGGCAAAGCATACCGTAGCACTCGGCCTCGGCTGCGGCACCGTCCGTTCTGATTTCGCAAAGTTCGGTCTTTACGTCGGTTGAAAAGGACATAACAAACACAAATCTCCGTTATTTATAATGATTTTTACTCATATCACGGTGGCCAACACTGACCATAAAGCCCTGCTCTTTAAGGTGGGCGGAAACCAGCTCGGCAAAGGTAACCGAGCGGTGCTGGCCTCCCGTACAGCCGAAGGCGATAACCAGAGAGCTTTTACCCTCCTTTTTATAGAGGGGAACGGCACAATCTATAAAGCTTATAAGCTTATTTAAAAAGTCCACCGCTTCCGGGTCGGAAAGGACAAAATCCTTAATCTCCTTATCCAGGCCCGAATGGGGGCGAAGCTCGGGAATATAGAAGGGATTGGGCAGACAGCGCACATCAAAAACCAGGTCGGCCTCAGCGGCAGAGCCGTGCTTGAAGCCGAAGGACATACAGTGTATTTTTAAGGCCCCGCTTCGCCGCTCGGCAAAGAGGTCGACAACACGCTGCTTAAGCTGGGTGGTGGACATATAGGTGGTATCTAAAATATAGTCTGCCCTGCCCCGAATTTCACCCAGAAGGCTTCTCTCTCGGGCTACGGCATCCTTTATGGAAACGGTATTCTCTGAAAACAGGGGATGACTGCGGCGGTTTTCCTTATAGCGGCGTACCAGCTCGTTATCCTCCGCCTCAAGGAAAAGCACCTTTATGTCGGTAACATCCTTATTTACGACGTCCAGCACCTGGGTGATATCCTTAAACAGCTCACCGCCACGCATATCGGTAACGATAACCAGGCGGCTGAGCTTCTGACTGCCGTGAAGGGAAAGGTCAACAAAGGAGGGTATTATACGGGGAGGAATATTATCCACACAATAATAGCCGATATCCTCAAGCACGTTTGCCACAGTAGATTTTCCTGCACCCGACATACCTGTAACTATAACCAGCTCCATTTGTTATCTCCTTCCTGTAAATATTACCTCTGTTTCAAGGGTAACACCCTTGCTTTCTTTAACCTTTTGCTGAATCTGTCCGATAAGCTCGCAAACGTCCCGACAGCTGGCGTCGCCGCCGTTTATAACAAAGCCTGCGTGCTTTTCGCTGACCCTGGCGCCACCTACCGTCAGACCTTTGAGGCCGCACTCGTCAATAAGGGCGGCGGCAAAATAGCCTGTGGGCCGCTTGAAGGTACTGCCCGCGCTGGGATAATCCAGGGGCTGGGATGCCCGTCTTTTAGACATATAAAGCTCCATATCAGCCCAAATTTTTTCCTTTTCTCCCGGGGTCAGGCTGAATATCGCCGAGGTGATAACCTCGTCACCCTCACAGAAAACGCTGTGCCTGTAGGAGAGCTGCAGCTCATCGACCTTGCGGCTAATCTCACCGTCCTCGGTTATGCTTTGGGCAGAGGTAACTACCTGCGACATCTCACCGCCATAGGCGCCTGCGTTCATATAAAGGGCGCCGCCAACACTTCCCGGAATACCGTAGGCAAACTCCAGCCCGGAAAGGCCCTGCTCTTTAGCGAAGAGGCAGAGGGCAGTAAGGGAGGCTCCTGCCTCGGCATAAATACAGTTGTCACCCACAAGCCTTATGGCATTAAGACCTGAGGTGCTGATTACCATACCCTCAATGCCTTTATCCGATACCAGCAGATTTGAGCCCTTGCCCAGAATAAAGGCAGGTATATCCTCCTGCTTCGAAAAACGGAGCAGGGTCTGCAGTTCATCTACTGATTTGGGCTGTACAAACAGGTCGGCCGCACCCCCTATTTTAAAGGAGGTGTGATTTGCCATAGGCTCGTTGAGCTTATAACTGATACCGCTGTTTTCCAAAAAAGCCTTAGCGACACTAATGGTCATAACAATTCTCCGAAAAATTACTTATAAAGTGT
>JAGAPN010000006.1 GCA_017623235.1 Clostridia bacterium | reverse complement strand
GCGACAGGGCATCGTGAACCATGTCAGGCGGGGAACCGAGCAGCATTAAGCGGTCGTTCCTGTGCGCCGCAGTCAATCGGTTCATTCGTATGCCCCGACACATAGGCTTTTTTAGTAGAAATTCGGTTTGGAGAAATAAAATGGCATATAAGGCTCTTTACAGAAAATACCGTCCTGCCACCTTTTCGGAGGTTTACGGTCAGGACCATATAACCTGCACCCTCAAGGGTGAGCTAAGCGCAGGTAAAATCTCCCACGCATACCTCTTTACGGGTACCCGTGGTACGGGAAAAACCAGCTGCGCCAGAATTCTTGCCAAGGCGGCAAACTGCCTGCATCCCAAGGGGGGCGACCCCTGCCTTGAGTGCGAGGCCTGCCGTGCCATAGCCTTGGAGGAGGCTACCGATATTGTGGAGCTTGACGCCGCCTCCAACAACGGTGTTGACGACGTGAGAATTCTCCGTGAGCAGATTGCCTTCACCCCTACCACCCTTAAATACAGGGTTTACATTATCGACGAGGTGCATATGCTTACCCCCCAGGCCTTCAACGCCCTGCTTAAAACCCTGGAGGAGCCGCCGAAGCACGCTATCTTCATACTCGCCACCACCGAGGTGCATAAACTACCTGCCACTATTCTTTCCCGCTGTCAGCGCTTTGATTTCAGGCGTATAGACACCGAGAAAATCGTTGACCGCATAAACTTTATAGCCGAGGCCGAGGGTTTTGAAATCACCCCCTCTGCCGCAGGACTTATTGCCGCCGCATCGGACGGCGGTATGCGTGACGCCCTGTCTATTTTAGACCTTTGCCTGTCAGCTTCAAAAAGCATTACCGAGGATACCGTAACCGAGGTTTGCGGTATGTCGGGCAACGTCTATTTAAATCAGCTCTCCGACCACATTATTAACGGGGATGCTTCGGCCGCCCTCACCCTTATAGATACCCTGCATAAAAACTCGGTGGATATGCTCCGCCTGGCAAACGACCTGTCGGCCCACTTCCGTGATATTATGATAGTGAAAACGGTGGCCGGGGACAAAAAGCCTATTATCTGCTCCGATGCCCAGCTGGCTGAATACCATCGCAAGGCCGAGTCCTTTAACATAAAGGACGTTATGCGGGCCCTTAATATGCTGTCGGCCTGTATTGCAGGTATGCAAAGCAGTAACCGTCGCAGTATGGTGGAAATGACCATTATAAAGCTCTGCTCACCCGAGCTGTGCGATGATATAGATTCACTTGAAAAGCGCATCCGTACCCTGGAGGCCGGTGGGGTTAAAACCATTATTCAGCCTGCCGCCCCGGTAGCCCCTGCCCCCAAGCAGACCCCTGCCGAAAAGCCCCAACCCGCCGCTGAGGAGGAAATTCCTCTTCCTGAGGAGCCCCGATATCCCGATGAGGAGATACCTCTGCCCGAGGATATTACCGATAGCTCCGACGCCGCCTACGATGAGGCTGTCCCCGAGGGTGATACCCCCTGCGCAGGCTGGAGCGAGATACTCAAAATCATCGAAAAGTCCTGCCCACCTATAGGCGGTGTGCTTAGTGATTCAAGGGCCTTTATTTCGGGCGAATATCTGCTTATAGACGCCCCCAACCCAATGTTCCGCAACATGATAAATTCCAACAATTCCAGCTACCGTGACGCCATCCGCAAGGCGGCAGAGCAGGTGCTGGGTAAAACCTATAAGCTTGGGCCTTATAGGGCCGCCGCAGCCGCCCAGAACAACGACCGTCTGGCGGCGCTGGCCACAAAGCTTAGAAAATTTGACATTCCCAACAGTTAAAGGAGAATCAATATGAAAGTAAGAATACCCAACAATAACGGCGGTATGAGCCAGCAGCAGATGCTTAAAAAGGTTCAGCAGATGCAGGAGGATATGGCTACCCTTCAGGCCGACCTTGACGAAAGAGAGTTTTCGGCCTCGGCAGGTGGCGGTATGGTATCTGTTACCGTTAACGGCAAGCACGAGGTTAAATCCATAAAGATTAAGCCCGAAGCCTTAGAGGAGTGCGAGGGTGATCCCGAAATGCTGGAGGATTTTCTCACCCTGGCTATAAACGAAGCTATTTCTACCGCAGTCAAAACCAGCGAGGAGGAAATGGGCGCCATTACCTCGGGTCTTAATATACCCGGTATGCCCGGAATGTTTTAAACTATGGCCTACAACATAGTATCGCTGAACGAGCTTACCGCCCAGTTTGAAAAGCTGCCCGGTATCGGCAAAAAAACGGCTCAGAGGCTGGCCTTTTACGTTATTACCGCCCCTGAAGAATATGCAAAGCGTTTTGCCGCCGCCCTCACCGATGCCCGCAGTAAAATAGGCTTCTGCAAGACCTGCCAGGCCCTTACCGACGGTGAGCTTTGCCCCGTCTGCGCCGACGGCCAGAGGGATAAAAGCATTATCTGCGTGGTAAGCGACCCCAAGGACGTGCTGGCCTTTGAGCGCACCAGGGAGTATAAGGGTGTATATCACGTGCTTCACGGAGTCATCTCTCCCCTGGACGGCATAGGCCCCGAAAAGCTTAAGATTAAGGAGCTGCTGGCCCGACTTTCCGACGGAGTTGTAAAAGAGGTCATTATGGCCACCGACCCCACCGTTGAGGGCGAAGCCACCGCCAGCTATATATCCCGCTTCATAAAGCCTATGGGTATTAAGATAACACGCCTTGCCTACGGCGTGCCCGTAGGCGGCGACCTTGAATATGCCGACGAGGTTACCCTGCAGAGGGCGCTGGACGGCAGAAACGAGATTTAACGAGGTTTCATTATGGTAACACAAAAGGATATTGACAGAATAAACGAGCTTGCCCGCAAGCAGAAAACCGTTGGCCTTACCGATGAGGAAAAGGCCGAACAGAAGGAGCTTCGGGTAAAATATATCAACGGCTTCAAGGCCAGCCTTGAAAGCCAGCTAAAGGGCATCACGATAATAAACCCCGACGGTTCAAAGCATAAGGTGAAGAAAAAAGATGAAAATAGTTGTTCTTGAGGCGGGGGTAATGACCCCCGGCGGACTTTCCCTTGACGTATATAAGGATTTTGGCGAGGTTACCTATTACCACACCTCCCGGCAGGACCAGGTGAAGGAGCGTATCGGTGATGCCGATGCAATTCTGCTTAACAAGCTTATCATTGACGCCGAAATAATGGCGGCCTGCCCCAATCTTAAATATATAGGACTTTTCGCCACAGGCTTTAACACTATTGATATTAAATATGCGGCAGAGCACGGTATTACGGTCTGCAACGCAGGCAGCTATTCCACCAATGCGGTGGCACAGCACACCTTTGCCCTTATTCTCAACCACTATAACCAGATAGCCAACTATCACGCCGCCGTGCAGGATGGCGTATGGGAAAGAAGTCAGCTCACCACCCTTTACGACTTCCCCACCGACGAGCTGGATGGTAAGGTAATCGGCCTTATAGGCTACGGCCACATCGGTAAAAGGGTGGCCGAGATAGCAAGGGCGTTTAATATGAAGGTGTTGGTTTACACCCGTACCCCCAAGCCCGACGGTATTGCCGAGTTTGTAAGCTTTGAGGAGCTGCTGGCCAACAGCGATATTATTTCCCTGCATCTGCCTCTTAATGACTCCACCCGCCGTATGATGGATGCCGAGGCCTTTATGAAATGCAAAAGGGGCGCTCTGCTGGTAAACACCGCCCGTGGCGGACTTGTAGATGAGCCTGCCTTAAAGGCGGCTGTAGAATCGGGTCAGCTTTCGGGTGCGGCGCTGGATGCCATTACGGTTGAGCCTATGCGTAACTGCATATTAAAGGGTGTAGACAATATCGTAATCACCCCTCACGCCGCCTGGGCGCCAATGTCCACAAGGCTGAGGCTCAGGGATATTACCACCGCCTGCCTTAAGGCCTGGATAGAGGGTAACCCCATAAACGTTGTATCTGAATTATAGGTGAATAATATGAGTCACAGTCATACACACACCCATTCCCCCGAGGAAAAGCGGGCAATTGTTAACCGTCTTTCCCGTGCCATAGGTCACCTTGAAAAGGTAAAGGATATGGTAGAAAGGGATAATGACTGCAGCGAGGTGCTTATTCAGCTGGCCGCCGTAAAATCGGCCCTGAACAGCACAGGCAAGGTCATACTGAAAAATCATATTGATTCCTGCATTGTTGATGCGGTGGAATCGGGTGACCACGACGCCCTCCACGCCCTTGAGGATGCAATAGATAAATTTGTGAAATAGAAAAAACCGCTTATGACAATTCATAAGCGGTTTTTCTATTCTTTTTCAAACAGATAGTCCGGCGAAAGGTTTAATATTTCAGATATTGCTTTATCTGCATTCACACCAAATTGGAAATTATATGCTTTACCGCCTTTTCGGCCAGGATGAGGCCGGCGGTGGCGGGGACAAATATTGCGCTGGCAGGAGCAGGGCGGTCACCCTTTAGTTCCCCTGTAGGCAGGGCCATATCGGGCTTTTCATCCGACCAGACCACATCCAAATTCTCTATTCCCCTACGGCGAAGCTCCTTACGCATGGTGCGGGCCAGGGGGCATTGGGTGGTGTTAGAAATATCGCTGAATTTAAGGGCGGCTATATCGGTTTTGTTGCCTGTTCCCATACAGCTTATAACGTAACAACCTGCCGCCTTTGCCCCGGAGATTATCTCCAGCTTGGCGGTAACGGTATCTACCGCATCAATTACCACGTCAAAGCCCGAAAGGTCGATTTTATCGGCGGTATCGGGCAGATAAAACATATTGTAGGGTATAATTTCAGCCTCGGGGTTAATCTCCCCTGCCCTGGCAACTGCCGCCTCGCACTTTGATTTATTTATCCAAGGGCCCGTTGCCAACAGCTGGCGGTTTAAATTGCTGGGGGAAAATTCATCCTTATCAATTACCGCTATGGTGCCAACGCCGCTTCTGACCAGGGCCTCAAAGGTGGCAGAGCCCACCCCGCCAAGGCCAAAAAGGGCTACCCTGGCATTTTTCAGTTTTTCCATAGCATCGGCGCCCAGCAGGCTTTCGGTACGGGAATAAATATCACTCATTATTTCACATTTACCTTTTTACAAATTTCATTTAAAACGCAGTTTTCGCAGTAGGCCTTTCTTGCGGTGCAGACCGCTCTGCCGTGAAGAACGGCACGGTGACAGAAATCGTTAGACCTGTCGGGTGGCAGCAGCTTTTTAAGCTCACACTCCACCTTATAGGGGTCACGGGTATCGGTAAGACCCAGCCTGCCCGACAGACGAATAAGATGGGTATCGGTAACCACGGCAGGCTTGCCGTAGACGTCACCCACCACCAGGTTTGCCGTTTTGCGACCCACCCCGGGAAGGGTGGTAAGCTCCTCTATAGTATCGGGAACACGGCCGCCGAAATTCTCTACAATGCCTCGGCCTATGCCTATAAGGTCACGGGCCTTGGTTTTATAAAGGCCGCAGGTTTTTATAAGCTCCTCCACCTCTATAACCTCGGCCTGGGCCATAGCCTCAGCGGTGGGGAAAGCGGCAAAAAGGGCGGGGGTCACTATATTAACCCTGGCGTCGGTACATTGGGCCGACAGACGGGTGGCAATAAGCAGCTGAAATGGGTCAGAGTAGTTTAGAGAGCAGATAGCGTCGGGATAGGCCGCTTCCAGCAGGTCTACCGCCGTTGTGGCACGTTCCTTCTTGGTCATTTAGGCCATCAGCTTCATATCGCCCTTCTTTATCCAGCCCAGCTTGCGCATAGCCTCGCCCACACCCAGGGCAATAGCGGCAGGCAGAATAAAGTGCATAAGGAATATTTCAATAACCGCCATAACAGGGTCTACCCCTGCGGCAACCATAGCAGTATAGGTTTCAAAGGGTCCTACCAGGCCTGCGGTACCCATACCCGAGCCTGTGGGGGTGCTTACCATCTGAAGCAGAGCCGAAGATACAGGGCCGAGAATAGCGCTGGCTACTATTGCAGGCAGCCAGATAATAGGCTTTTTAACTATGTTGGGCATCTGCAGCATAGAGGTTCCTATACCCTGGGAAATAAGGCCGCCCCACCTGTTTTCACGGAAGGAGGCAACGGCAAAGCCCACCATATTACAGCAACAGCCCACAACGGCAGCGCCTGCCGCCAGACCCGACAGCTGCAAAGATACGCCGATAGCCGCCGAGGAAATAGGCAGGGTGAGGCAGATACCCATAACCACCGATACGATAATACCGCAAAGAATGGGCTGCTGCTCAACACCGAAGTTAACGATAGAGCCAATCCAGGTCATAAACCTTGATACGGGAGGGCCGATAAGGAAGCCTGCAACGGCGCCTGTAAGGATAGCGACCAAAGGGGTAACGATAATATCAACCTTGGTCTTGCCCGAAACCATAGAGCCCAGCTCTATAGCGATATAGGCCGCAACAAAGGCGCCCAGAGGCTCACCGGGGCGACCCATAATAAAGCTTTCGGTAGCAAGATTGGGGAAAGCGCCCACAAGACCTGCCACAGCCGCAGATACGGTAACCAGAGGGGAAGCCTTAAGCTTGCAGGCCACACCGATGCCGATGCCGGCACCCGTAATGGTTTTGGCAAAGCCGCCAATAGCCACCAGATAGGAGCCGACCGCGCCGCCTATCATAAGTCCCACCTGGGAAATAATGGTACCTATAATAAGGGTGGCAAAGAGGCCCGAGGCCATGCCCGAAAGGCCATCAATAAACAGACGGGTAAGATATTTTTTTATCACAGTAATCCCTTCTTTTTTTATTTTTTCTATATAATATCACTTTTTTATCCGTTTTGCAACTTAACAAGTAGACAAAAAAAGGACTGTGATGTATAATAATTATGTAAAATCTGATTGGAGTGACCCCTTTTGGTTAAAATATATCTCATCCGCCACTGTGAGGCGGAAGGAAACAGGCTGAACATATTCCAAGGCACCACCGACACCGATATAAGCGAGCTGGGTGCCCGTCAGCTTGAGTTCTTAAAGGAAAGATTTTCCGATATACATATAGATAAGGCCTTCTCCAGCCCCCTGCTACGGGCAAGAAAAACTGCCGAGGCGGCAGTTTCGGGCAAGGGCCTTGCCATTACGCCTATGGAAGAGTTCGTTGAAATTTACGGCGGTGTGATAGAAGGAAAAAACTTTAACAAATCCTTTGAGGAAAACCCCGAGCTGGCCTTTGTCTGGGATAACCGACCCGAGGATTTTGCCGCTCCCGAGGGTGAGCCTATGAGGGCGGTATATGACAGGGTGTGGCAGGGCATCTTGAAGCTGTCACGGGACCCCGATAATCAGGGCAAAACCCTGCTGGTAGCATCCCACGGGGCGGCCATCCGCTGCCTTATGTGCAGGCTGCTCCACGGCGATATTTCCCACCTTAAATCTACCCCCTGGTCCTTTAATACGGCGGTAAACCTGCTCACCGCCCAAGGAGATGAGGTCACCATAGATTATATGAGCGACTACTCTCACCTGCCCGAGGAGCTGGTACCAAAAAATATTCGAATACTTTCGGTAAAAAACGAGGAATAATATATGATTATAATGGCTGTTGACCTGGGAAAGGCCAGGACAGGTATTGCCGTCAGCGACAGCGGCGAGGGCTTTGCCTTTCCAAACTGCGTCATAACCGAATATAACGAGGAAAAGCTGGTAGAAAAGGTCTGCCTTAAGGCGGCCGAGCTTAAGGCCGCCCAAATAGTGGTGGGCCACCCTAAAAATATGGACGGCAGCGAGGGCTCCAGAGCGCAGGAGTGCGCCGCCCTGGCCAAAAAAATCGGGGAGGCCAGCGGTATAGAAACGGTGCTGTGGGATGAACGCTGTACCACCGTTTCGGCCCATACAGTCCTTAATATGAACGACACCAGAGGCAAAAAACGCAAGGCTACGGTGGATGTCGTGGCGGCGGTAATGATACTTGAGGACTATCTCGGGTTCAGAAGAAACAGAAAGTGAGGTAGGATATGAATATTTGTGTTTACGGTGCTTCCAGCAAGACAATTGACAAAAGCTTTACCGATGCGGGAGAGGCTTTAGGCTATGAAATGGCAAAAAGGGGTCACACCCTGGTGTTCGGCGGCGGTGCCAGCGGCCTTATGGGTGCGGTGGCTCGTGGCATTACCAAGGGCAAGGGCTATATTATCGGCGTTGCCCCCAGATATTTTGACGTGGACGGTATTTTATACGAACACTGTAACGAGGTGCACGTTACCGATACTATGCGCGAGCGCAAGCAGAAAATGGAGGACTTTTCCTCGGCCTTTATTATGACCCCCGGCGGCACGGGCACCTTTGACGAATTTTTTGAAATACTCACCTTAAAGCAGGTAGGCCGTCACACCCTTCCTATTGCAATTCTTAACACCAACGGTTATTTCGACCATTTAGTGGAGCTGATAGAGGTGGCTATTGCCGGTAATTTTATGACCGAGGCCAACCGTCAGCTTTATAAGGTCTGCGACACGCCCGAAGAGGTGCTGGACTATATTGAGGGCTACACCGCCGAAGGTAATAAAAAGATAAGCGACTATAAAGACATCTGACTTGACAAAAGTCGCAAAATATGATAGCATTATTAAAACAAATATTTCCCAAGGAGGGTTTATAAATGGAAAGAATCAAAACCTTATCTTCTCGTGACCTTGAGGCTTCTGCAGTTACCGGCGGTTGTGGCGAGTGCCAGACCTCCTGCCAGTCTGCCAGCAAGACTTCCTGCTCTGTTGCAAATCAGCAGTGCGAAAAGTGCAAGGAAGCAAAATAATTAAGGCTTGAAGCTTTGCCGCACATTTATGTGCGGCAATTTTTCTACAGAGGGATAAAATGATACACGCATATAAGCTTAACGGATACAACATTGTGCTGGATGTAAACTCGGGCTGTGTTCACGTAGTGGACGAGGTAGCCTTTGACATTATATCCGACTACGATAAAAAGGAAAAAGACGAGATAAAGGCCTACATTCTCGGTAAATATTCAGACCGTCCCGACGTAACGTCGGAGGATATTGACGGGGTTTTTGAGGATATTGAGGCCTTAAAGGCCCAGGGCAAGCTCTTCACCGAGGACAAATACCGTGCCCTGGCAGGACAGTTCAAGAAAAGGCAATCGGTTATAAAGGCAATCTGCCTTCACGTGGCCCACGACTGCAATCTGGCCTGCAAATACTGCTTTGCCTGCGAGGGTGAGTACCACGGCCCCAGGGGACTTATGTCCTACGAGGTGGGAAAGCGCGCCCTGGATTTTCTGGTGGAAAATTCGGGTACCAGAAAAAATCTGGAGGTGGACTTTTTCGGTGGCGAGCCTTCCCTTAACTTTGAGGTAGTAAAACGGCTTGTAGAATACGGCCGCAGTATCGAAAAGGCGGCAGGCAAAAATTTCCGCTTCACCTACACCACCAACGGTGTAATTCTTACCGATGAAATAATGGATTTCTGCAACAAGGAAATGAGCAACGTGGTGCTCTCCCTGGACGGCAGAAAAGAGGTTAACGATAAAATGAGGGTCGACCGTGGAGGTTGTGGCTCATACGACCGCATCGTGCCTAAATTCAAGGAGTTTGTTGACCGCAGAGGCGGTAAGGACTATTACATACGAGGCACCTACACCAGATTTAATAAGGATTTTGCCGCAGATATTCTTCACATGGCAGATTTGGGCTTTAAGGAAATTTCCATTGAGCCCGTTGTGGCTGAGCCTTCTGCCCCCTACGCCTTAAGGGAAGAGGACCTGCCCCAGCTTTTAGAGCAGTATGAAATACTGGCAAAGGAAATGATAAAACGCAACAATAAGGGCGAGGGCTTCACCTTCTACCACTATATGATAGATTTGGACGGCGGCCCCTGCGTTGTAAAGCGTGTTTCGGGCTGCGGCGTCGGCACCGAGTATATGGCGGTTACCCCCGAGGGTGACCTTTACCCCTGTCACCAATTTGTAGGCAACGAGGACTTTTTGCTGGGCAACGTTTTTGACGGGGTTAAAAACACCGAGGCTATAGACCAATTTAAAAACTGCAATATCTACTCCCACTCCGAGTGTGACGACTGCTTTGCCAGAATGTACTGCTCGGGCGGATGCGCCGCCAACGCCTACAATTCCACGGGCAGCGTGACGGGGGTTTATAAGCTGGGCTGTGAGCTGCACAAAAAGCGCATTGAATGCGCCATTATGATAAAGGCCGCCCAGGCTTTTGGGGAGGAATAATATGTTTCGAAAGCTGTTTCCCTTCTCCTACCCCAAGGGAGGGGTGCTTCCTGCCGCTCTGGCCTATTTCGGCATTTACATATTAGGCTCCCTCTTAAAGGGCACCATAGTATATCTCACCGAATACGATATGGTGGGCGGCATTGTGGCGGTGCTGACTACTGTATACGTCTTTATCGGGCTTATACTCCTCTGCTTCGACCATTTGAAGCTTCATAAAAAATAAGAAAAGACCGACTAAAAGTCGGTCTTTTCTTATTTCTTCAAAAACTGGTGAAAGACTTCGTAGAGGCCTGTAGAGGCAAGACCCGAGATAAGGCCCGAAAGCAGAATTTCGGGGGTAAAGTTCAGGTTTATCCAAAGGCTCATTCCCACACCCAGTATGCCCATAATCATCGGGATAAGCCTGTCCACCCTTGAGTCGGATATTAGGTTTTTAATTATGTATCCTACCGAAAGGCAGATACCCGTCACCACAGGCATTTCAAATCCGCTTAAAAATTCCATTTTATTTCTCCCTTCTTTCCAGGTCGGCTATGCGGTGATTCATAACCTTTATTCTTTCGTCTATTACCATATTTTCTTCCTCCAGCTTGTAGGTACGCTCAATAATATTGTTGTGCTTTTCCACCTTATGTTCAAGCTGTTCTATTCTGTACTGCCACACCTTGTTTGACACCAGGGCTCCCACAAGGGAGCCCAAGGAAGAGCCCATCAGTCCTATAAGAGCGACAGCTATCGCATCGCTCATCCTTCGGACCCTCCCCTTTTTATGATGGCGTCAAAGCCTTTGGCTTTAAGGGCCTTTACCAGCTTTTCGGCATTGGCCTTATCTCTGAAGGCCCCTGCCTGCACCAGATAAAGCGCATTCGATACAGGCTTTTGTACCAGGCCTCCTCGCCTTACCAGCACCGAAACTATTGCCTCGGCACAGGCATCGGCATAGTCCTCACTCAGTATTACGGGCACGTCGGTGGCGCTGTCCATAAAGCCAAGCTCTAAAAGCACGGCAGGCATTGCGGTATCCCTGCATTCGGCCAGATTGGCGGTGGCCAGAGGCTGGGCTCGGTTACCCTTAAGCCCCGTAGCGGCAATAAGGGCTTCGTAAAGCTCCCTTTGCCACTCTTTTGTGGCCTCCCCCACCTTGGTATAGGTGTAGGCCACTATTCCGCCGCCGTTACCTCCTGCTATGCCTGCATTGTGGTGTATAGAGATATAAACGTCTGCTCCAAAGCGGTTGGCAGCGGCAATACGGTCCTCAAGCTCTATGGCGGTTTCTCCCGTGGTATCGTCGGTACGAAGCAGGCTATAGCCTTGATACTCAGCCAGCCTCTCCTCTATTTTATCGGCGATTCGGTTATTAAGCACCCACTCACGGGTTTCGTTCTTATCAAGCTTTTTAAGGCACCGTTTACCTGCGGTGTACTTATAATGCCCTGCTGTAAGGGCTATCTTAAACATAAAAAATCCCCCTTTACATTCTATTCAAGTGGCTGTATTTTAGTGCGAAACCCTCCAGCTCACCCGAAAAATTTACAGATAGCTTCGGGGAATCCGATACCCTTCCCCACAGCAGATAACCCCGCATATCGGCGGTGGTGAGGACCCGACCGAATTCTTCTACCGTGTTATCGGTCAGGGTTACGGTAACCGGACCCCTGCCGTCTACCCTGATGCCGTAAAGGCGGTAACGTACCGCATCCCTTTCCAAAAGCTCCAGGGTAAGGATACCCGCTATCGGCAGCTCCTTCTCCTCGATCACACCATCCTTTACGATAAGTATGCTATCATACCCATCTGCTACGGTTAAGGGATATACCGCATTGATACCACCCTGCCACAGGCGGGCAAAAAGCACCGTTTTACCCATATTCGAGGCGCCGCCGATTATCTCGGTGCCAAGGTGCCACACTCCACGGCAGTAGCCCTCGCCCCTCTTCCAAACTATGATAGCCCTATCCCCCTGAAACAAGGCGTACTTATCCTCCAGGGCAAGGCCAAAGGCTGTGGCATTTGCCGATATTCTGTCACTGCAAATATCCTCCACCCTTAAAGCGGCGGCGGTGGCGCCGAAGAGCCGCATCAGCCTGCCCGATGCGGTGGCAAAGACCAGCTCGTTACCCAGGGGGGCAACGGTGGCGGCCAGGGCTCTGTCGGGCAAGGCCACCGAGGTCTTAAAGCTAAGAGAAAAGCTGTCGGCGGTGGGCAGAGTGGCGGCAAACACCCTATCCTCCTTAAAGGCTACCAGAATATCATCCTTGGTGGCCATTTTTTTGACCCCCAGCCCCTCACTTCCTACATAGGCCACCGAATCGGTGGGAAAATACAAGGGATGAACGGGGCTGTTCCATACCACCAGATTGGGGTGCTTCCAGCCACCGTAAAAGACCGTTACTGCGGTACTGCTTTTTACCGTCTGTCCCTCGGGGGTGATGCAGGCCGATTTAGAGGCCACCCTCACCTTGTCGGAAAGGCTCTCCTTGGCGGCGCTTACCGTAATATTGCCGGATTTGCCGCAATATTCGGGGGCAAAATCTATGCCATCGGGGATTTTAAAATACACCTCTCCCCTGGCCCTGTCACAAAGCAGTCTTACCGTTTTATCCCCAACCTGCAGGTCCTGAGAAAGGTAATTATCGGCAGGGATGACCCACCTGTATTCGGCCGTATCGGTGTTATAGGTACAGATTATGGGTGCATCATCCAGCCCCTGAAGAGGCAGGGCAAAGCGGCAGGACACCGAATCGGCGGTAAAGGTAGCCTTAAAGCGGGAGTTCAGCATATTGCGGCTCTCGGCAATCCGAGGCTCGGGCAGATCTATGGGTGTTTCCCCTGCCAGGGCAAGAAAATATTTATTACCCCTGCCGTCCTTCAGCAGAGTGGGCTCATATATCTCCTGCTCGGACAGAGGTATCCACAGGGTCATATCCTCCGACAGCTCCCACACACGGACAAAATCGGGCACACCCTCGCCGTATACCAGGTGGGCGATAAAGAAAATTCCCTTGCCCACAACGGGACTACCACCAAACACGGTGTAATTGTCGGGGCGGCCGAAGGTGTAGCTGTCTATCCTGGAAAAGGAAATGTGGCCCAGCTCGGTTATAGCGCCCCTCTCGGTAATTAGCAGAGGGTAAAGGGTGATGTTATCCATCATATTATCGCTTACTCTGATTGCTATCCTGCCATAGGTCGACCCTATATGAATGTGACAGTCGGTCATCTGAAAATATACGTCGGCATCAAAGCTACCGTCGTTATAGTGAAAAAGAGTGTTTTTATTTGCTTTAAAGCCCACCCTGGGCAACAACTTGCCTCCCTTTTCCTCACAGTCGTAGAATTCGCTGACCTCCTTCTGCTGCAGACCACCTGTAGGTATAGATATATATTTTTTCAGCAGAGATGCCATATCAGCAGCCCTCCCCACGGGGTCCGTTGTTACGGACAAGGGTTACACTACCCTTAAGGCGACCCAGCTCACGGCGGTATTCCTTACCGATAGCCTCCTCGTTCCGGACGTCACCTATACCGGCGCAAAGGTACTTTGCCACGCCCAGCATAAGGGTGTAGGTATAGGAATCTGTGGGCAACAGGGGCTTATCATCTGCGGAGAGAAGCCTCGGCAGCCCCATTTCCATAAGTACGATGTTAAGCAGGGTCAGCCCTACAGACTTTATTTCCTCATCAGAGTACCGAAGGCCAACCATAACCGAGGCCTCCTTTACAATTTCAAATGCCGTCATACTGCTTCCTCCTTTTCTTTAGCCGCCAGCTCCTCAAGCAGAAGCTCGGTATCGGGTACCAGGCCACGAGGCAGACGGCGGAGATACTGGGCAGGGGTAACCGCCCCCTTCTCCAAGAGATTATTAAGTATGGTGACCGTTTCCTGCTCCCCGCGGGATACCTCCTCATCGGCAGAAACACAGACCGTCAGCACCAGACTTTTAAATTTATCGGGGTCAAAGGGGAAATACCATTCCCCGTTCTCATCCCTTACCTTGAGGCCTCGCTTACCGTAAAGGCCAAAGAAAAACTCGGCCCAGATAAGAGAAATATCCTCTACAAAGCGGTAATAACGATTCTTAAGAGGCAAAAGATATCCCGAGGCCGCATTTCTCAGCTCGATTATGGCCGAGGTGTTGGCGGCATCCAGATCACCCAGAGCCGCTTCGTTGGCTCCGCTTTGGGTAAGGGTGTTATAAATAAGGCTTTCCACCGCCGACATATAGCCCGATGAATAGTCGGGAGGAGAGATAAATTTAACCGCCGATTCTATTTCCTCGGGACTGCCGTAGGCCCTGATTATCTGACCGGGGTCGTTGGTAATATCGGTGGGTACCATATCTCCGTTTACCACCATAAGCGGCATACCCGAAGACATTGCCGACCACACCCCTGCCGTTATCATTCGGTTAATGGCAATCTGGTTGGGTATAAGATAGGTTATTTCGCTGTCACCGTAAATATTACGGTCACGCTGCTCCCAGGAAAATACCGAAATGGGATATACCGAAATACCTATATAAAAAGGCGGTCTGATAATATCCTTCTCGGTGACACGGGTGGCGTAGACCCTGGTTACACCGTCGGCCTCCTTTATCTTAAACAGCTTGGTCAGCAAAATCTGCTTTTCATTTTTTTGGTCTTTAAGACGGGACAGCTGCCGGGAGGTACCGCCGTAACGCTTCAGCTCGGCGGCTATCTCATCGACGGTTTTCTCCTCCTTAAGGATGATATAGGGCTGTTTTTGCAGGTCGCAAACAGCGGGGTCACCGAAAAAGACGTTCTCCACCTTAACACATTCGCACACTATATCTCCCATAATGGGGGTGCCGCCTATGCGGTCGGCATAGAGGCCTGTTTTTATATCGGGGTCAAAGTAGGTGTATACTGCGCCGGTACCCCTGATATAGGCATCCTTTAAGGCCTCGGATATAATACCCTCAAAGCCTACCCTTTCAGCTACCGTTTTGCGGTAGGAGTTAAGGGCCGACACCATAAGGCCTGCATCGTCCCCGAAATCATTGGGGGCAAAAAGGGCGGCGCCTGCCTGGGCCAGCTTTTTGCGACGGGCCTTTACAGCCTGTCTTACCGCGGTATTCTGGGCAAGGCCCTCCACCGAATATCTTACCGACAGGGGCTTGCCGCCCAGCTGAGCAATTTTATACTCGCCTATACGCTTGATTATGTTGTGCCGCACCAAGGGGCGGTCGCTGCCGCAGCCCACGCCGTGCCACTGGTCACCCACGTAAAATCTTTCGTTTATGCGGGTTTGCTCATAAAGGCCGAGCCTGCCTATGGAGGATTTGAATTGCTCGGCCTCCAGATACTGATTATAAATATTTTCTGCGCTGTTACTCACCACAGCTCCTCCTTTCGAGTTTACCCCGAGACCGTAAGCCTCGGGGTAAAAGCATCTGTTTTTATGCTTCGGTTACAGTAACCTTGCATACGCTGGACTTAACGGGATTTACGCCGTCAACCATAATCTTACAGAAGAAGTAGTAGATGCCGGGCTCGTAGCTTGCATCAATGAAGTATTCGGCAGCGTTGCCCTCTTCAAGCTTCACGGCGCCACGTCCGCTTCTGTCATCACAGCGGTACCACTGATAGTTGATGCTGTGGTTGGGAGAGGTGATGGCCTCTACCCTGATAAAGCTGAACTCGGTGTCGGCGGCGCATTCGTAATCCTCAACGTCGGTTCTGAAGATAACGGGGGCGGTAACCCAGGCCCAGATAGTATCTGCCTCGGTAGCCTTTACGAATACGTCGTAATAAATACGGTAATCGAACTTGTAGGCATCGGCGTCCACGTTCTGCTCGGGGGTAAAGATACGCATCTTTTCAGACTTCTTTACCAGGTGAGCCGCAGTTTTGGGCATTACCAGCATGTGGATACCGCGGGAGGTATCAGCAGGCTTAAAGCCGCCGTCCTCAAAGGTGAAGGCGGTCTTCATACGCTCGCTTACAACGGGGATAATGGCGATACCGTTGATAGCCTTAACCTTAAGATTCACCTCGCCCTGTTTAAAATCGGAAACGGTAATCATACGGCCGATTTCATCAGAGGCGCAAAGGCTGGCGTAGGCGGAAGAATCCATAAAGCAGACCAGCTCGGTGTCGTAACCTGCCACAGCCTGAACCTCGTTCACCAGCTTGCAGAAGGTGTCGTAGGGGGTTGCCAGGTCGCCCTCGATAAGGTTACCCTTGTTCATAGCCAGGCTTCCCAGCTTGGAAAGAACGTAGGCGTCACACTCGGGCACTACCTTGGTGCGAACATATTCACCGAGAATTTTGCCTGCCAGGGAGGCAATACCGGCCTCATCCATATCCTCACGGTCAATCTGGAGGGAACGGGCACGGTCCATATTCATAGTGTAGGAGGTGTTCTGTACGGTAACGGCACCGTTTTTAAAGCCGCCGTTGCGGTCATAGTTGTGGAGGCCTTCAAACTGTACGTCGGGAATGAGTACGGTCTTGGCGCCTACAAAGCGGGTGCGGAGTGCGTTATCGGCAAGGAATGCAGTTGCGCTCTTGGCCTCAAACACACGGTCCAGCTCAGAGGAATAAATCTCTGCGGAAGTAATGTTGTTCATAATTTTTCTCCTTAATTTTTTTGTTATCTGCCCCAGACGCCCTTTAAAAATTCGGCGTCTACGGCGCTTCGGCTACTGCCGGAGGATAGCGAACCGAGGGCGGCCTCCTCTGCCGTTTTGCGGCGGGAAAGCTCCTCGGCGGCCGCCCTGCGGAGGTGATGCTCATACAGCAGATATTCAAACAACAGTCCTGTTCCTTTAATTTCTGCGGCTGTTTTGACCTCATCCGGTATGGCATCAACCTCCAGGTCGGGAAATTCGGCTAAAAGGGCCTTGCTGTCATCGGGGGCAGGTACACCCTCTGCCTCCAGCAGCTTTTCTGCCAGTAAGGTATCCCCCGAGCATTTTTCACTCAGCTCCTTAAGTCTTCTTTCCCTGCTCTCGGTGGTAAGTCTGGTGATATAGTCGGACATAGACAGCCCCTCCCCTTTAGAGAGGGCACTCAGGCGGTCGATATCCTCGGCTATCATTTCAAACTTCATCCCCTTTTGAGCCAGGGTGGTCGCTTCGTCGAGGGTAAGTCTTTTGAGCTCTTTATTAAACTTTACCTCAACAAAGGATTCTGCGGTGTTGCCCTCGGGCGGTGTGGTAGCCGCTTTCTCAGGCGGTAAATCCACAGGGGTCTGCTGTGGTTGGCAGGACTCTGCGCCATTTACTTTTTCTTCCATTTCATTCATCCTTTCTGAAATTTATGTAAATCGAGGTATCCTCGGTTCACTCCTGTTCGGTGCCGTCGTAGCGCAGCAAATTTATAAGCTCGATTACCTGCGACGGCGTGGCTTTTATAAGGGCCTTTTTCTGTTTGGCCCGTGTTTCCTTGCCCACAACCCCTACATAAAGCAGGCCGAGGGCAACCCCCAGCAGCACGGCAAGGATTACAAGCAGGATAATAAGCAGCTCTGTCATATAGACCAACCTCCTTTCAAGGGTTTGGAATAGTTTCTTACCTCTGCCTTTGCTACCGACCTTTTTACGTCGTAAAATCCGTAACGCAGGGCATCCATAAGGTGATTGTTCTTATCCTCGGGCACATTGGGTCGGTTTTTATCCCAGCAGTAGCTGCCCAGCTCTGCCAGGGTGTTTTTGCAGACAGGGTCTACGATTATGCGGTATTCGCTGATATTCATAATACCGTTTATCACGCTGTCGGGCCCCTTTACCGAGGGGCATAGCCTTGTAAGTCCCAGCCTTCGCAGGTCATCGTTGGATTTCGGCTCGGCGGCATCGGCTCTGATACGCTCCTTGGCGTAGCCCTTAGCCGTTATAGCCTCGGCGATATGACAGTTAAGCATACGTCGGGCATATATTTCATCAAAAACGTAAATTATGCTCTCGACCCTGTTTACCTTAAAGGCAATAAAGGCGGTGGGGTCGGTGGTATATCCGTAATCCAGACCGAAAAATGCCTCCCACTCCCCCTTTGACAAATCGGGGCGACCTACCTCCCAGTTTTCAAAAACCAGGCCCTCGGCAATACCCCACTCTCCCAGTCCTGCCACCGCATAGCGACGAGGATGCTGGGTTTTCAGCTTTTCAAAAATCGCCCTGTCGGTATCGTCCAGAAACTCATTTATGAGGTAGTTGGTGGAAAAGACCGCCGTATCTCTGCCCGGTCGGTCAAAAAATCGGGCCTTAAGCCAGTGCTTCTCACTCCAGGGGTTAAAGGTTATTGTGGTCTGCTTGAAAAGCCCCTTGGGCAGGCTGCCCCTTGGCACCGAGAGGTCCAGCTTTTCGAAATCCTCTAATCGGTCGATTTCAAAGGCCTCCTCTACCCAAACGAAATTAAGGTAACCCTTTTCCACCGTGGTGGAGGCCAGCTTTAAGACGTCGTCAAAGCCACGGAAGATTATCTTCTGTCCCGTAGGAAGGTAGGTCATCTCCAGAGGAGAAACGGTGTTTTTAAAGAGGTGGGCCACCTGCAATCTTTCCTGAGCCCATTTAAGCTGGGCAAAGGTGGAATCTCTGTGGGTGTTCATTACCGCCCGCACCACCAGCAGGTTGCTTTCGGGATATTTTATAAGGCGATAGATAAGATTTAGGGCCGTGGTGGCGCTTTTCTTACTGCCCTTACCACCCTTAAGCACACGGTAACGCTTTTTGCAGCTCCAGAACTCGTCGTAGCCGCCGCCCACCACCTCACTTATCCGTATTTCCGATATCATCTATCAGCACCACCTCTCCCTGCCCTAAAGGTGCATCCCCCAATCGGGAAAAAATCTCCCTCATAGCATTAAGGTCACCCTTGGTAGCCTTTTCATATAAGGCCACGGCCAACAGGGTCATTTTAGTGGGATTTTTAAATTTCATCCCCAGGGCTTCCAGCTCGTCACGGTCGGCATCGGTAGCCCTTTGGCAAAGAATTGCTTTTATCTCCTCTTCAAGGCTTTTTTGCTTTGGCATAACCCTGCGGCCTCCTTTCGCAAATAATAATACCCCCGAATTACACCCTTCACCACGACATAAATCGGGGTAAATCGGACATAATTCGGGGGTTTAAGGACATAGCAGGACATATTCGGACCCTGAATACGGAGATTTTATAAAAATTAACAAGTAATTCTTGAAGATAGATAAATTCTGGTGTATAATAGAATAAATATGTGGGCCACGGCCCTTTAAAGGAGATTGAAATGGATACCTTTTTCGAACAGATAGTACGTATGAAATTTTCGGGTAAAAATATTGCCGCTATGGTGGGCATACTGCTGGCAGACCTTATTCTTACCTTTGTTATAATCTTTATCGTTGCAGGTTTTGTGGGTCTTCCCTTCGCTATGCTGCTTTTATTCGGCCTTATGTGGGGTTCCTATAAGCTGCTTATGATGAACTCTATAGAATATGAGTATATCTTCACCAACGGTGACCTGGATATTGATAAAATTATCGCCAAGTCCTCCAGAAAGAGGGTTGTGTCGGTTAAGTGCGCCTCTGCAGAGAAGTATGCCAAGTATCATCCCGGTATGACCGCCCCCGGCTCGGTTAAGAAGACCTATATCTTCTGCGACGAAAGGGACGAGAACGCCGTTTATATGATAGTTCCCCACAAGGACGAGGGCAACGTTATGATAGTTTTCGCACCCGAGGACAGGGTTCGCACCGCTATTGAAAAGGTAATTCCCAGAATAGCTATGTAATTTTTTGTGGGAGGTACTTTTATGTACGTTCTCGATAGAAATACTATGCTCAAGGCCGAGGCTTTGGCAGACGGCGCAGGTGTAAGCTACTATCAGCTTATGGAAAATGCGGGCTGCGGCGCCGCCCGATTTATAATGACTAAAACAAAGGCAGACAGCAAAAATGTTGTCTGCCTTTGCGGCTGTGGTAACAACGGCGGTGACGGCTTGGTTATCGCCCGCGAGCTTTATAAGGCAGGAGCCAAGGTTACCGTAGTCCTGCCCCTGGGTCAGCCTGCCACCGCTTGTTCAAAGCAGGCCTTCAGCACCCTGCAAAAGGATATTCCCATTGTAACCGATACCGAGATTACCGACCTTTTAAATGAGGCGGATATTATTGTTGACGCCCTTTTCGGCACGGGACTTTCCCGTAGGGCCACCCCCGAAATAGAAGATATTTTTCAAACCGTATCCCACGTGGGGGCAAGGGTTTTCGCCATTGACCTGCCCAGCGGCGTTGCCGCAGATACGGGTGAAATTTTCGGCCGGGCAGTTTTTGCCGACTACACCATAACCTTTGCCGCCCTTAAATACTGCCATATTTTGCCCCCGGCCAGCGGTCTTTGCGGCGAAACAGCCTGCATTGACATCGGCATTTCGGAGGATATTTTAAAGAGTTTACCCCAGCCCGTAAAGGCTATTGACCCTCCGTTTATCCGTCCAAGGCATAAGAACAGCCACAAGGGCACCTTCGGTACCGCCCTGTCGGTTACGGGCAGCTACGGTATGGCAGGGGCCGCAATTATTGCAGGAAGGGCCGCCCTCCGCTCGGGCGTGGGCATACTTAAGGCCGCCTGTATTGAGGAAAACTACACCGCATCGGTTACGGCTATGCCTGAGGCGGTGCATATTCCCCTAAAAAGCGAAGAAGGCTGCTTTGCGGCAGCTTCGGCACCACGCCTACTTGAAGAGCTTCGCAGGTCCGATGCTCTGCTAATCGGCTGCGGTATGGGCAGAGCGCCTCAAAACATAGAGCTTATAAGGTCCCTTATCCTTGCCAGCGAGGTGCCCGTAATCCTTGACGCCGATGGCATAAACTGCATCCTGCCCGACATAGAATTTATTAAACAGGTAAAGGCGCCCCTTATTCTTACCCCACATCCCGGTGAAATGGCAAGGCTTACAGGACTTACTGTAGCCGAGGTTGAGGCCCACCGTATAGAGGTGGCAAGGGATTTTGCAAAAAATTACGGGGTTATAGTCTGCCTTAAGGGGTCCAACACCATAGTGGCCGACCATACGGGGCAGATATATGTGAATCTTATCGGCAATCCCGGTATGGCTACGGCAGGTAGTGGAGATATGCTGGCAGGTATAATGCTGGCCACCGCCGCTTCAGGCGGAAATATTGTAAACGCCGTAAAGCGGGCGGTTTGGCTGCATTCTGCCGCAGGTGATGCCACCAGGGCCGAGCTGGGAGAAAACGCTATGCTTCCCACCGATATGATAGAAAGGCTGCACCGTTTCCTGTAAAAATTACGGGAGGTTGCCTATGCTTAAAAGGGTAATTTCGGTTTTTATGTTGATACTGCTGCTGGCAGGCTGCAGCGGAAGTAAAACAGAGCCGAGCTTGTGCGGCATTTCCTTCAGAGCCGATATGGTCTACTATAACGAAAGCTACAGCTTTGATGGCAGAATATCGGAAAACGGAGTGCTTACCGCACTGATAATCGAGCCCGAGGAGCTGGAGGGACTGGAATTTACCCTTGATGGTAAGACCACCACGGTAAACTATAAGGGACTTATCTACACCCCTGTAGAGGGCTCTATGCCCTTTTGCAGAATGATTGAGGATTTCTACTCCCCCATCCGCACCCTGCTGGATGAAGAGGGACCTACCGCCGACAGCGACGGCAATATTAGCCGAGGCAAAGGCGCAGATGCCTTTACCCTGCAGCTTTCTCCTATGGGCCTGCCCCAAACCCTTAAAATGCCCGACGATAGATTTTACGTAACTTTTTATAATATTTCAGTTAATGAGGACGTTAATGAATAAGGAAAACTATTTAAAGCTGGCCGAAAAACTTAATAACCGAGCAGGACTCCTTAAGGGGCTGATTATCACCCAAAAGCTGATGGAAACCGCAGTATATATCATTTATCCCCTTTTCCTGCTGGTAATGCTTTTAACGCAAAATGACCTGTGGTGGAAATCGGCCACGGTCTGCGGCCTTGGCTTTATAGCCGTCAGCCTTATACGCAGAAGGCTGAATTTTCCCCGTCCCTACGAGGTTTACGACACCGAGCCCCTGCTAAAAAAGGATAAAAAGGGCTGCTCCTTCCCCAGCCGACACGCCTTTTCCGCCACGATAATTGCGGTTAACGTTGCCGCCTTTTGCCTCCCTTGGGGAATTGTTCTTTTCACGGTAGCCCTGGCTATCGCCGCCCTTCGGGTGGTGCTTGGAGTGCATTTTATAAAGGACGTTGCCGCAGGTCTTGCCCTGGGCGCAGTTTTTGGTCTGGTGGTCTGGTTTTTATAAATTTTTCAAAAAAGAATAATTTGCTCTGCCCCCGCAAATAATAACACTGAAAGCGGGGTGACCACAATGTCAGAGCAGAATAAGCAGTATCAGAACAGTAACCAGAACAAGAATCAGAATAACAACCAAAACAAAAATCAGAACAACAATAACAAAAACGAAAACAAAAAAGACGAAAATAAAAACCAGTAAAAAAAGCAACGAGTGAACCCACTCGTTGCTTTTTTTATACGTCTTTACGCCAAACCATTTTATTTACTACACCGGTATAAGACTGAATAAGCTTTACCACCTTGGTAGAAACGTTCTCTTCAATATAGTCGGGCACGGGGATGCCTATATCTCCGTTTTCGTTCATAGAAATTGCCGTTTCAACGGCACCGATAAGCCCCTTTTCATCTATACCGGCCAAAATAAAGCAGGCTTTATCCAGGGCCTCGGGACGCTCGGTAGAGGTGCGGATGCAAACCGCAGGAAAAGCATTTCCGATAGAAGTGAAATAAGAGCTTTCCTCCGGCAGGGTGCCGCTATCGGAAATAACGGCAAAAGCATTCATCTGCAGACTGTTGTAATCGTGGAATCCTAAAGGCTCGTGACGGATAACCCTCGGGTCCAGCTTAAAGCCCGATTCCTCAAGGCGTTTTCTGCTTCTGGGATGACAGGAATAAAGTATAGGCATATCGTACTTTTCGGCAATAGCATTAATGGCATTAAACAGAGATAAGAAGTTTTTCTCGGTGTCGATATTTTCCTCCCTGTGAGCCGAAAGAAGAATGTAACCACCCTTTTTAAGACCCAATTTTTCGTGAATATTTGAAGCTCTAATATTATCGATATTAGCCGACAGCACCTCCGCCATTGGAGAGCCTGTTACATATACACGCTCCTTAGGCAGACCGCACTCGTGCAGATACTTTCTTGCGTGCTCACTATAGGCCAGGTTAACGTCCGAAATAATGTCGACTATGCGGCGATTGGTCTCCTCGGGCAAGCATTCATCCTTACAGCGGTTACCTGCCTCCATATGGAATATGGGAATATGAAGTCTTTTTGCGGCAATGGCCGACAGGCAGGAATTGGTATCTCCCAAAATTAAAAGGGCATCGGGCTTTTCCTCTACCATAAGCTTATAGGATGCGGCAATTATATTGCCGATGGTTTCCCCCAGGTCGGCTCCTACCGCACCCAAATAGTGGTCGGGAGCACGAAGTCCCAGATCGTCAAAAAAGACCTGATTAAGGGTGTAATCGTAGTTCTGGCCTGTATGCACAAGGACCTGTTCAAAATACTTATCACACTTTTTTATAACCTGAGACAGTCGGATAATTTCAGGCCTGGTGCCTACAATGGTCATCAGTTTCAGTTTACTCATACTATCATTCTCCATCGGTTTTATAAAGATCAAACTTTTTAAATAACTTACTACGCTCATCAGTATAGCGGCTGGCCTTTAAAAGAGATTGTCGCTTGCCCAAAAGCATAAGAACTATATATCTCATCATTCGCCACACCATTATAAAGGGATATAGCCAAGGCAGGCGGTCAAGTATCGGGTATACCCGATGATTAGTGGAATTAAGGGCATACAGCATTCTTTTAATTTTTGTTTTAGCGTTCTGCTCCTCGCTGTTTTTGGTAAGCATCATTCCCGTTCCGCTGAGCTGAAGGTCTTTTCTGCCAAAATTTCCGCCCCGAAGCAACTCGTTCATAAAGTCATCAACGCCATCGGGCTCGGCATCTGGAAGCCAGCAGGGGCGAGGAAGAGCAAGATATTTTACACAAGCCCCTGTTATTATAAAGGCAGTCTTTTTAAGTCCCGCCCTCTCAAGTAAAGGTAAAAGTTCTTCCTTCCAAAAGGATTTTTCTTCCGTTTCCTTCACAAAGCAAGCCCAATCGCAAAGATGTCTTAGACCTAACCCGGAAG
The DNA here is from genome assembly GCA_017623235.1 of Clostridia bacterium. Taxonomy (GTDB): domain Bacteria; phylum Bacillota; class Clostridia; order Oscillospirales; family Acutalibacteraceae; genus SFWF01. The sequence goes on along the minus strand of JAGAPN010000006.1, from coordinate 41,800 downwards.
ACAGAAGATGATGCAAGGTATGCAGTAGAATAACTATTCCGTGGTGCATATCGCTGGGGCGTCTGAAGCCTCGGTCATCCATAACAGAGTTTTCTATAATACCCTTCAACTGGGCACGAAGGAGTTCTCCCGAGCTTCCATCAGGCATTCCTGCCACGCTGTGATGAAGTTCCAGCCAAACATCATTTTTATGTAATGCCAAATGATTCTCATTTGGCTTGTCCTCCAAAGCATAGCCGTTATCGGTGAGCAGTTTGGTAGCCTTCTCAATATATTCAGGGGAAACCAAGAAATCAATATCTCCGGCGCATCGTTTTTCACTATCGGGATAATAATGAGCCGAAGACATGCCCTTAAGTATAGTATAAGGAACTTCGTTCTTTTCAAGTAAAGCCACAAGCTCATCCTGAGCTGCGGCCACGTTAAGTGACCTTGACAAGGAAAGGGCGGCCACGGTAAACCATTTATGCTCTACCTCATCGGGCAGAGTAATTCCTTCCGCCGCTAAGGCGTCATAGCATATCATCTGCACGGTCTGGGCTCTACACTCTTTATATACCTTCTCCCAAGTGTCGGCAGAAAGGTCGGATAGTTTAGGGTCAGCCGACGAGATACCCAGCCCCCTCTTTAAAAGGGACAGCACTGCCTGCTGAACTATCGTTAGTTGCATCTTCAAACAATTATACCTCTAAATAAAATGTATCGGGAGCTTTCGAGTCAAACTGCTCATTGGCCCACATAAGGGTTACCAAATCATCGGTTTCGCTCAAATTAATTATGTTATGTGTGTAACCCGGCAGCATATGCACCGCCTCTATCTTTTCACCCGAAACCTCAAAATTCAGCACCTCGTCAGAGCCTACCTTACGCTGCTGAATAAGTCCGTGTCCCGAAACCACAATAAAAAATTCCCACTTTGTGTTGTGCCAATGCTGACCCTTGGTAATTCCGGGCTTCGAAATGTTAACGCTGAATTGACCGCATTTTTCGGTCTTTAAAAGCTCGGTAAAGGAGCCTCTGGCGTCAACATTCATTTTTAACGGAAAGCTCGCTTTTTCTTTCGGTAGATAGGAAAGATAGGTCGAATAAAGCTTCTTAGCAAAAGAACCAAAAGGTATTTCGGGCATAATAAGGGTTTCACTTTGTCTTTTAAAGCTGTCCAGAAGCTCCACAATTTCGCCCAGGGTAACCTTATAAGTTATAGGAGCGGCACAGTAACTGCCGTTTTCGGACAGGATGGTATTTATCCCTTCAAACTCGGCGTGATGCTCCTTACCCTCCAGCGCATCCAGCATCTCATCAACAAGATCGTCGATATAAAGCAATTCAAGCTCTACCTTCGGGTCGTTCACCGTGATAGGCATATCATTTGCTATATTATGACAAAAAGTTGCTACTGCACTATTGTAATTTGGTCTACACCATTTACCGAAAAGATTGGGGAAGCGGTAAACAAGAACCTTGGCGCCGGTTTCTTCACTATAAGAGAAGAACAGCTCCTCCCCTGCCCTTTTGCTTCTGCCGTAGTCCGAATCATAACGACCGATTAGGGTGGCCTGAATAGACGAAGCCAGCATTACGGGGCAGGTGTTATTATATTTTTTCAAGGTGTCCAGCAGCTCGGATGCAAAGCCATAGTTTCCTTGCATAAACTCATCACTATTTTGAGGACGGTTTACCCCTGCAAGGTTGAAGACAAAATCGGCCTCCCTGCAAGCCTCATCAAGCAATTCCTTTGGCGAATCAATATCGTAAAGATATATCTCGTCAACAGTAAGCCCGGGGCGGGTTTTGTTTTTCCCGTCTTTAATGTTTTTGAGGTTTTCTACCAGGTTGCGACCGACAAAGCCGTTAGCCCCCGTTATAAGTATTTTCATACTATTTCTCCCAGTTTTCAAGCTGTTCTTTAATATAGGGAATGGTAAGAAGTTTGGCCTTTACATCTTCTACCGTCATAAGCTCAGTATTGTTAGAGTCAAATTCACTAAGCTTAGCGCGCTTAATATCGCCGTCGTTAAAATATTTATCGTAGTTAAGACCACGGTTGTCAGCAGGAACACGGTAGAAGTCACCCATATCAATTGCACTGGCGCACTCCTCATTGGTGAGCAGGGTTTCATACATCTTCTCACCGTGACGTATTCCAATAACCTTAATTTCGGTTTCGGGTGCAAAAAGCTCACATACCGCTTTTGCAAGGGTCTCAATCGTACAGGCGGGAGCCTTCTGAACAAGAATATCACCATTCTCACCTTGCTCAAATGCAAATACAACAAGTTCAACTGCCTCTTCGAGGCTCATCACAAAGCGAGTCATGGAGGGGTCGGTTATCGTTATGGGGTTGCCGGCCTTTATCTGATCTATCCAAAGGGGGATCACAGAGCCTCGTGAGCAAAGGACGTTGCCATAGCGGGTGCAACAAATCTTGGTTTTGTCGGTGTTTCTCGACCGTGCGATAGCAACCCGCTCCTCAAGAGCCTTAGTGATTCCCATAGCGTTTACAGGATAGGCCGCCTTATCGGTGGAGAGGCAGATAACGCATTCTACGCCCTCGTCAATAGCTGCGGTAAGCACATTATCAGTGCCGATGACATTAGTTCTGACGGCTTCCATCGGGAAAAATTCGCAGGATGGAACCTGCTTTAGTGCGGCGGCATGGAATATGTAATCAGCACCGTGCATAGCACTTCTTACCGAATCGATATTTCTCACGTCTCCGATAAAGAATTTGATCTTATCAGCAACATCGGGCATTTTTGCCTGAAACTCGTGACGCATATCGTCTTGCTTCTTCTCATCTCGGGAAAAAACACGAATTTCCCCAATATCGCTACCTAAAAAACCATTCAGCACAGCATTACCAAAAGACCCCGTACCACCTGTGATAAGTAAAGTTTTTCCTTTAAACATAATCTTATCTCCTTAAGATATTATCTTTTTAAAAGTCTTTTAATTTTTCCAAAGAATAAATTCTTTTCATAATCATTCAGCTTGAATATAATCAGCACGAAAAATGCGGTAACAAAGACAAGTGAATTAATTGCAAATCTTAAAAAACCATATGAAAGCGGATTGTAATTTTCCAACATAATACCTACTATCATTGCAACTAAAAATGATGGCGTAAACTTCACAAAAGTTTCTTTAAAGAATTTAAGCATATCTAATTTCAAAACCTTTTGATAAATTACAACCAGTAATAAGGTTCTTATCATATACGCTATAAAAATTGAAATGCTTGCGCCAAGAGCCCCAAAATAATGAGATAATATTAATGATAAAACGACATTAATTATTCCCATAATAATATAAACAAAAGACTGCAGTTTAACCTTGTTTTCAACTATGAGTGTTGTATTAGCAATTTCCATTGGCAAATGAAAGAAACTTGGAATAATCAAAAATATGCAGCAAAGGTAACTATCCGAAAACTCAGGGCGATTCCATATATCAACTATAAATGAATGTCCAACCGCTATAAATCCAGTTACTAACAAACCAATTATTAAACATTGAATTCTTCCAATTTTAATCATTAGGTTTATTAGTTCTTTTTCTCTTTTATTTTCATAGACAAGCCTTGAAACCATCGGCATAAACATGCCGCTAATTGCAGATGCAAATGTATAAACATATCCTTCTATGGTTTGTCCTAGTCCAAAAATAGAAACACCAATAGAACCGGTAATTGATACTGCCGCAATAATTGAAGGTGTTATATTAAAAATTAATCGTTGCGCCAAGCTACTAACGGTTGTCCATACGGAAAAGCCAAAAATTTCTTTTAAAAGTTCTTTATCGCGATACTTAAAATTAACTTTTACAGAAGTCTTTTTCTTTATGATAATCAATTTAATCGCAATCGTAAGAAGTCCAGCAATTGCATTTACAATTACAAGCGCATATACACCATAACCTAAAAGGAGTGCTATTACCATAATAAATATTATAAACAGTTTATGGAACAAATCTGCAACTTTAAGTCCTACAAACAGTTCGTAAGCCGTAAGTACACCATTTAGGTTTGTAAATGGAAACGATATAATGCTGAACAAACCTACTATAACATATAGCACTTTAAAAGTTTCAAGCTCAGCTGGTGTGAGATTACTGTAAATTCCAGAAATAAACAGACCAATCACAAGAAGAACAACTAATATAACGGCATCTATCGCCATATAGAGTTTATATACAACGCCTAAAAAATTATTTATCTTGTCTTGCTTTCCCTCTGCGTTATATTTCGAAACAAATCGAGCAACAGCAGCACCCATGCCGAAATCAACTACAAAAAGGGTTATCAGCGATGTTGCAAGCGTATACAGCCCATAATTACTTTGACCTATTTGTTCGATCATCCATGGTGTATAGATGAGTCCTGCAACCATATTGAACACTATGGTAAAATAGGACATTATCGCACCATATTTAATTTGTTTTGAACTATTCAAAATACACCTCTAGAACCATCTGGATTTAATAATAGGTGCTTCACTGCAAACTCCATTTTCGAATGTTTTGCCATCGCAACAAAGTTCTATAAACCGTTTCGCAGCAACCTGTGGCGAAGCATTATTTATCATATATTCATAAGCATTATTTTGAATTGGTTTTCTAAACTCTTCATCTGTAATCAGTTTTTCAATTACAGGAAAAAGTGTGCTTATATCATTTCTATATGTAAAACCGTTAAATCCATTTTCTAATAAATAACAAACTGAACCTGCTCTATCATCTGCGATGACTATGCACCCACTATTAAGTGCTTCATTAACCACCACTCCCCATCCCTCATTATAATCGCTGGTCATTAAAAATATATCAGAATTTTCCATTGCAATACGCACTTCAGGAGCTGTTTTTTTACCTAAAAAAGAAACTTGTTCTTGCAAACCAAGATTAGAAATTTCTTTTATTAAATAATCCTCAAGCTCCCCGTAACCAATAATGTTTAAATGAAAATCATAATTATTGTCTCTTAAATGTTTTGCTAATAATAATGCTTTTTCCGGATGCTTCCAATCGATAAGTCTAGCTGCCCATAATATGTTTACCGTTTGATTTTTGGAAGCTTTTTTACACATAAGTTCCGAAACATCATATCGTGTAACGTCAGGAAAATATCCCCACTTATAAGCCTTGCCACGCCAGCCGCAAAGAGCTAAGTCATAAGGCAAATACGCACTTGCGCAAAGCACTTTAAAATTATCCTGTTTATAACCTGCCGCTCTAGCCTTTAATTTGTTTCTTGTAGTAGGGATAAATGCACGCCAGGATCCTTTTTTTAAGAACCGTTCAGAAAACAAGTATGTTTGAACTCCGTTATCTACGCAGGCTTTAATCACATTATTGTCTGCGGCGCCTATTATTGCAACATCACTAGTTATAATCAGATTTTCTGCAACCATTTTACCCTCTTTAGTATATGCTTTAACGACATAAGGATACACATCAGCAAGATTTTGAAAACCGGCTTGTTTTCTAAAATCAGGCAAATCGCCATAAGCAACAAAACGGAAATCATCACCCAGAAGTTCATAAAAAGCATTACAAAGACCTTCTTGATGATATCCAAGAACGCTACTAAAAAAAGTGAGTTTCATTTAAGAATTCTCCTTGAAACAATTATTCTAAAACAATCTTGTTGTAAACATCTATCATATCCTTGATGTTTTTAACTCTGTCGTGCATTGTTTCAGCATCTTTAATTGCATTTTTCGAGAATTTAACTGCTAAATCATCATTTTCAAAAAGCTCTATAATTCTTCCCGCAAGATATTCATGTTCATTAAAATCAAAGAAAAAACCACTAATTCCATCTTTTAATAGATGTGTCATTCCGCCACGGTATGATGCAAGACAAGGTGTTCCGATATGCATTGCTTCTCGTAGTGTGGCAGAAGCATTTTCCATTGAAGAAGGTATAACGCACAAATGAGAAGTTTTCATTACATTTATTACACCCTCAGCATTCTGTCTTGGTAAAAACTCAAGATTATCTTTAAGTGCGAATTTACCAATAAGCTTATGGCAGTATTTTGAATATCCGACTCTTACCTTAATATTGCCATCAGCATCTTTTGCTGATAAAATTCTCATTTTAACATCAGGATATTTTTCTTTAACAATAGCAAGCGCTTTAAGGGCAATGTGTCCTCCCTTAAACGGAGTTTGCGGAGAATTGGAAGCATAAATAGTATGTCTGTCGATATTCTCCATGGACCATTTATCGCTTTTATAAAACTCATCACGAAGATTGTAGTTCACACGGAAATATTTAAGTTCTTTATTTACAGACTGCATAAAGAACTTATCCCAATCGGTTCTGCCTGTAGCATAACTGCAACGTGAAATAATTTCTTTTTCATATTTGCTATTTTTCTTCATTAAGAGTTTGCTTTCAAACATTCCTTTAAAATGAAGATTATCGAAAAGTGTTCTGTAACGAAGTTTCTGCCAGAAAGTAAGTTCGCCGTCGTTTTTCTCGGCAATTTTGCTTATAATTCCCTGGATAGTAAGCAGATACTTCTTTTCCGGAAATCTTCTCATATAAGAGATAGAATGGCTGTATTCGGTACCGTGAATATGTACTAAATCCGGACAGAAATCCTTTTCAATTTGTTCCCAATAAGTTGAAAAGTTTTTATTATAGAAAAGCAACTGCTTTCCACCACCGGGAAGAAGATAATAAATCTTTTGATTATGTTCTATACGCTTGAACTCGTTACCGAAAACACAAGCAACTGCAAGTTCAATATTATCATCAGCAGCAATCTTATTAGAAAGGTCTATCATCCATGTACCGCTTGGACTTGTCTGTACGCCAAGATGCTCGGCAAGCTCAGGTAGGACCATATTAACAATCCATAAAACTTTCACGGCTTATATCTCCTTTAATAACTCTTCAAATGTTTCAATATATTCAGCTACATTCTTATCTTTAGAAAAAAGCGCAGTTGCGCGGTTTCTGCATGCTGATGAATACTTGTCCTTACCATTGGCAATAATTTCTCTTGCCGCGGTCAGCATACTACAAGAATCAAATTCATTAAGCACTATACCACAATCTTCATTAACAAGCTCGGGCGTTGTGGTCGAATTAAAGCAGACAACAGGTATTCCGCAGGCAAGCGCTTCAGCAGTAACCTTGCCAAAGGTTTCCTCTAATGAAGGCTGAATAAATACGTTTGCCAACGAATAATACTCGGCTAACTCTTTTGGAGAATTTGTTGTTGGGATATGAATAATATTATTGTTTAGCAAAACGTCCTTATTAATATCGCCTACAAGTAAAAGCATCTCATCTGCCTTTAGCTTGTTTGAAATATCAAGCAATGTATTCAATCCTTTATCTGCCGACCAACCGTATGCAACAGATAAAATTACCTTTTTACCTTTAAGGCCAAGCCTAACCTTCAAATCTTCCGCTGAACCAGTGGAAAAAGTATCTGTATCAATCCAGTTATAAATGCTTGTAAAATTCTTCGCGTTCTTAAAAACAGGAGCTTTCTTAGCTTCATTTGTTATCCAATTTGATACTCCCACAACCGCAAGCCTGGGAATTGAATTAAATGATGCTATTTTGTCGTTAAGCATTTTTGCAGTCTTGTCAAAAAACCAGCTTACATTATGTTTTTTAAGTGATGGACAGTTGCCGCATCCGTCTTGCCACTTATAGCAACCCTCAACAGTATAGTGGCAACATTTTCCCGTATAAAACCAGCAATCGTGAAGTACGGCAACCGTTGCAATATCCTTATCAGCCAAATATTTAAGCAGAAACGGAAGATTTATAAAATTGCCGTGAAGATTGTTGAGTACAACCACATCGGGTTTGAAATCATCCATAAAGCGGAGCAATTTTTTCGTTGCTCCTCGAGAAAAATATCCCTGCAACCCAAAAAGCCTTGAAAATAGCCCGTGAAGCTTTGTATCTGCATTATTGCCGATTCTAAACTCATTTTCAGGATTAACTGAAGGTCCCTTCGAGTAAGCTACTACACTGCTATGTCCATTACTTATTAGATAATCGTTAAGGTCTTTTACGTTCTGCCCTGTAGAGCCAACGGCATTCACAGCGTTTATCTGTAAAACTTTCATTTTACCTCCTATTGCCAGAAAAATAAATATGTCGGATTGTTTCTAACAAGATATAGCACCAGAACAACTACAGCGCATGCATAAACCAACAATCTGAATTTTTTATCAAAGGATAATACAACTTCAGGCAATGATATCATCAAAAATAGTGAATAATTCTGCTGAACACGCATAAATGACTGATTCTGGAATACAAGTAATGACGACATCAGAGTTAGAAGGGTTATATTAAAAATATGCCTGGGATACGGTACTCGGTCCTTGTAGTATATATAGAAAAATAAAACGATTAGACATATTAGAGTTAAGACCGTCGCATAGGTTTCCGCACCACCTACATCATAATCAATCGCACCTTCACCAAATCCCATCCACTCGGCAACTGCGCCATAAAGCTGTTTACCCAGCATCGTTACAATTATTATAACTATGGCAGCAACAACAACATAAAGAGGAGTGATAGGAATATTAGCAATAAAATAAAACGGCGCAAAAACCAGAGAAGATTTGTGTATCAAAAATGCCCCAAACGATAGGAGCGCAAATTTTATCAGTTTTCGTTCTTTAATGTACTTATATCCAAGAAATACTACAAGAGCTGTAGCTATGGTCTGCCGGTGGCCCGTAACAGCATAGAAAGCATAGAAAAGAACTGAAAAAATTAAAAAGCTTATTTCGGGCATAGAAGAATTGCGATAAATCCAAACCGCCATAAAGCTCGTAAAAAGTAACGCTATGAAAACCAAATAAACCTGATAATCACCGGAAAATATCTGAAAAAATTTTTCAACCAAAGTATAACCGGGGTCTTTTACATCCAATCCATTGAATAGATAGTCAACTATATTAGCAAAAATTTTTGACCAGGACATTCTTTTGACATCTTCAAACTGTAAATAATATGCGTATGTGTCTGCTCCAACAGACCAATTACGAAGTCCTGAAATCAATATCCACTGAAAAGCCACAAGTCCACAATAAATTTTTTTATTATCCTTACCTGACCAATGGTATAAAAACAAATAACCAAATAACAATATTGATACAATGTTTATAAGATATATTGTCAAGTTTTACACTCCTTAAGTCTGCGCTATCCTTTATTTTCAAAAAGCTTGTCGATGGGTTTAAATAACTTATCAGCAATAAGAATAAGTATAAATGTTGCAACGAAGGTAAACACATAAAAAGTCATATCATTCAGGTTAAGTAATAGCAACAATTTGTGGGGGATTCTTTGTAAAATAAAGTTATATAAAGATGTTTGACCAATCCATAGCAAAATTGCGTTGTTAATTCTAACCTTCATGCATAATATCATCAATGCAACAAGTCCGAAGAAACACCAAACTGGATAGAAAATAAAACTCTTATCAGTTAAAATATTGAAAAATACAGAAAGACCTAAGCATAGAACTAAACTAACGGCCCACGCAAAGTTATTCTTCATCACAATTGCATCAAATCTATGTTTTACCAATGAGAAACAAAGACCTAACGGCATGAAAATCATAGTGCTGTAATAGTATGTGGGAAAGTCGAGCTTCATTTCAATAAACATCATTATGGCAGTAAGTACCGTTACCATTGTTGCTGCCAATGCAGGTTTGTTTTTGAAGATGTTGAAGCAAACAATAACAAAGATATAAACCGCAAGCGTAACGCCAATGTACCAACCGCCGTTACCGATGCTTTCAAAGCCTGTGAATGAAAGCAAAACTGTGGTAAGGTCGTATTCACGTAATAAAATATTTAACACAACATAAATCAGAGTGATAAGGAAAAATTTATAATAAAATTTTAATAATCTTTGTTTAGGGAAGTTTTTAATATAGTTTTCTTTATGCTTTATTGACTCCATAATGCCATATCCTGAAAAGAACAAGATTGGAACAACAGGAAACTGACCTAAATAAATTTGTATTGCGTTGAAACTATCATTTAAAATATTTGACGAAGAATAAACGTTAAACGTATGGCTCAGTAATATGTATGCCATAAAAATGCCGTTTACACATAATGTTTGCTCACGAGATAAATAGTCTTTATAAAAAGAAGTTCTGGAAATCTTACACTTAAAAGAAGTAACCAAAAGTAAAAGAAATAAAAAAAGTATCATATATCCTCCAAAGCTATGATTCATCTGAATTTATGATAAATCTTTTTCAAAACATTCCTAATGTGAATTTTTAAATACATAATACTTGCTGTGTAACAATTTAGTTTAATATTGCATTCTTTTGCATATAATTTAATTTCCTTAACAATAGGCTTATTTGTTGCAAATGCAAAAACATAAAGTTCTTTTAGATAAAAAGGTTCGAAAGATTTTAGCATTTCAAACAGTTCCGCAACGGTTTCTTCAGCCTCTTTTTTATGAAGTTCTTTTTGCTTAACAGTTACCTGACCGCCGTGGACACGGTTTTTAACCAGTTCGGTGCTATCAATATATGCGCCTACTCCATTTGCGGCAAACTTAAGCCAAAGATTCCAGTCCAGCACAAATCTCATATTTTCGTTAAAGTAAAGTCCTTTTTCAAAAATAGTTTTAGGAATTAACATTCCACATCCATTTGTGCATTGATTGAACAGTAAGTAAGAAAAAAACTTTTGCGCCGATAAATTCAAGCATTCTTTAACATGGGGATGAAATAAAGGCGTTCCGTCTTTATCAATCAAACCACCGTAATTACAAATAACCATGTTACTTTTGTCAAGACTGTGCTTTTCATAACACTCTACCTGATAAGAAAGCTTGCTTGGCAGATAAAGATCATCGTGAGAGAGCCACGCTATATATTCGCCCTTAGCCGCTTTAATGCCATAATTCAGGGCAGAAGCGCAGCCGCCATTATCTTTTTCGAGATACATTATCTTATCAGCATATTTAGTACATATATCTCTTCCTGCTCCATCATCGGTCGAACCATCGTTTACAACAATGATTTCTTTTTTCTCATAGTCTTGAGCAAGGGCCGAACATATTGCTTCTTCAATATAATTGGAACCGTTGTATAAAGGAATTATTATGGAAACAAGTGGTTTGAACGACATACCATTATCCCCTCTTTTGAATCTTTCTTATTGCATAAGACATAGCATAAACAAAAATTGTCATTCTGTATTTAACAAAGAAATAATATATTCTCCATTTAAGTGAAAAGTGCTTTAATGCAAACTGTTTATATGCGTTTTTATGTGCGGAGTTATTAAGAATAAATTTGATTTCTTTATATTTGTTTACGAACCCTTTATCACTTAATAAAGCATTAATACACATTTCCATTGTGCTTAACGCAATGCGATTATTGAATGCTTCATAACACTCTTTGCGATCAATTTCCTTAACCATTTGCTCCATATAACCAAACATTATCATCTGACGCTTTAAAAAATCGGGTCTATAATTTGAGGTTGCCGATGCGGCATTACACTTTCTATAATGATAAAAGCATTTATCTATAAATTTAAAACTGTTTGCTCTCATTAAAAAAGCAATGTTAAAAAGGCCGTCGGAGAATGTTGCAATTTCGCGAATATTTACAAATTTAATATCGCTTTCAATGATTATACTTTTTTTGTATGTTGCAAAACAAACAGATGCCAAAAAATTAAGATTTTCGGGATGCTTTAACTCATCTTTAATAAGTCCAATTGTTTGACGGCATACATTTCTGCAATTTTCGCCCCAACAAACTTCTTCCGATACAAATGTATTAGATTTAGCCACTGAATGCTCGCCAAACTCTTTAACATAATTAAATCTAACCACATCAAGATTGTGCTTCTCAATTTCACTAACAAGTTTTTCTACTGTATTGGTATCAACCCAATCGTCAGGGTCGATAAACATTACATAATCGCCTTTTGCTTGCTGTATTCCAAGGTTTCTTGCGGTATGCGTTCCGCCGTTTTCTTTGTGAAAAACCCTTATTCTATTGTCTTCATCGGCAAATCTATCACAAAGAAGCGGAGAGTTATCAGTTGAGCCATCATTTATAAGCAGTATTTCAATGTTTTGATACGTTTGTCCAATCAACGACGCAATGCACCCTTCTAAATAATCCTGCGCGTTATAAACCGGCACTATTATGCTTACTAGCATTCACTATCACCCAAAATTTCTTTATAAATTTGTAAAATTTGATTTAATGACTCTTGCAGTGAAAATTGCTTTGCAATTTCTTTACAATTTTCAGAAAACTTCTTTGACAACTTTTTATTCTCAATAATAGTATCGATGCTTTTTGCAAAAAAAGTATAATTATCGGGATGACACTTGAACCCAGTTACGCCTTCAATTGAATAATCATTAATGCCGTGGCGATTGGAAGACACTAATGGTAAACCACATGCCATGGCTTCAATTGCAGCCATACCCAAACCTTCTCTGTAAGATGGCAACAAAAACACATTGGTCTCTTTAAATATCGACGGTAAATCTCTACGATACCCAAGAAAGTGAACACGATGCTCGACCCCACATTCCAAAGCAAATGCTTTTAGTTCATCTAAAAGCGGACCATTGCCAGCAATACAGTAGTGAACAGTTTGATCTCGCATTAAAGACAATGCTTTAATTCCGGCTTTATGATTTTTATTCTTATTAAGCTCTCCAACCGAAAGAACAATTGAAGCATCATTTGGAATTCCTAGTTCTTCTTTTAAATTGCATCTTCCTTTTTCGTTAAATTGTGTTAGGTTAACTCCTACTCCGGGAATTCTATAAGTTGATTTTGCTCTAAAATCCTTCTTTGCAAGTTCATAATCCATTTTATTAATTAGTACAAGCGCATCGGTATATCTTGAAAAAAACTTTTCAAGAGGATACCAAAGAACCCAGTTTAATTTAGAACCGCCCTTAAAAAAGTGAAAACCGTGTGCTTCATAAATAACTTTAAGTCCTTGCTTTCTAAGCTTACGGCAAGCCCATCTTGTTAAAATTCCACCAACAGGTGTGTTGCAATGAACAATATCATAACTCCCGTCGTTAATTATATTCTTAAGCACTTTATACGCCTTAAAATTTTTAAGGCTGAATGGACTACGCTGAAAAGGAACTTCAAATACATGGTCAGGCTCAGTAAGTGTGAGAGCTTCCTTAAGATAGAGATTATCATGTGCCGCAACCTCAACAGTGTAGCCATGCTCTTTTAACATATTTATTGTTGGTTTATGAAACTGGGCAATATGGCTTTGAACAGTTGCTACTAACAGTACTTTTTTCATTGAATCCCTCACTAAAACGGTAGAATTGAATTTATGGTAAAATAAAGGTTAGCAATTATTTTTCTTTCCTTGGTTTCATTAAGATTAACAACACGAATATTCATCCCGTAAAGTTCTTTGTTTAAACTTTTTTTTATATCCAAATGATGTTTATCGGATATGCGATATTCCAATGGTATTCTCAAAAGCAAATCCAACAGTTTGCGGTTGTTGTATGGGATGTCAATATCAAAACATGAACGCATAACGCCAATATCTAAGCCGCATTTACCACCGTGCATCATTTCCCAGACAAAAAAATCGCTTTCATCGTAATTGTACAGGTGATTTTTCAGATCGGTCTGCTCGAAATATTCTTTAAAATGACGATCGGTTTCCCAAACAAGTTTACGATTTAAAATAAAGATTTTGTAAAGGGATGTGTAATTTCGGGCGGAGAGATTTTTAGGAAATTTTTTTCTGCCAAAGTATTTGTATGCATAGGCTCTGATTGTTTCGGAAATCCAAGATTTAACTTCCACATCACAAACATCAGAATTCATCAAAACTATCTTTTTTCTGGTGTCGTTGTCTTTTATGGAACCGATATCTCCGCCGTTGCGTTTCAGAATGGTTTTATAGATGTCAAAATCTATGATTTCTTCATTGCCACTTGGAATGATGTATTCCTGATGTTCGACAGAAAACCGCTTGCTGATTTTTTTTGCCATCTCCGAGTCAACCGATTCTCTGTGCATAGCCACATAACTGAACGTTGTATACTTATCGTAATTGCCGTTTGCCGCAGCAAAGGTGGTATTGCTGTCAATACCGCCCGTAAGAGAAATTGACGGTCTCGCCCACTTTTTGGGAATCAAAGCCATTGTATTTTTCAAGATTTCTGCCGCTTCTTTTATTACTTGATTATACTCATCCTGGGTTTTGCACATTTGAATTGGCTTGTTGGGATAAAACCTATGGATGTTATAACCTGCATCATCAAAGGTTACATAGGTGTTGGGGATGATTCTTTTAATAGGTTCATAACAAGTGATGTTTCCGGGAAGATAATTTCCCATCATTAATTTGTACCAACGATAATTCACAAGCCTTTCGACAAAATCGTCAGTATTTATGTCACAAAGATCACCGATCAATCGCATATGCGAGGTAATATACTGCTTGCCGTTGACTGTTCCGTAGCAGCCATATTGTTGTCCTGACGCATCAAGAAGAAATTCGATCTTTTCTTCAGTAACTATTCCGAGCAAAAAAATTCCCGTCAATTCATCTATTGTATCGAAATAATCGCTGTGGCCGTACTTCTCTGCTACTCTTGCCAGAATACGTTCTTCATTGTGCTCCATAGAGTACGGATTATAAGCATGACCGATCAGAAATACAGTTTTTTCATCGGAAATAAAAGTATGCAGCTTCGCAGAGGTATTGATCCAAAAATTAAATCTTCCTAAAACAGTTTTGCTCCAATTACCGTAAAAAGGATACCCATTATGACAATCAATTTCTGCATTCGTTATTAAAAAACCTTTTTCGTAAAGGCGTTTTTGTAATTCTGGTTTTGCGTCCAGCAATTTTTTCAGCATTTACCAGTGATCTCCTTGAAATTGTTGATGATGACATTAAAAAGCCGCTCACTATTCCCCTCTCCGACAAAGCTGTTGTGGGGGGTGAGAATTACGTTTTCCATATCCCACAGGGGCGAGCTGGCGGGTAGCGGTTCTTCTTCAAATACATCTAATACCGCACCGTAAAGCTTTGTTTTGAGTGCTTCTACGAGGACATCGGTTTTAACTACAGCTCCTCGGGATATATTTACCAATATGGCCTGTTTCTTCATAGCTCCAAAACATTTTTCATCGAACAGATGATAGGTTTCATCAGACAGCGGCAAAGTTAGTATACAAATGTCGCTAACGGAAAGCGTTTTTCCAAGTTCCGAAAGGTTAAACATATCATCAAAATTATCATTTGGATACGGAGCTGCATCTATGCCAACGACCCTGCAGCCCATAGCAGAAAAGCGTTTGGCACATTCTGTACCCACGCTTCCGCAACCCACTATGCACACCCGTCTGCCATAAAGCTCTAACAAGTCACGTTGTTTTTGCCAAATATGATTTTTTTTATTTTCGGAAAAATTCGTCATTTTCTTATATAACGATAGCACACCACAAAGGGCAAATTCTGCCATAGGTACACTATAAACGCCACGGGCGTTAAAAAGCTTGATATTACGAGCATTAATCTTATCTATCGGCACACGGTCATATCCTGCGCCGGTAAGCTGAATAAATTTAAGTGAAGTAAAATCATCAATACTATGGTGCAAAAATAAACCGTTGCATATTACCGCATCAACGTTACCGCAAGAAATTGGCATTTCACCCGCTTCGTCCTGCATAAAACAGACCTCAAAGCCGAGGTCTTTTAAAAATTTCAATTGTTCCTCTGATGCTCTGAATGCACCTGTTATCAATAAATTCACACTATCTCTCCATAAAATTTATCCGCGGATATCGTTGACTATAGACCTAACAACCCTTCGATTTTTGTCAAAAAATTCACCGTTTTGCTCTTGACATCGCTTTTCATATTCCCTTATCTGCTTTACACCGTCGTTAAAGACAGTCTTAATAACCGCATAGTCGTCTATATTGTTGGTATTGCAAAAGCTCCTTGACAAAATAACACAGGTAGAGCCTAATCTATAATGCTCTGCAATAATTTTTTCACTTGGCAGCATTCCTCTACCCAGAGATGCTATTCCGCCGAAGCCATAAGGCAGACTCTTGCCTTTAAAAGAATCTATAATTGCATCCACCTTACCGTCAGCCAGGGGCTCAAACATAAATTTTTGACCGTAACTCAGGCTCAAATCGTTAAGTCCAATAAAAACCTCGTCTATCTTATCATTTTTCAATATTTCATCAATATTGTCTATAGCTTCAGCCGTTTCGAACAAAAGTATTGTACGTGCTCGTTCGTCGACAATCTCTAAAAAGCGGTCAACCTCTTCCTTGGTCTTGAAATAAGGCAACATTATCACATCTGCGCCCGCATCTATTACACGATTTATCTCGGTTTCGCTACCCATAAACTTATCCGTTTTACTGTGAATAGGATTTACACGCACCAAAACTTCTGCTTTCTTTACCGCATTTCGAATGTTTTTCACGTCTGCCGCGGTGTGATGATTTTGCACGGTATCCATACCGCCCTGTCGTTGCTGTTTTCCTATGTATTCTAAATCGACAAATATTCTGTCAACGCCTGATTCCTCTGCAATTACGGCGACCTCGGGGTCATTTGTAATATACATTAGTTTTAACATATAACCATCCTTTTTTATTGAACAACAGAAGCCTCTGCTTCAGCCGTTTTTTCGCTTGCCACTACCGTAGCACCTTTATTTTCATTATCGCTGTTCTTAAGCACCTTCCATACAGTAACAAACAGTATTTTCAAATCCAGAAAAAAACTTACGTTATCTACATACCACACGTTAAGCTCAATTCTATGATTCCACTCTACGCCCTTTCTGCCGTTAACCTGTGCCCATCCCGTAATACCCGGGCGTACGTCAAACATTCTCTTTTGTTCATCAGTGTACTCTTCTATAGGCCAGGGATGATATGTAAGTGGTGGTCTGGGACCTATAAAACTCATTTCTCCGACCAAAATATTAAAAAACTGTGGAAGTTCATCAAGAGAAGTTTTTCTGAGAATTTTTCCCATCCTTGTAAGGCGAGGGTCCTTATTATCCGAATAAACGCCGCTCTTTTCTGCATCTACCACCATAGTTCTGAATTTGAAAATTTTGAATTCCTTGCCACCCTTGCCTAATCGGGTTTGCGCAAAAATTGCGGGACCTCTGGAATCTATCCTTATTGCCAGCACAATTATCAGCATTGGAACGGCGAGAACAATAATACCGCATAAGGATAAAATTACATCTAGTGCCCGCTTAAAAAACAGTTTATACATACAGCAACCTCTAATCCGTATTCACACCTCATAGTAGGGGTATTTTAGTGCATAATTATTCTTTTACATTATACATCTGTGGGGGGTGGGTGTCAACTGAATTATATATTATTTATATATAAATATAATAATATATTTCCCACGCTATAAAACAGCATTTCTTTTGCAATAAGTTGTTGATTATAAAAGAGGGATGTGGTAAAATATTTAGTTAGAAAATCTTGCGAGGTGAGGAATATGGCAGAAAGGACTATTGCGGCTATCTCTACCCCTTCGGGCGAGGGCGGCATTGGGGTTATCCGAATATCGGGGTCTGAGGCTATCAGGATTGCCGACCGTGTTTTTAAAAGCGCGTCTGGCAAGGAGCTTACTGCGCTTTCGGGTTATTCTGCCCTGTTCGGTCACGTTATTCATAACGATGAAATCGTAGATGAAGCGGTTGCCACCGTTTTTCTTGCCCCGAAAAGCTATACCGGCGAGGACGTTTGCGAGCTTTCCTGTCACGGCGGAGGCTACGTTACAAAGGCGGTGCTTCGTGCGGTGCTGTCGGCAGGCGCTACCCTGGCCCAGCCGGGTGAGTTTACCAAGCGGGCCTTCTTAAACGGAAAGCTTGACCTTACCGAGGCCGAAAGCGTAATGGGACTCATCGCCGCCAAGAGCCGTGAGGAGCTGCGTCTGCAGCTGGCGGCAAAAATGGGCCGCACCTCAAAGGAAATTGCCGATATTGAGTCTACTCTGCTGGAATTATCGGCAGATTTTGCGGCCTACAGTGATTTCCCCGACGAGGACCTGGAGGAGCTATCCCCCGAAAACTTCAGCCGTCTGCTGAAAAAGGCAAGACAGGGGCTGGAGGGCCTTATATCAACCTACGATTCGGGCAGGGTGCTGCGTGAGGGAATTAAAACCGCCATTGTAGGCAAGCCCAACGTGGGAAAATCCACCCTTATGAACCTTCTCTCAAAAGAGGAGCGCTCTATTGTAACCGACGTTGCGGGCACCACCCGTGACGTTATAGAAAACACCGTGAATATCGGAAGCATCACCTTAATCCTTGCCGACACGGCGGGTATCAGAGCCACCGAGGACCTGGTTGAGGAGGTAGGTGTGCGGCTGGCAAAGGACCGTATAGGCTCCTCCCAGCTGACCCTGGCAGTATTTGACTGTTCCTCCCCTTTAGATGCCGATGACAGGGACATTTTAACCCTTCTTGACCCTGCCACTACCCTTGTTGTGCTGAACAAATCCGACAAGGGGCAGATGGTCAGCGAGGCCGATTTTACCGATTTCACCACCGTTTTAATATCTGCCAAGCAGGGCAGCGGCGCCGATGAGCTGGAAAAGGCCATAGCCAACATTTCGGGCATCAGCCGCCTGGACCCTGCCGCCGCAGTTCTGCTCAGCGAGCGCCAGCGCGACCTGGCAACACAGGCTCTTTCTGCCGCTGTTGAAGCGGAAAATCTTTTAAATGCGGGATATACCCTCGATGCGGTTGGGGTTTGCGTAGACGAGGCCCTTACCCACCTTTACACCCTCGACGGAAAACGGGTCACCAATGAGGTGGCCGATGAGGTCTTCCGCCGTTTTTGCGTAGGAAAGTAGGAAATTTATGAACTATGATGCAGGAAAATTTGACGTTGCCGTTATAGGGGCCGGCCATGCCGGAATTGAGGCCGCCCTGGCCGCCGCACGCCTTGGCCAGAGGACGGTAATGTTTTGCATTAATTTAGATTCGGTGGGCAATATGCCCTGCAATCCCTCCATCGGAGGCACCGCCAAGGGCCATCTTGTGCGTGAGCTGGATGCCTTGGGCGGAGAGATGGGTGTGGCCGCCGACAAGACCACCCTGCAAAGCCGTATGCTCAACCTGGGCAAGGGACCTGCCGTTCACTCCCTCAGGGCGCAGATAGACCGTAAGGCCTACACCGCCCTTATGAAACACACGGTGGAGCTGCAGGAAAACCTTATTTTAAAGCAGGCCGAGGTGGTAGACCTTACCAAAAATAAAGATGGTTGGCATTGTATAACCCGCCTGGGCGCTGACTATACCTGCAAAACCGTTATTCTTGCCACGGGCACTTTTTTAGCAGGTAAAATTTTCGTAGGTGAGGTAAATTATTCGGGCGGTCCCGACGGTCTTTTTGCCGCCCAGGGCTTATCTGCCGCCCTGGAGAGGCTTAACATCCCCCTGCGCCGCTTCAAAACGGGCACCCCCGCCAGGGTACTTCGCTCCTCTATTGACTTCAGCAAATTAGAGGTACAGGAGGGTGACAAACAGATAATTCCCTTCTCCTACAGAAGTGAAAAAGCCCCCGAAAATTCGGTGGTTTGCCATATCAGCTACACCGGTGACGAGGTTAAAGAAGTAATTCTCAAAAATATACATCGTTCCCCCCTCTATTCGGGAGTTATTGAAGGGGTTGGCCCCAGATATTGTCCTTCTATCGAGGACAAAATTATGCGGTTTGCAGACAAAAAGCGCCACCAGCTCTTTATCGAGCCCTGCGGCGCCGACACCGAGGAAATGTACCTGCAGGGTATGTCCTCATCCCTGCCTGAAGAGGTGCAAATAGCCATTTACCACGCCATACCCGGCCTGGAAAATGCCCAGATTATGCGAAACGCCTACGCTATCGAATACGACTGCGTTGACCCCATTATGCTAAATCACAGCCTTGAGTTTAAGGACCACAAGGGACTTTACGGCGCGGGCCAGTTTAACGGCTCCTCGGGCTATGAGGAGGCGGCTGCCCAGGGCCTTGTTGCCGGCATTAACGCTGCCAGAAGCAATATGGGGTTGGAGCCTTTGGTGCTTTCCCGCGCATCCTCCTACATAGGCACCCTGATAGACGACCTTGTGACCAAGGGCTGCTCTGACCCCTACCGTATGATGACCAGCCGCAGTGAATACCGTCTGTTGCTCCGCCAGGATAATGCCGACGAGCGTATGATGCCCATAGGCTACGAAATAGGTCTTATAGATGAAAAGACCTATATGGCTTTTCTTGACCGAAAGGAAACCAAGGAGCGAGAGATATACCGTCTGCGCCACTCTACCGTAGCTCCGTCGGAGAAAATAAACGCAAGGCTGGAGGCTTTGGGCACCACTCCCCTTTCAACGGGTATAAAGCTTTCCGAGCTGATAAAGCGGCCCGAGGTTTCATATTTTGACCTGGCCGAGTTTGACCCCTGCCGCCCCGACCTGCCCTATGAGGTCTGCTGCAAGGTGGAAACCGAAATAAAATACGAAGGCTATATTGCCCGCCAGCAGGCCCAAGTGGAGGATATGCTGAAGCTGGAAAAGCGCAAGCTCCCCCGTGATACCGACTACAGCCTTATAGAGGGCCTGCGACTGGAGGCCAGAGAAAAGCTGGACCGTGTGCGTCCCGAAAGCATTGGCCAGGCCTCACGAATTTCGGGGGTCAGCCCCTCGGACGTTTCGGTGCTGAATATCTGGCTTGAGAAAAAACGAAGGGAGGAAAAGCAGTGACTTTTCCCTTAGAGCTGTTAACCCGCCGCCTGGATGAATGCGGCATAGCATATAACGATGAGGCTATATCAAGGCTGGACCGGTATGCCGCTTTGCTGGTGGAATGGAACGAGAAGATGAATCTTACCGCCATTACCGACCCCGAGGGTATAGTGATAAAGCATTTTCTTGATTGCGCCCTGCTGCTCAAGCAGGTAAATATACCTGAAGGCGCCTCGGTCATAGACGTGGGCACAGGGGCGGGCTTCCCGGGTATGGTGCTTAAAATTTTACGCCCCGACATAAAGCTTACCCTGCTGGACGGCCTTAACAAAAGGCTTACCTTTTTAAACGAGGTGGCCAAAAGCCTGGGTCTGGAGGTTACAACCACCCACATAAGGGCGGAGGAAGCAGGTAAAAATCCCCTTTACCGTGAAAAATTCGACCTTGTTACCGCCCGTGCGGTGGCAGAGCTTCGGGTGCTTTACGAATACTGTCTGCCCCTATGTAGGGTAGGCGGCACCTTCTGCTCCATGAAGGGCCCCTCAGCCGAGGAGGAGCTGAAAAACGCCGTCAAGGCAAAGAGTCTTCTTGGAGGCGGCAAGGCCGAGATTACCACCGAAACCCTGACGGGAGAAGAGGTGCGGACCTTTGTTATTACAAAAAAGATATCGCAAACTCCGCCAAAATATCCCCGCATATCAGCAAAAATATCAAAACAGCCTCTGTAACGGGGCTGTTTTTTATATTATAAGGTCGAATCTGCCCGACCTGTTTTTCTTGGCAGGAGGACCTTTTTGGTGTATGATTATTCCAGCAAAGGCGGTGATGATTTGTTTGACGGAAAACTGGTGAGTATCAAATGCCAAGATATCCTGTCGGGCAACTCCCAAAAGCTTGATGAATATGAGCTGATGGCTTTGGCCGAAAGTATAAGGGAGAACGGAATCATCGTCCCCCTGCTGGTGCGACCCGAAAAGGGCGGTAAATATCTGCTGATTTCGGGCAGGCGCAGACTACAGGCAGGCATACTTGCAGGGCTTAAGAGATTACCCTGCATAGTAAAGCGTACCGACGATATAACCGCCGAATGCTTCACGGTGATTGAAAACATCCAGCGCAGGCAGCTCTCCCCTTTTGAGGAGGCTGATGCCCTTAGCCGACTTATATCGGACTACGGTCTTACCGATACCGACGTAGCCGCCAAGCTGGGAATGGCCCCAAGTCTGCTGGCGGACAAGCTGCGGCTTTGCAGTCTGGACTGCGAGCTTAAACGGCGGATAACCGCCGCCAGGCTCAGCGAGCGCCACGCCAAGGCCCTGCTTTCTCTCCCACCCGAGGACCGAAGCGACGCCCTTAACCATATAATTGCCGAGGGTCTTACCTTCTCCCAGACCGAAAAGTACGTAGACGAGCTGCTATCTCCCCCAAGGCAGCGGGAGGAGCCCCTTCGCAAATGCGCAGTAGGCGACCTGCGGCTTTTTGCCAACAGCCTTAATAAAATGGTAAATACTATGCGGTCGGGCGGTATCAGAGCCGAGGCTAAAAGGTTTGAAAATGAGACCCATATTGAATATACCGTGATGATAAGAAAATAATTACATCCAATTTTTTTCTGCGACACGGTCGGAATGAATTTGCCCCCCTTTTTATGACTCTGTCATATTTAAAACGCAAGAGCAACGGATAACACCGTTGCTCTTGTGTTTTTATTATAATTTACTATTCAAATCACTCAATGTTCGTAATTTAGAAAGCAACAAAACCTGTTCTTCAATTTCAGGATAGATACATTCCGAACACCTCAAAAAAATTATAACATATTTGCGTTAATTACGCAATTGCGTATACGCTGAAATGTAATTTATCATACACTAATCTTGAGGTGATAATATGAGCGTTAAAGATGCTGTTGCCGAAAGATTTGTATGTCTTTGCAAAGAACGCAATATAAAAATAAATGAGTTAGCCAATATATCAGGGGTTACCCCATCCACCGCCTACAGTATGCTGGACAAAAACAGACGTGATGTTTCTATAACCACCATAAAGAAATTCTGTGACGGACTTGATATTTCTCTTGAAGAATTTTTCGCCGACGATATTTTCGGTAATCTTGAACAGGAGATAAAATAACCTCAAAGAGCAACGGATAACACCGTTGCTCTTGTGTTTTGTCTGCCTTTATGATATTATTTATTTATAAAATTGCTGGGAGGTTGTTATGGTACATTTCGGTAACGATTGGGATGAAATTCTGGCGGATGAATTCGAGAAGCCCTATTATAAGGAGCTTCGGCAGTTTTTAAGGCAGGAATATTCCACCCATAGAATATACCCCGATATGAATGATATTTTTAACGCCCTTAAGGCATCCTCCTTTAAGGATACCAAGGTGGTAATCATCGGGCAGGACCCTTACCACGGCGCAGGCCAGGCCCACGGAATGTGCTTTTCGGTAAAGCGTGGGGTTGAGCCGCCCCCCTCCCTTAAAAATATCTTTAAGGAACTGGCTGAGGACACGGGCTTTTCTATCCCCGACCACGGGGAGCTGACGGCCTGGGCCAACCAGGGGGTTTTACTGCTGAACACGGTACTGACGGTGAGAGAGGCTACACCCAATTCCCACAAGGGCAAGGGGTGGGAGAATTTTACCGACAGGGTAATTGCCGAGCTTAACCGAAAGCAGACCCCCGTCGTATTCCTGCTGTGGGGGGCAAATGCCAAAAATAAGGCCAGAATTATAGACAACCCAATCCACAAGAAGCTGGAAACGGTACACCCCAGTCCCCTTTCGGCCTACGGCGGATTTTTCGGATGCCGCCACTTTTCCAAATGCAACACCATACTTAAAACTTCGGGCCAGACACCCATTAACTGGCAGATATAAAAAAACGCTATACGACTCGGTCGTATAGCGTTTTTATTATTTCTTCTTCTGCTGCATCAGCCAGATTTTCATAACAAGGCGGTGGGGCAGGAGCTTGGTCAGCAGCACCTGGGCTCTGATATCAAAGCCGCAGATAGATACGTCCTTACCCTTTTTCATATCCTTTAGGGCTCGGGTTACCACCTGCTGTGCGGTGAAGACGTGATTATAATAGGTTATAACGCTGTCATCCACAACGGCACGGCCGAAAAACTCGGTCTTGACCCAGCCGGGGCAGACGGCCATCATCTTGATGCCTGTATGGCGAAGCTCGGCATTTATTGCCCTGGTAAAGCTTAAAACGTAGGCCTTTGTTGCGCCGTAAACACCGATATAGGGTACGGGCTGGAAGGAGGAAAGGGAGGCTATCTGGTAGACCTGACTGCCTGCCTTCAGATAGGGCAGGGTTACGTAGGTCATAGCGGTCAGCGCCTTGGCGTTAAGGTCTATCATACCAAGCTGCTCGGAAAGAGAGAGGTTTTCAAAGGCCTCGAATTTGCCGTAGCCGCTGGCGTTTACAAGAACTGCCACCTCGGGCTGTTCCTTTTCCAGCAGGGCCTTATATTCCTCTACAGCCTCATCCTTTGTCAGGTCCAGGGCTATGGGACGGATAAAATCACCCATATCCTGCCTTATTTCATTAAGACGGTCTTCTCTTCGGGCTATTACCCAGATTTCATCAAATTTCTGCTGATTGTTAAGCTGATAGATAAACTCCTTGCCCATTCCGCTGGAGGCACCTGTAATAACTGCAATTTTCATAAACACACCTCTAATTTCCACATTCTATACTTATTTCGTTAAATATTCCCAGCAGGTCGGTAACCTGCAGAGCATCCTTTTCGGCCCCCGCTTTATCTAAAATCGCCCTGCCGCCGTGCATCATAATAATGCGATTGCCGTAGTCGGTGGCGAAGCGGAGATTATGGGTTACCATTACGGCGGTGAGGCCCTTTTCACTAACCAGGCGGTGGGTAAGCTCCATTATGGTTTCGGCCGCCTTGGGGTCTAAGGCGGCGGTATGCTCATCTAAAATAAGCAGGTCCACCTTGGTCATACCTGCCAGCACCAGAGCAATAGCCTGGCGCTGTCCGCCCGACAGACTGCCGATGGGGGTATTAATACGGTCCTCAAGGCCCATATTACACTCGGCCAGCAGGCTTTTATAATAGTCAATTCTTTTCTTGTTTATTGCCCGACCCAGGGCGTAGCACTTATTTTTATTGTCGGCCAGGGCAAAATTTTCCAGCACGGTAAGCTCACTGCAGGTGCCTGCCTTGGGGTCCTGGAAAACACGGCCGATATAGCGTGAGCGCTTATATTCGGGCAGGGCTGTAATGTCCTTATCCTTTAAAACAATACTTCCCGAATCGGGGGTAAGGGTACCGCAGATAAGGTTTAGCAGGGTGGTTTTTCCGCTTCCGTTGGAGCCTACTATCGAGATAAAATCCCCTTTGTTTACGGTGAGGTTAAAATCCTCAAAAAGCTTCATTTCATCTACCGTGCCCTTGGCAAAGGAGGTATAAATATTATTAAGCTTTAGCATTTTTTACACCCCCGTTTTTTCTTTTGGCCTTAAAGCCCAGCACCAGCACCAGGGTAAAGATTACCGCCATAATAAGCTTATTATAAGCCGAGGGGATGCCCAGCTTTTGCACCACCACAAGGCAGGCCTGGTAGATTATGGCGCCCAGCATTACCTTGGTGGTTGGGGCCATAAACTTCACCTTGCCGAAAAGGGAGGTGCCGATAATAAGGGAGGCCAGGCCGATTACCACCATACCGATACCCATACTCTGGTTAACACCGTCGGCGGTGTGGGTATAGAGGGCGCCCGAAACGGCGGCAAAGCCGTTACCGATAGCCAGACCTATTATCTTGCTGCGGCCGGGGTCTACCCCCAGCATCTTTACAAACTGCTGATTGTTGCCCGTGGCCCGCAACAGCAGGCCGTTTTTGGTTTTAAGATAGAGGTCTAACAGTATTTTGCAGACCACCGCTACCACCAAAAAGATAACCAGCATCCTAAGAGGTATATTGCCCAGGGACTTAAGTCTTATGGGGATAAGGTCACCCAAAAAGGCATCCTGCAGGGTTGCGGTATCACGGCCGAAGGAGATTATAGAGGTGGTTTCGGCCTTGAAATCACCTGCCAGGCCTGCCGTAACCCCCACAAGGTTTACGGTGATAAGACCTGTAGACACCAAAATTCCGCAAAGCAGAGGGCGAATGCCCAACTTTACGTGCAGCAGACCTGTAACGGCGCCGAAAATACAGCCCGACACAAAGGCGCAGATGAGCCCCAGCCAGGGATTAAGGCCGTTGGCCACAAATAGACCGAAGACCACGGCGCCCGTAAGATATGTTCCCTCAACGGTAAGGTCGGGGAAATCGAGAATTGTGTAGGAAACGTAATACCCCATAGCAAGTATGGAGAATATCAGTCCCATTTCCAAAAAGACTTCAACAGAGCCTAAAATTTCCAACTTTAAAACTCCTTACTTTACCTGTTCGGCATCCTTAAGGCTGTCTGGCAGGGTCATTTTAAGCTTGGTCAGGGCATCGGGATTATATACGGTGGTGGCATCCTTAATGGTTTTTACCGCCATACCTTCTGCCGAGGCGCCCTTCAGCACCTCTACTGCCATTTCGCCCGTAGTTCTGCCCAGAGCTACGTAGTCAATAGAAACCGATGCCAGGCAGCCGCTTTTAAGCTGCTCAATCTCCGAGCCGTAAACGGGGATATTATACTTCTCTGCGGCGTTAAGCAGAACGGGCAGATTGTTTACAACGTTGTTGTCGGTAAAGTTGTTAATGCACTCTACCCTTGAGGCCAAATCCTCTGCGGCGGCAGGAATATCCGATGCGTTCTGTACCGATTTGTCGATAACCTCAATACCCAGCTTGCCGCAAACCTTCTTAAAGTTTGCAAGGTTGGTAAGAGAATTTTCCTCGGAGGAGGTGTAGAGTACGCCGATTTTTTTAACCTCGGGCTGGAAAGCCTTAATCATCTCTACCTGGGCATCCAGATCCAGTACGTCGCTGGTGCCTGTGCAGTTGTAGCCGGGGGCCTCCATATCCTTTACCAGCTCGGCGGCAACAGGGTCTGAAACAGCACAGAAAATAACGGGAATATCGGTATTGTCGGTGGTAGCAAAGGCGGCCTTTGCGGCAGGGGTTGCGATGCCGATTATAAGGTCATAGCCTGCCGATACCATATTTTTAGCAAAGCTTACGCAGTCGCTTTCAGCCGCATTGGCCGAGCCTGTCTGTCGGTCGATATCAATATCCAGGCCGCTTTCCTCCAGGGCCTTAACCACGCCGTTATAGCAGTTGTCCAGAGATGGGTGACTCATATACTGAATAATGCCCACCTTCAGCTTGCCCGAATTATCTCCGCCGCAGCCTGCAAAGCAGGTGAGCAGCAGGGCCGCTACCAAAAGAACAGTAATAATTTTTTTCATAATCATTTCCTCCAAAAATTAATTTTCCCTCATTTCGGAAGCAAAAAACAAAAAACCGCCCTTTACTTTTGGTAAAGGGCGGATAAAATCCACGGTGCCACCTTTATTATTCCCAAAACGGGAACATCTCGTCAGAAATGCCAACACATTTCCTGCCTTTAACGCAGACAATACGGTCCGACTACTAACCCCACAGGGCTTTCGCCTTTCCCTCAGCGACCCACTTGCCGTACAGCTTACTGCGGTTTCTCACCAACCCCGCTCTCTGGAAGCGCCTCTTACGGTTTAACTTTCGCTTCATCGGTTTCCGAAATTCAGTTTAATACATTATAGTTCCGATTTTTTTATTTGTCAACAAAAATTTATGAAAGCCTGTTGGCCATTTCATAAAAGCGATAGTAAAGTCCCTTCTTTTCCATAAGGGTATTATGGTCCCCCTCCTCAACAATGCCGTCATCGGTCAGCACCATAATGCGGTCGGCGTTTTTTATGGTGGAAAGTCTGTGGGCAACGGTAAGGGTGGTGCGGCCTTGGGACAGGTCGGCCAGGGACCGGGCTACGGCATACTCGCTTTCGTTATCCAGGGCGCTGGTGGCCTCGTCAAGAATGATAATAGGGGGATTTTTAAGGAAAACACGGGCAATGCTTATCCTCTGCTTCTGTCCGCCCGAAAGCTTGACGCCACGCTCACCCACGTAGGTATTATAACCCTCTTTCAGCTCACTTATAAACTCGTGTGCACCTGCCTTTTTGGCGGCCTCGACAACCTCCTCCATAGAGGCGCCGGGCCTGCCGTAGGCAATATTATCGTAAACGGTACCCGAGAAGAGATAAACCTCCTGCTGGACCATTCCGATTGCGCCACGAAGACTTTTTAGTGTATATTTTTTGATGTTTTCTCCGTCCAGGATAATTTCACCCTCGGAAACGTCGTAAAATCTGGGAATCAGGTTGCAAAGGGTGGTTTTGCCGCCGCCCGACGGGCCCACGATAGCCACCTTCTCCCCTGCCTTGATATTAAGGTTAAGACCTCTGAAAACCCTGTTATGGTCGTCGGGGTATTCGAAGGCAACGTTTTTAAATTCGATATTGCCCTTGGGGTCACAAAGGGGCCTGGCATCAGGCTCGTCAAATATTTCAATATCGGCATCAATTATCTGCAAAAATCTTTCAATGCCCGTCATACCCCGCTGGAACTGCTCGGCAAACTCGATAATTCGGCGGACGGTGGCAATAAAGGTGGTAACGTAAAGCAGATATGCCACCAAATCGCCGGGGGTAATGACTCCCTTTATCATAAAGATACTGCCTGCCACAACGGTGGTGGCGTACATTATGCCGTCAAAAAGACGGGTGGTGGTGGAATAGGAGCCCATATATCGGTATGACCGCTTCTTTATAGAAAAGAACTCGTTATTATCCTTATCAAATTTGGCCTGCTCAATATCCTCATTAGCAAATGCCTTTACCACCTTGTGGCCTAAAAGAGAATCCTCAATACGGGCGTTAAGCTCGCCTATCTGGTTGCGCTGTTCACGGAAGGTCTGTCGCATTTTCTTATTAATTCTGCGGCAGATAAGCACCATTATGGGGATAATAACAAAGATTATAAGGGTAAGAATGACGTTGATTTTAAGAAGAATCACAAAGGAAACAATACCCTTTATGCCTGCAATAAAGAACTCCTCGGGACAGTGGTGGGAAAACTCGGTAACGTCAAAGAGGTCGCTGGTAATGCGGCCCATTATCTGGCCTACCTTGGTGTTATTAAAATAGGTACTTCCAAGCTTGTGCAGGTGGCGGTAGGCATCCCGCCGCATATCGGTTTCAATCTTGGTGCCCATAACGTGGCCGATGTAGGCCATATAGTAGTAGGCCGCCGAATCAATAATGCGCAGAACAAAATAAAGTATACCTACCTGAAGCACGTATTCGATAGTAAGGGTTACGGTATCGCCAAGTCCTGCATTGGTTATCTCCTTCATAATAAGTGGCAGAATTATCTCGCACACCGTAGTAAGGGAAGCGCAGAAAAGGTCGAAAATAAGGGTAGGAAGATATGGCTTATAATAGGGCACAAACCGCCTCAGCAGCTGGCCCGACGTATATTTTTTGTCAGAGGACATATTATCACCTCAAACAAATTTTACCATAGCATTTTCCCGTTGTCAAAATAATTTACTTGAATAGTTTTGTCAAGTATTATATAATCTTCATATCCTATAAAAGGAGTTGATTTTCTTGGAAATGGTACTGCTTACCGCCCTCGGTGTGGGGGGTGCTACCGTTATAGGCTCGCTTATCGGTTTCAGCTTTAAGAACATTTCACACAAATTCAGCGATATTATACTCAGCTTTGCCGCAGGCGTTATGCTGGCGGCGGCTGTTATCGGTCTTATACTGCCCTCCCTGGAATACGGCGGAAAATGGGGATTTTTCATCACCGCCGCAGGTATTTTCGCAGGCGCCTTATGCCTTAATCTTATTGATAAATTTGTACCCCATCTTCACAGATTCGTCGGTGCAGAGGAGGCCCACCCCCAAAAAGGGGCCGACCTTAATAAGGTGCTGCTTTTCGTTATGGCTATCGCCATACATAACTTTCCCGAGGGTATTGCCGCAGGCGTAGGCTTTGGCGCAGGTAACACCGCCGAGGCTCTTACCGTTGCAGGCGGTATTGCCCTGCAGAACATTCCCGAGGGTATGGTTATAATCGCCCCTATGCTGGCGGCAGGGGTAACTCCCTCACGCACCCTGTTCTGCGCCATACTTACAGGTGTGGTTGAGGTGCTGGGTACCCTGCTTGGCTACTTTGCCGTCGCCGTTTCACAGGCCGTTTTACCCTTTGCTCTGGCCTTTGCCGGGGGCACTATGCTCTACGTAATAAGCGATGAAATGATACCCGAAACCCACGCCCACGGCAGTGAACGAGGGGCCACCTTCGCCCTGCTGATAGGCTTTTGCGTAATGCTGGCCACCGATTTTTATCTTGGATAACTAAAAGCCCTTCTCTGCGGAGAAGGGCTTTTTCTTGTCATCACACTCCTTTGCGGACTATGGCCGCAAGAACCGTAATATCATCCTGGTGATTATCGCTTCGACGGCGCTGGGCGCAGTGGGCTATATGCTCTGCCAGTTCCCTGGCCGAGCCCTCGCCCCAGGCGGCAAGCTCGGAGCATATCCAATCTGTCCCCTCGGCCACAACTCCGTCGGAAAGCATAAGGGCAATATCTCCCACCTTCAGCTTTACGGTAGCCTTGTCAAACCCTACCTCCCGCAGGATGCCTGCCGGCAGAGAGGTGCTTTGGGCCACACCGCATCGGCCGCTTCGCCGCACCACCGTAGGGGCGGCCCCTGCCTTAAACATATCAGCACGACCCGAAAAAAGGTCGATACACATAAGGTCTACCGTGGCCAGAGATTCATCGGTAGATTTAAAAAGCATTGAGGAATTTACAATATTAAGGGAGCAATCGTACCCGAAGCCGGCCTTTATCAGCCTGGTCATAAGGCCCGACGCCATAGCGCCGTCTACGGCGGCCCTGCCCCCCGAGCCCATACCGTCGCTTATTATCATATAGGCCCTGCCTCGGCCGTCCGAAAAGCTGCTGTAGGCGTCACCGCAAATTCCCGAGGGGGAGCAGGCCAGCTGGCATACCCCCGTTTCCACCGACAGGGCGGCACGCTCGGTAAGGGTAACGAACACCCTGCCTCCCTGCTCGGTCAGGGCAGGAGCCTCAAATTCTCGGTCACAGCACAGCTCGGCCTGGCGGAGTATTCGCATTCTGTTATACCGCACGTCCCCTGCAGTAGGACAGACCAGTTCTACCGTCATACGGCCGAATTTATCCACCCGACAGCTACACTCTGCCACCTCAATATCAATGGTTTTAAGGGCCTCGGCCACCTTAGAAGCGGTAGCATCGTCAAAGGCCTCATCCAGCTCAAGCTCGGCGGCCATATCCAGCAGCATATTAGAAATTCCGTCAAATTGGTCGGCTACCACTCCACGGACGTCAGCAATTCGGCTTTCGGCCGCCATACGTGAGGCATAATCGCTGTAATACTTATGGGTGGCCACCCCCATTCTGGCAGGACGCAGACAGCGGCCTCTGAATTCATCGGGAGCCAGGGTTTCGGGCTCGTTTGCCCCCTCCTTAATCCCCTTTATCATATCCAGCACGGCGGTTATGGTGTCACTTTTAGCCGTTTCCCAGCAGTTAATGCACAAAGAACACCCGCTGCAGGCCTCCTTCTCAATTCCCTTCAGCACCCCTTCAAAATCGGGAGAATTTATACGGGAAAGCTCGGACGCTACGCTATCCACCGTTTTGCTGACGTCGGTAAGGGCCCCTGCGGCAAACTGCAGCCGCATAGTGACCGCCTTTTTCATACTGTTCTGTGTGGCGGTGCGGGTAGGGGGCGAAAAGAATTTGCCCAGCCGCATTACCAGGGTTTTGGGAATACATAAAAACAGGGCCGAGCCGAAAAGTGACTCTATAAGCAGCTTTACCGTTTCAATCAGCTGGCCCTCCAGCCCGCTGCTGACCACCACGGTAACCAGCAGCACCCCCACCTGGGCATACTTGCCCCTGGTAGTAAAAATTCCGCTTATAAGCCCTGCCAGTGCAAAGGCGGTGGCCGATATAAGCCCTCCTCCCGAAATACCGCAGGCAAAGCCCGATATTATACCGCAAACTGCCCCTGCAGGCACGCCCCCGAAGCGGGAGGTCAGCAGAATAAAGGCCACGCAGATTATTTTACCAACCGAAATATCACCCGGGGTAATGGACATAGCCCCCACCACAGGCAGGCAAAGGGTTATAAGCAGGCAGGCCATATCCTCCCCCTTTATTCCTCTGGAGAGGCTGGGTGAGGCCTTAAAGGTTTTGGCAATAAACCAAGCGGCGGCCCCTGCCAGCACACCCTCAGCCAGGGCCAAAACGGTCTCGGAGGTGCTTCCCACCGCCCTTACCAGTCCTGCGCCTACCGTTACCAGCCCTGCGGTTATGGCCGATACAAGGGGCTTGTCCCCATATTTGGTTACCCCTGCAAGTAGGGCCTTTATAGCCACAATGGCAAAGAGTGCGGCCAGATAGCCAAAGGCCGAGGCTCCCTCTGCCGCAGGTATGAAATATCCTGCAAAGCAGCCCATGGCGGTTAAGGCCAGATAATCCACCGGAACGGCCGCCGCAAGGGCCAGGCCAAAGGGCATTACCGACCCTATAACCACCCCGCGGGACATAATAAAGCCCATTACCGCCGCCAGAGCCTGCCGCCCTATCTCTCTTAAAATATCGGCCGCCTTATAATCCCCCGATTTAAGCCTGTCCCTGACGTTTTCCTTCATCTTTTTCCCTTCCCTACGCATTGATGGCGCAATTATCATTGTCCCTTTAATTATAAGGCCCGAGGAGTAATTTTTCTGTCGCAGGATGCCGTCGAAAAAGATAATGATTATAAAAATTTACTGCCCACTTGAACTTAACTGCCGAAAAAGCTATAATATAAAAAAATGAAACCTTTTCCCACCCCGATTTGTGTTATATATAAAGGAGGTATTTTTATGAAGAAAATTACCGCACTGCTTTTATGCCTTACCCTTCTGCTTACCCTGGCAGGTTGTGGGGTTAAGGTGGAAGCCCAAAGCCTTACCGAGGATATAATTCCCGATAAGGGTATAAGCTCCCTTTTGGTGGATGAAAACTTTAAGACCGCCCAGCTTGATTTTTCTGTGGGGCTTT
This sequence comes from Clostridia bacterium, assembly GCA_017623235.1. Taxonomy (GTDB): domain Bacteria; phylum Bacillota; class Clostridia; order Oscillospirales; family Acutalibacteraceae; genus SFWF01. Next base: position 8,884 of record JAGAPN010000006.1, on the reverse strand, counting down.
TCGGTGAGCTTTATGAGGGCAAAAATCTGCTTATTTCTCCCCTGTCGGTCACGAGTTGCCTGACTATGGCGGGTATAGGTGCCCAAGGTGAAACCCTGCTGGAGTTTACCGACCTTTACGGCGGCTTATCCCCCCTGCAGCTGGCCTATTATATGCCCGATTACCGCAGAATACTGGGGTCTGACAGTCTTAAGACCGCCAATTCCGCCTGGTATAAAAATATTACCGAGGCCCAGCCCGCAAAGCCCTATTTGCAGGAGGTTGTAAATTATTTGGATGCTCAGCTTTATACCGTTCCCTTTGATAAGGAAACCGTAAATCAGGTTAATGCCTGGGTAGAGGATGCCACCGACGGCAAAATCGACAAAATAGCAGACCGCTTTGACCCCAACACCCTGCTCTATCTTGTAAACGCCCTCTCCTTTGAGGGGGACTGGGAAGTAATCTACAAAAAAAGCAATATCAGGAGGGGCGATTTCACAAATATCTCGGGCAAGGTAACGGCTGTCGATATGATGTACTCCAATGAAAGCGTTTACCTTGAGGATGAAAACACCACGGGCTTTTTAAAGCCCTACGAGGGTGGCAAATTCGCCTTTGTGGCGCTACTGCCCGATAAGAGCCTAACCCTTGGGGATTATATAAAGGAGCTATCCGCCAAAAAGCTTAATGGCCTGCTTGACGGCCGTGAAAATATGCCTGTAAATAACGCCCTACCCAAATTTTCAGCAGAATACTCTGCCGAACTGAAGGAGCCTTTAAGTCAAATGGGTCTTACCACCGCCTTTGGAGGCAAGGCAGATTTTTCGGCAATGTCACGGTTTGGCGAGCCCGACCTCTTCATTGGAAGCGTACTGCATAAAACCTATATTTCGGTAGACGGAAAGGGTACCAAGGCAGGGGCGGTAACCTCAATCGCCGTTAATACAAAATCTGCCCCCGACGTAGGTGAAAAGCAGGTTATTCTGGACCGACCCTTTATCTATATGATAATAGACACCAAAACTAATCTGCCCGTATTTATGGGCTCCCTGTGCGATTTATAAAAAAACAGAGCAAGATAAATCTCTTGCTCTGTTTTTTATTTGTATCGCTTTGGGTTGTCCGTAACCTCTGCCAAATAATCTATGCTTGTGCCGTAATACTCCGCAAGCTTAATAAAAATATCAATCGGAATATTTAAATTACCCAGCTCGTAATCGGAATAGGTGGTTTGATGTATTTTTAAATAGTCCGCCATCTGCGCCTGTGTAATATCTTTGTCCTCTCTCAGGTCCCTTATCCGTTTAAACATTATGTTCACCTCTTAGCAAATTATGCCTTAAGGGAATATGCCTTATTGACTTTTAAGGGAAATTCCCTTAAAATAGTTTGCGAAGGGATGTGATAAATATGTACAGTTGCTGTTTTATCGGACATAAAAACTGTCCGAAAACAATCGAAGCAACTCTTTTAGACACTTTGGAAAGGTTAATAACAGAATGTTCAGTAACAACCTTTTACGTCGGCACCCAGGGTAGTTTTGACCGATTGATATATAACAGCTTGTGTTGTTTTGAAACCTTGTATAAAATTAACATAAAGGTTATTTTGGCATATCTCAACAAGGAAAACGGTGAAACGTATTATGATATTAAAAAAACATTTTTTCCGGACGAATTAACCAACACACCACCCCGTTTTGCCATTAGAAAACGTAACTCATATATGATAAATAAATCTGATTTTGTTGTAACCTTTTTAAATGATTCTCTTTCCAACACCTACACCAACGTTGAAGAAGCAAAAAGAAAAAATAAAATTATTATAAATATAGGAGATTACGATATAAAAAAAATCTAACCCCTGCCTGGCAGGGGTTAGATTTTTAATTTTCACTTGTTTTATAAAGCAGCTTGAGGGCGATGGGGGTAAGTACCGAGGAGATGATTATCAGGGTGATAACCGCTATGAAAAATTCACTGCTCAGTACCCCTGCCTCGGCTCCCTTGGTGGCTACTATCAGCGCAACCTCACCACGGGCCATCATACCTGCGCCTATTCGCAGGGAATCTTTATTTTTAAAGCCTGTAAGGCGACCAGCCAGGTAACAGCCACCCAGCTTGCAGGCCATTGCCACCAGGGCAAAGCAGACCGCAAAGGTTAGAAGTAAGGGGGTAATGTTAGCCAGCTCAATAGTAACCTTTATACCGATGCTGGCAAAGAAAACAGGGGTAAATATCATATATGAGCTAATATCCAGCTTTCTGGTAGTATCCTCGCTGGCGCTTTTTACGGTGCGGATAATAACGCCTGCCACAAAGGCGCCCGTAATATCGGCAATACCGAATATAGCCTCTGCCGCCCAGGAGAAGAGCAGACAGGTAACCAGGCTGAATATAGGCACTCTGCGGGTGTGGGGGCGGTACTTTTCCAGCCAGTAGAAAAGCTTATGCAGAACGATACCTGCCACCACCGAGCAGATAAAGAAAAGAATGGTGCGAACTATTACCATAAGGGCCTCGCCCGAGCCACCCGAGGAGGAATTTTTAAGACCCGAAACAAAGGCTAACAGCACGATGCCTATAACGTCGTCGATTATGGCGGCGCTGAGTATTATGGTGCCTACCTTGGATTTCAGTTTTCCCAGCTCACGCAAAACCTCAACGGTAATTCCCACCGAGGTGGCGGTCATAATAACACCCATAAATACTGCCGTCCAAAAGCTGTCGTCACCCACGGGTGCAAAGCCGTAAAAAGCCGAATAAAGCAGATATCCTCCGCCCAAGGGCACCACAACACCCATAGCCGCCACAAGCAGAGAAATAACCCCTGTTGACTTTATCTCCTTAAGGTCGGTTTCCAGGCCTGCCGAGAACATAAGCATAAGCACGCCGATTTCTGCCATAAATACCAGCGGCTCGCTCTTTTCAACCAGGCCTAAAAGGTTGCCGCCCACCAGCAGACCTGCCACTATCTGGCCCACCACCTGGGGAATCTTTAAATGCCGCATAAAAATCGAAAGCACCTTGCAGGCAAAGAGAATTATCGCAAGGTCAAAAATCAGTCCGTAATCCATAAATAACCCCTCTTTATTTTACTACCATTATATTTTAATACTTCATACAAAAAGTTCAAGAGAAAAAATAAATAAAAAACAGCCTTAAAACCTTTTCGGTTTTAGGCTGTTTATTCAGTTGCGGTATCATCAGCGGGAGCCTGCTCCTCGTCTTCGGAGTTCGGGGTAGTATTTTCCTCGGTATCTTCGTTTGTGGGAGGTTCTTCCTGCTTATCCTCGGCGTCGGGGGTGGTGGGAGCGTCTTCCTCGGTACTGTTTTCCTCTTCCTCGGTTACGGTGTTGGAAACGGGTAGACCCGTAACCGAAATACTGCCGTTATCGGCCAGCCTTTCGGTGGCGGTGCAGGTACCCCAGAAGGAGGTGAATTTAAGATTAACGTAGGTGCCGTCAGCCACGGTAAGGGTAATCTTCTGGGTGTGGGGCAGCTGCGGAGTATTGTTTTCGGGCAGAAGCTGAAGGGTATAATATTCAGTATCGTTAACCCGCATAAGGCCAAAGCCCGACCACTCTTTTGCCGAGCCTACCGCCGTAAAGGTTATCTCATACTCCCCTGCCAGAAGCTGGTAGGAGCCGTCGGCAGCAGGGTTAAGCTGCAAACCCTCCTGCTTTTTAACGATAGTTTCCTTAACGTCGAAATTAGCGCCCATCAGCACAGAGCCTGTATAAAGCTGCTCATCGCTGAACATTGCCCAGGAGGACACCGCCATGCACAGCATACAGATAACAATGATACCTATTGATACGGTTATCTGACGGACAAAGGCCTTTTCGGTGATTTTAGCCTTTTCTGCCACAGCATTATCCCCCTTTCATAAATTATAAATTATTGTATCAGTAGCCTGCAGGCAGTCGGTCAACGGTGCCCTGCTGGCTGGCAATAACGGTTATACCCAGGCCAACCTCGGGTGGAGTGGCGCCTCGGTAATTGGCCTCGTTGCCAACCTCCTCGGGCATATAAACCACCAGGGCCATATAGTGGGTATTGTTGATAGGCTCCACACCCAGGCTTTCTTTTGCGCTAAAGGTTGTGAGCGGTCCCGTGGCCAGGCCCCTGGCCTGAATACGGTCACGGATTTCCTGCTCGTTAGAGCCGATTTCGGCGCCGAACTGCAGATAATCGGGCAGATTGATTTCGGTGTTTTCAACACTCATAGCCTTAATTACGTAATCGGGATTAACGGTTACACGGTATTCCAGAGGAATATTACCCTTGTTTTCGATTTTAAGGTAAACCACCTTGGTAAAGCCGGGCTCGTAAAGGTCCTCGTTATCAAAAAGCTCGGTATCGGCAGTAACGGGACGGTACTCAAAATTGGTACCCGTGGTTTCCACCCTATGGGAAACCTCAATATCCAAATCCCCAACCAGGAAGGAATTAACGTCTGCAGGGGTGGTATCGGTATACCAGGCAATAGTGGTGCCTGTACCGAAGGTACACCAGAGGATGAGCAATAATAAGCTGAAGCTGAATGCGGTTTTAGTGAATGCAGAACGGGTAATTTTCATACTGTCATCCTCCTTTCAAAAAATTAAACGGATTCCTCTTCCTTTTTCTTTCTGCGGAAGAGAATAATAAACATTACTACGGTAAGTGCCCCGAAGCCTGCCACAGGCAGAAGGTAAAGGGCTATATTGGTGGTATCCCCTGTCTGGGGAAATCCGGGGTCACCGGGCTGGAGGGGTAGCTCCTCAACCATAAACTGCCAATCCAGCAGTCCGACCCTATTCATAAATTTACTGTCCAGGGAGGTTGGAACCTTAAGGGTAAGCTCCAAATCAACCTCACTTTTAGAATAAAGGGTACCTATCAGCACCCAATCGGTAAGCTGGGCGGTTTCATCGGCCTTGGCGTCAAACATAACGGTATCGGTAAGCTTTTTAACCGTCAGGTCCAGCTGGGATAAAAACTCGATATTATCATTATCCTGGTGAGCGCCCAGGCTACGCATATATACGTTGACCTTTATCTTTTTGGAGGCGTTGTTTTTAACGGTTATATGCTGTATAAGCTCATCCCCAGGCATAACCTCCTTATACTCGGTAAAAAGGTCGGTAGCCGAATGGTCACTGCCGGGGGCAAATATGAACTGACCTGCATCGCCGCTGTAGGTAACGTTACCCTCGGCCAGGGCAGTAAATCCGCCAAAGGCAAGGGCTGTGGCCAGAGCCAGCACTACCGCAAGAAGCTTAAGGGTCTTCATCAGCCGTTACCCCCTTCCTGAGGCCAGCCTGCGGCCTCCCAGGGGAAATCTGCAGGGTTGTTCTGCACCTGGACGGCAGAAGCATCTACAGTAAGGGAAAGAATCTTACCCAGATGGCGGTTATCTACCTCATGGCCTACTATCCGCACCTCGGAGAAGAGGGGCTGGGTAGATTCACCGGGAATAACGATATCATTATAATAATAATATCCGTCCTTAAGGGTCCAATATGCATCGTTTATTTCAATGCCGAAAACCTTTTCGGCAGAGAGGGTAACATCATTAATACCGTCAACCAGCTTTACACGGAGGTAGAATGGGTGGTTGCACAAGCTTTCAACCGTTACTATTTTACTGACACGGTCCCCCGGCATCACGTAGACACCCTGGGAGGGGAAATCCTCACCCGAGGCGGTCTTTTCACGGATGGCCATTTCGATAATACCCGAGGTAATAACGTTGGTGGCGGTACCTGTAACGGTATAGTATGCCAAGCTGGTTTGGGACATAAGGGTAGCAAGAGCCGCCGCACAGGCAATTAATGCAATACGAAGCTTATTCAACGTTTTTACCTCCTTTATATAATGTTTACAACGTAGCTTTATAAAACCCAAAAGCTCTTTGGACTTTATAAAACCCATTGTCCCACGGTGCAGGAGCGACCTGCACCGTGAGTCTTTGGTTTAAATTTTGGAATTAGTTTGCAGCGTCAATAGCGTCATCATAGCTCATACCTGCGGTCCAACCGATGGTCTGGAATGCAGCCTTGCAGTTGTCGCCGAGGTTAGCGGCCTGAACAGCCTCTGCCTTAATGTTGATGGAGAAGCCATCAGCACCGAAGTCCATATCCTCTGCCTCGAGAAGCTCGGGAATCTTAACGCCGGTGAACAGTGTAGCCTTACCTGCAGCAACGCTGTTTGCTGCATCAGCGGCAACCAGCTTATCCTTAAGGTAGAATACGTAGGTAACGGTATTTGCGGCCTGGTCCACACCGATTTCGGTTTCCTCAGACTGCCACTTGTTTCCGTCATAGCCAACAAAAATGCTGGTGAGGTCATAGTCGGCAAGGTTACCGCCCTTAATGGTAGCCACCTTTGTGAGGGCATCAGCCCAGGTGCTGTAATCAGAAACGGTAACGATAACACGTACCCACTGGTCATACATACCGGTATTTTCTACGGTAGGATCCTTTGCGTATGTAGTGCCGGGAGCTATATCGTTATATGTATTACCAACGTCCTCTTTGGTGCCGTCAACGTTATCGGTTTCATAAAGGTCGATGGAGAAATCAGGTGTATTACCCTGGTCATCGGAATCGGCAACGTAGAAATTGTTAACTACGCTGTCGTTAGCATTGAACCAAGCCAGAGATCCCATAGAGAGGATAGCGATAAGGCAAACGGAAAGAGCAACGGCTAAAACCTTCTTTTTAGTAAGCTTCATTACTTGTTTCCTCCTTTCTTTTAAGATGCTATCTTAAAGTCGTGCTTATCGGAATTCCATTAACAAGCACGAAAATAAAATCATATTTCTTGCCGAGGGTCACCCCTCGGCAAGAGGGATAATAGAATTAGGGCTTAACGTGCTTAACGGTGGTTTCATCAAGGCCTGCAAGAGCGCCCTCGAAGAAGTTACCGCTAAAGTCAACGGTGCAGTTAGTTGCGTTATAACTGTTGGTCTTAATCTCAATTACACCGTCATCGCCGTCACCGGGAACAACAGTATTAGAGAAGGTATTGCCGTTAACGGAAATAGCAACGTTTCCTGCATAGCCGGTATGACGGCCGGTAGCAAATGCAGTCTTATTTGTTTTCCAGTTAATAAAGGTGTTGCCTTCAACAACTACGTCAGAAGCGTTTCCGCTCATATTGATAGCGTGGTGACCGGTTGTATAAGTAGCTCCGCCAAAGATGTTGCCCGAAATGGTGGTTGTGCCGGCTTCGATGTAATCAAGACGAATGAAGTTAAATGCATTTACAAAGAACTTACATCCGGTAATGGTGATGTTTTTAGAGCCTGCGTTAGAACGGCCGCCGTTATCTATGAAAATCGGAATGTACTTGGAAGCATCCTGAGGTGTTCCGGTGAAGGTACAATCGCTGATAACGATTCCGTTGGCGCCGGGATCTCCAACCCAAGAATTATCGGAAATGTTGGTGTAATAGTTGCCAACCTGAACAGCATCTGCAGCGTTAAAGGTAACACCCTTAATTGTTACGTTGGCAGCGGCGTTCATATCAACGTATTCGATAACGGCATTTCCGTCACCCTGAATTACAATACCGTCGGTTTCAACCGTCAGCTTTTCGTAGTTTCCTGCAGCAAGGTTAATGTAATCACCGGGCTGTGCAGCATCAAGAGCATCCTGTGCCTCGTCAGTATTGGTTACAAGATTTGCCAGACCAACGGTCCAGGTATCATCACCGTTATCATAAGCGGCATAGCCATCAGCACAGAAGTTGGTGCCTACACCCTCTGCGGCGTTATTAGCAGGATTGAACTTGTAGAAGGTACCGCCCTTAACAATAAACTTTGCATTTCCCGCATTATAGACGCGGTCAATGCAGTTCAGGGTAAAATCGTAAGAACCATTGTATGGGGCGGCCTCAAAGTAGCCACCGTTGATGGTTACAGTACCATAGCCCAGATTGACAACGGAGGAAACACCCTTGTAGGTACCGCTCTCAATGGTCAAATTAGCAGGTATACTGTTAAGACTGCTGCCTACAGTGAAGGTATACAGGTTTTTAGATTCAACAGTTCCGTTCTTCACGGTCATATCACAATCAATGAGTAAGAAAGCATAGCCGTTATTAACCGTAATGGTATTGCCGTTCAGATCAAGATTTACAGTAACACCGGCGGTTGCTGCAATCGTCTCATCAACGGTAATGTCATTGAGTACCTTGTAGGTACCGCCGTTAGTAAGAGCGGCCTTAAGGGAAGTGACATTAGAGATTTCACCGTCGTAATCGGCAGATGCGTCGTACAGCTCGTCGAAGCTATCTTCCTCGGAAGCCAGCTGGGTAGCGAGAATGGTGATGTCAAATGCGCCGATAGACATATTCTGATAGTCATTGTTTGCCTCTTCACGCATCTTAACGGCAAGGCCTAAATAAGCCTCTGCGCCTGCGGTGCCCTTTGCAGTAAGGGTGCCGTATGTAGTGGACTCAATACCCTCTACAAACTCTCTTACGGTGCCTGCCTTGGTCCAGCCTGCCAGGTCTGCACGCTCAGGATAGCTGTTCTGGCCAACCTTTACGTATACGTCAAGTACGTCGGCAAGCGCGGAAAGAGCAACGTCGGAGGAGAAGGTTGCCTTCCACTTAAGGGCAAGACTGCCTTCGTTTTCAACCTTCAGGATTTTAACCTCGGTATAACCGGGCTCCCAAAGAGAATCCTCACTAAAGAGGGGGGCCTTGCTATCCTTGATAGAGTTCCAGTTGCCTGTAGCCTTATCAAGCAGCTCAAGGTCAATTTTCAGATTACCTGCAACAATCTTATTGTTAGTCGAGGTAACACTATCGGTAAACCAAGCGAAGGTTGTACCGAGAAGCATTGTAAAGCATACGAGTACTGACAGTACGCTCATAAGCAATGCTTTTTTAGTAGATACGGTTTTCAT
>JAGAPN010000053.1 GCA_017623235.1 Clostridia bacterium | reverse complement strand
TGTTAGTCGAGGTAACACTATCGGTAAACCAAGCGAAGGTTGTACCGAGAAGCATTGTAAAGCATACGAGTACTGACAGTACGCTCATAAGCAATGCTTTTTTAGTAGATACGGTTTTCATCGTGCTTTGCTCCTTTAAAAAATTTATTTAAACCCCTCGGGGGGATAAATACTTACCTACTGCAGGGTGAAATCGGGAACGCCTGCATCGCCTGCGCCGAAGGCGGCGTCAATAGCGGCAGAGGCGCTGCTAAAGCCTACAGACTGGCAGGCCTGGGATGCAACCAGAACCTTAACCTTGGAGGTTACGTCGTAGTCTATGAAATTCCAGCTGCCGTTAGCATTCTTGGTGCAGAACTGCTTTACGCCTGCGGCATTCTTCTGAAGGTCGATTTCCTCGTCAAGCCATACACCCTTGAGAAGAAGGTTTGTAGTAGCATCCTTATTAAGGGCGGTGCCGTATGTATAAGAAACAACGGTAAAGCTAACGCCGGAAACGGTAACAGGGGCGTAGGTCACGTTGTCCTTGGTCCAGCCTGTGCCGTCAATATCCAGGTTAAGATAATCGGCCAGGGCGGTGGGCACTGCGATAAAGGTACGAACGTAAGCGGGGGTAACGTCGGTAGAGGTGACGGTTACCTGCTTTTCAATATAGTTCTCATAATCCTCGGCTGCGGTAGCGGTACCGATAACTGCGGGATAGAGATACTGGTCCTGCTCGAAATCCTCAAGAGAGCCGTTATCTGCGGTCTGCTTTTCATTCTGAACAATTTCCACGCCGCCTACGGTGAAGGTGTTAACTGCCTCATCGGTAGCGGTAAACCAGGCCAGAGAGCCGCCGACGGCGGTAATGGCCAGCATAGCCACTATAAGGGCTGCCGCAATAATTTTCTTTTTCATAAAAATTCTCCTTTTAGGTGAATATTTTTTATTCTGTAACCGTTTCCTCAGCGGCCTCGTTAGCCTCAAGCCGACTGCGAAGCTGCTCAATCTCCTTGCGGAGGGCCTCATTTTCATCCTCATCGGGCTTTTTGGCCTTACCCTTTATAAGGTCGGGCAGGAATACGGCAATAAGCAGTACTGCGCCGCCAAATACCGTAATATAAAGGCCGGGAGGGTTCTGTACCCAGTTGGACACGTAGCCCAGAACGGGGATTTTGAAAACAGGAGTACCGATAACGTTCTTAAAATGTACGGGAGCCTTGTCGGCATCCTTGTTGGCAATACCCTTGGTGTAGATATGCTGTTTTTCAGTATCCACCGATACAACTCTATGGGTGGCAACCACCAGGTCCTCGTTAAGAATAAAGGTGACGTCGTCCCCTGCCTTCAGTGTAGCAGGGTCAACCGACTTAACGTAAATCAGGTCACCTACGTTGTAAACGGGGGTCATACTGCCCGAAACAACGTTATAGACGTTAAGGCCTACGATGCGTGCGCCCATAAGCAGAACGGCCATAATTACCACTATAGCCACCAGCACGGTGCTGACAATATTCCAGACCTTTTTGATACTACTTGGCGTCTTCATCGTTTTTTACCTCGCTGTCGGGATTTGCGGGGACTTCTTCAGCCGCAGGGGCGGCCTCTGCTGCGGGGGCGGCGGTTTTTGCCGAAAGCTCCTCCTGCAGGCGCTTAAGCTCGGCCAGCATTTCGGCAGAACGGGCACGCTCTTCCTCCAGCTGTCGACGCTCCTCCTCCATTTCGGCAGTCTGCTCACGCTTATACTGACGGAAGAGGTTAATGCTTTTTATAGCCTGGATGATTATAAGGGTCATAAAGGGAATGAGTATACAAATTATATAACCAACGGGGGTTTTAAGGAAGACGAAAAATTTACCAACTGCAGGTATATGGCCCGTATATTTGCCTAAAATAAAGCTGTAGGTTACAACGGTCTTATCCTCAACCCCTGTGGTGGTACCGTAGGTGATAAAGCCGGGATTGCCCTCGGCATCTACCGAGGTGCGCTTTATTTTATGGGTTATTATCTCACCGTAGTTGTCGGTATTCTGGGACTGGTAGGTAATGATATCACCTATGGCCAGCTTATCGCCCTTTTTAAGCTCCTTAACAAAAATAAGGTCGCCTGCCGAGAAATCTGTAGCCGCCATAGAGTCGGTTTTTACGATATACATCTTGTAGCCTAAAAAGCTACGGTCGTTCTTATCAAAAAATATCGCAGAAACGATTGTAAAGAGCATAACGCAGACCGCTATAACTATAAGTGCCCAGGTGAGGCAGCTTTTTATAATGCTGAGGGCTTTTTTCATAGGGTTTCTCCTTTATATATGAGTCGTATGATTTTTCTGTTTTTTCCTAAAAAAGGTACAAGGGGCACGTTTACTACATTATCATAGCACACTATCTTTTTTTTTGCAATAGAAATTGTTAATTTTTTAACCCATTTTTATGTTTTTTATTGCTAAAAAAATACAAAATACAATTTTTTTAGTGTTTGTCCCACAAAAAAATAAAAAAGCCCTCGTGGGGCTTTTTTTATTTATTGTAGGAAGATATTTCGGGAGCGACACAGGCGGGGTAATCTCCCGGGGGCGTAAGGTCGCAGGCCCAGGTGGATTTTATACCCTCTATGGTAATTTCGCCCTTATCTGTGACGGTAACTATGGCCGACAGAGGGTCTTTGGTGTACCAGGTGTTAGCGCTCATCCAAAGGGAGCTATATGGCACGAATTTTTTGCCCGTAAGATTGCCCTCGGCATCAAAGCAGCTTATCTCTTCCCCGTGGGCGTCGGTATAATGGGGCTCGGCCCGGGGCTTCCATAGGGCGTTTCTTGTGGTATTTACGTCAAAAAACAGCAGGTCCTCATCCATAAAAATTGTGTTGGTGTGAATATGGCCGTTTATAGCCATTATTACGGTGCCCTTTCTTCGGGCGTTGGCCTGCCTTATAATATCACGGACCCGGTCGGTATCGGAGGTGTGGGAGAAAAGCCTTTCGGAAAAGCTGTCGTGGCTGACGATTATACACCTTTTGCCCTCATCTGCCGCCGAAAAAAGTCGGTCCTTAAGCCAATTCCTCTGGGGGTCGGTAAGGTTATTGATACGCAGGTTACCGGACCTTGGTCCCCAGCTGGCGGTGGCGTTATGCTCCCACTCGGCAGTTTCGGGATTAAAGGAATAGTTGGTATCCAGCATTATGAAGCGGAAATCGCCCTTATCAAAATAATAATAACCGATATTAGGGTCGGCCTTGCCGTCGGGGGTGCCCCAGATAACACTTTTATCGTTGGTAAGCAAAGGGGTCACAACCTCCATACTGTTGCCTTTGCTTTCCAGCTCGTGGTTGCCGTAAACCCCGTAAAGGGAAATGCCGTAGGGATTATCAAGGGAGGCCTTTATCAGCTCAGGTGAGCCGAGATAATCATTACACATATCGCCACAATGGACCGCAAAATCTACCCCTGCGCTGCTGAAGCGGGAGAATATGGCCTGCATATCGTCTACAGAGGCGGCATACATACCCTTTTTATAATGAAAATCCGCAAAAATACCGAAAGTAATCTTACTCACTAACCGTTTCCTCCTCATTTTGAGTTGCAACTCCGCCTATATAGCCCTCACTCTGACCGAAGATGCCGTCCAGCTTCAGCTGAAGCTCGGGGTCGGCGGTGGGATAAATGGCGTTTGCCATATCGGTAAGGCTGATAAGGGTAGGCTCGCCGTAGAAATACTGGGTCTTGCCCTCCTTTTCTACTGCGATGTAGCCGCAGACGTTCACCTTGCCGCTTAAATACTTTTTGGTAACCGAATCGAAGCGGGCGGTAAAGAATATGGCGTTATCATCCCGACTGAGCCAGGTGCCCTTGGCCCTGTCAGGCTTTTTGGTAAGCTCGGTCATAGGAACAGGGGTATCCGACCCTGCAGGATATATGGCTACGCCGTAGCTGAAGCCCTGCTGCTGTCCCTTTGAAAGATAGATAGAATTATCCAGCTTGAGGCTACCCGTAAAGGTGAGGCCTACGCCGTCATTTTCACAAATTAAGTCGGACTGACCCACGCTGATACCCGATGTAACCCCCTTTTCGGCCAGACGGTAGGCCTTAAGAGAGATAAGCTCTGCCGTGGCTCCGCCCGACACGTAGATGCCGCAGAGGCCTCTTTCAACAGTACTGCCCACAGGAATACAGGAAATAAAGCCGCCGTTCAGATAAAAATAGCAGTTTCCGCCTACCAGGTAGGCACGAAGGGTAAGGGTATCCCCCGCCTTAAAGGTTTTACCCAACAGCTCCTTCTGGGAATATATCCTGCGCTGGTCTGCCCTGGCCAGAGTATTGTTATAATGAAGAATATCCTTTTCTCCGCCCGATGTCACCAGCATAAGGTTGGCCCCCGACAGAGGGCTTTCGCCGCTGTAGAGGTTGGCGCCCAGACCAACGTAGCCCTCACCCGAAAGCTTCAGCTTTGCGGTAAAGGAATAGCTGTCGGTATCCAACGCAGGCAGAACAAGCAGGCCCTCCCCACCAAGGGAGGTAAGGGCCAGCGCCTTGCTGTCGCCAAGGGTTACGGGCTCGGCCCTGCAGTCCCCAAGCACGCCCCAATCAAAGGGCAGGGTGTTATCCTTGCTGAAATTTAGGTCCAGGGCTTTATCAAGGGTATAAAGCTCATCGGTTTTATCGGTAGCCAGCATTATGCTGTCGGCCACAACCCTGGAAATCTCCACCGCCTTATCGCAGGTGTTGCTGAAGATACCCACACGGGTAGCACGGCCGTCCTGGGTATCGGGCAGAGCCGACACGAACACACCGTTGCAGTAGAAGTAGGACATATTTTTATAATGGTAGGCCTGCAGGGTCAGGGTAACGTTTTGGGGGATTATACCCTCCCCCGTAAAGAGGTTGTTTACCTGAACGCAGTCGGGCAGCAGCTCGGCCACCTCTATATCTCTGCGATTTTTATCGGTACCTGAAAAATTGCCGTCACCCTTTGTGCGGCTGAAAACGCTGAAGGTGGGAACGTAGCCCTCACCCCGAGGCTGGGCGGTAATCAGAAAGAAGGAGGCCTTGCCGGCGGAGAGGTAGTTTTGCGGCAGGTCCAGCACCAGGCCCACCGAGCCGCCGAACTCCTTAAAACTTACCTCCATACTGTAAACGAAATTTTCGGTACCGAGGTCGGGCAGGGTGATAATATGCTCGCTGTCCAGGGCCGATATGGTAAGGCCCGCACCCTGCTGTACCGTGATGTGAGAATCATACAGGGTGGTATCTGCCCCAAGGGTTTCCTCCCCCAGATTAAGAAATACGTAGGGGTGGGTTTTATCCCAGCCTTCGGGCAGGGCGGCAGATGAAAAATCTTCATATATAATGTGACCGTCGGTTACGGTTTCACGCAGAGGGTCTATCTGAAAGGTAGACTCCTTAGGAAGCATCGACATAACCAGCAGGCAGACCGTAAGTATGCCGCAGACGGCCACAGCGGTGGCGGCCGACGCCTTTAATCTTGCACTCATAAAAAACCTCCTGATGGAAGGGAAAATCAATTATCCCACATATTATACTACATAAACGGGAAAATTAACAGAGGAAATAAAAAATTTAAAATTTTATTAAAAAAGAGGGCAGAGTACGAATTTCGGGACATACATAGGCATATAATGGGTACAAAGGGGCAAAAAAGAAAAAATTTTAAAAAAAATGCTTGACAAAGGGTACTTCTCACGCTATAATGAGGATGTACCGAACATTTGTTCGGCAAAGGAGGACGCTATGGAATTCAGATTTATTTGTTCAACAATCTTCGAGGTTGCGGTTGCCGCATTCATTATATACGGTCTTTTTTTCGAGGAGCGCTTTGCAGAGGCCGAGCGCAAGGCTTTGGCATTTATCAAAAGGCGCCTGGCCGATACCTTCTCCACCCGCGGTTATCATTCCGACAGGGTTTAGTATTTTACTCATTCTTCATTTTTAATCTTCTTTAAAAGCGAAAGGGAAGGCTTTTTCTGCCTTCCCTTTTGCTTTTTTATTTAAGCTTTATTTCTCCCCTGTCCAGCAGATACTTTACCTTAAGCACCGCCGTCTGGGTTTTGCCATCCCTTATTTCACCCTTCATTATCATATCGGTAAGGGTATCTATATGGTAACGCAGAGGCTCCACAAACTCTCCCTCATCGGGGGCAGCCTCCCCAAAGGTCAGCCCCGTGGCGGCGTACATATAAAGCACCTCATCGGTATAGCCCGGAGTGGGATAAAAAATACCCAGGGGTATAAAATGCTCGGCCTCGGCCCCCAGCTCCTCCCGAAGCTCACGGCGTCCCCCCTCCTCGGGGTTTTCCGCGGCAGAATCCCTTTTGCCTGCGGGAATCTCCACCACCTCTTCCCCATAAGGGTAACGGTATTGTCTGACCAGCAGCACCTCTCCCTCGTCGGTTATGGGCACCACGCATATTCCGCCGGGATGGCGGCAATACTCTCTATAGGCGGTATTGCCTGCAGGGTCAAGAATTTCATCATTATATACCTTTATAATGCGGCCGCTGTAATGCAGACGGCTGCTTATCTTTTTTTCGGTCATATCCATAAAATCACTCCAATATAAATAGGATACCATTATCGGGTGATTTTTACAAGTATTATAAAACTGAAAGGTGATTTTTATGTGCGGAATTATTGGGTTTACAGGGGACTGTCCTGCCGCCCCCCTTCTGCTGGAGGGGCTGGAAAGGCTGGAATACCGAGGCTACGATTCGGCGGGGGTGGCCCTGCTTCATCGGGGCCGCTTCCTGGTATCTAAAACCACCGAGCGCATTGGGGACCTTAAGGCAAAGACCGACAAGGGCAGGGCCCTTAAGGGGAGTATCGGCATCGGCCACACACGGTGGGCTACCCACGGAGGGCCCAGTGCCGAGAACGCCCACCCTCATCTGTCGGAGGACGGCCGTTTCGCCGTTGTGCATAACGGCATTATAGAAAACTACGCCGACCTTAAGGCCGAGCTTCAGCGCCACGGCATAGAGTTCAGCAGCGAAACCGACACCGAGGTGGTGCCCAACCTTATTGCCTATTACTATAAGGGCAATTTTTTAGATGCGGTCCTGCGGGCGGTGGGCAGACTTTCGGGCTCCTACTCCCTGGGTATACTATGCTGTGATTATCCCGACACCCTTATTGCGGTAAGGCACTTCAGCCCCCTTATTGTGGGGCTGGGCAGCGAAAGCAATTTTCTCGCCTCCGACGTTACCGCTCTTATAAGCCACACCAAAAGGGTGGCCTACCTGGAGGACGGCGAGCTGGCGGTGCTGAACCCCAACCACGTGGAATTTTATTCGTCCGAGGGCCGTCCCATTCATAAGGAAAGCAGCTTTGTAAACTGGGACCTTGCAGCCGCCGAAAAAGGGGGCTACAACCACTTTATGATGAAGGAGATTATGGAGCAACCCCGAGCCGTCAGAGAAACGGTAGAGCCGCGCATAAAAAACGGCCGCGTCGTCTTTGAGGATATAGGACTTGATGAAGAAAGACTTAAAACCTTTAATAAAATAGCCATCGTAGCCTGCGGCTCAGCCTACCACGCAGGTATGGTGGGGAAATACGTAATAGAAGAGCTGCTGCGGCTTCCCGTAGAGATTGACCTGGCCAGCGAATTCCGTTACCGCAACCCCATTATAGACCATAAAACCCTGGTAATAGTTATAAGCCAGTCGGGCGAAACCGCCGACACCCTGGCCGCCCTCCGTGAGGCAAAGGCCCGAGGCGCCCACATACTGTCGATAGTAAACGTTGTGGGCAGCTCCATAGCCAAGGCCTCCCATAGCCTGCTTTACACCTGGGCAGGACCCGAAATCGCCGTAGCCACCACCAAGGGCTACACCACCCAGGTGGCTCTGCTCTATCTGTTTGCGATATGGGCGGCGGATATTCTTTCTACCGCCCCCAAGGCACAGCTTGAGGAAATGCTGGAGGGACTATGCCGTATCCCCGAGGCGATAGAAGCCTGCCTTGAGGAAAGGGGCCGCATAAAGGATATGGCGAGGAGGTCCTGCTATATCGGTTCAATCTTCTTTATTGGACGAAATATAGACTATGCCGTAGCCCTGGAGGCCTCATTAAAGCTTAAGGAAATATCCTACATCCACTCCGAGGCCTACGCCGCAGGGGAGCTGAAGCACGGCACCATTTCCCTTATAGAGCACGGTACCACCGTAATTGCCCTGGCGGGCTTCAAGCCCCTGGCCGATAAGCTGATAAGCAATATTAAGGAGGTCAAGGCCCGTGGTGCCTTTGTGGTAGCCTGCGCCACCGAGGGTAACCAGGAGATATCGAATGAATCCGACGAGGTAATATATCTGCCCCCTGTGCATCCCCTGCTCTTCCCCCTGGTGGAGGTAATACCCTTCCAGCTTTACGCCTACTACGTTGCAGTATGCAAGGACTGCGACGTGGATAAGCCCAGGAACCTGGCAAAGTCGGTAACGGTAGAATAATAATTGAATTTTTTCGGCGGAGGATATATAATGAACTTATAAAAACTGTGAGGTCACGCTATGAAAAAATATCCCCTGCTTTTAAAGCCTGTAATGAAAGATTATCTGTGGGGCGGCCGCCGCCTTATTGAAGATTTTGGCTTTGACACCGATAAAGAAATTGCCGCCGAGGGCTGGATGCTCGCCTGCCATAAGGACGGCACCAATACCGTAATAAACGGCCCACTTGCAGGCAAAAGCCTGGATGAGGCCCTGACCCTGCTGGGTGAAAAAAAGCCGCAGGACACCTTTCCCCTGCTGATTAAGCTGATTGACGCCAGGGACCGTCTTTCGGTTCAGGTACACCCCGAGGATGAATATGCCTACAGGGTAGAGGGTGAGCCGGGCAAAACCGAAATGTGGTATATTGTCGACTGCGAGGAGGGCGCCACCCTGGCTTACGGCTTTAAAGAGAAGCTGGAGAAGGCCGAATTCCGTGAAAGAATAGAGGACAACACCCTGGATGAGGTCATAAACTACGTGCCCGTAAAGGCGGGGGACGTCTTCTTTATAAAGGCAGGTACCCTGCACGCCATTGGGGCCGGCATACTTATTGCCGAAATTCAGCAAAATTCCAACACCACCTACCGTGTTTCCGACTACGGCAGGCTGGGCGCCGACGGCAAGCCCAGAGAGCTTCATATAGATAAGGCCTTGGAGGTCACCGCCCTTACTCCTCCCACACTGCCCTACGGTCCTGTGGGGGAGGTCAGCGAGCATAGCTTCGGCAGGGTTCGCACCCTGGCAGAATGTGAGTATTTCACCGCAAAATCGGTGGAGCTGGAGGGTGGCTTCGGCATAAACAGTCCCAAATTCGTATCCCTGCTGGTGCTGGAGGGCTATATTACCCTCACCGCCGAAGAAGGTAATATAACCGCCAAAAAGGGTGATAGTATATATATCCCCTCCTCCTGCCCCGTTATGATATCGGGCAAGGGAAAGCTCATATATTCGGTTAAGGAATAATAAAAAGACGAGGAATTCTTTAGTTCCTCGTCTTTTTTTACGGTGTTACGTGGTTGCCGTCTACGCTGACGCCCCAGGTGGATTCTACCGCCCTTTCGGGGTCGGCCTGCAGGGCGTGAGCCAGAATATTAAGGCTGAGGGAATAGCCCTCGGGGGCGTTTACCTCCCTTGCCTCCTTAATAAGGGGCAGGGTAGCTTTATCGGGGGCCACTGCGGCGCTGTGATAATAAAATCCGTCGGTCGAGGGCTGCCAGCCCGAATCTCCCCAGGTTATAATATAATCCACGCCCTCCTTGGGGGCGATGGCCAGCACCTTGCCGTTTTCATCGTTTACCCAATTGGCCACCACAGCCACACGGATAAAGGCGGCGGTATTACCCGTATTGCGGATGCAGACGTTGGATTTTACCCCATCTGCAAAATCCTCCTCCACAGCGCAGGTGACGAAAACAGATGTGAATTCGTTGGTAACGCCGGGGGTAATAGAGGTAATATAGGCCACCGTTCCGTGAACGGCTACGGCCAGAGCCAGTATAAGGGCCGCAAGCAGAATTATGCCCCTTTTTCCCTTTTTAAATATCTGTAACATAAAGGCTTGCCGCCCCCTTTGCTTTAAAATAAATTATTTTTGGCAGAATTGCCGTCCAGCCACAGCTCATTTACGCGGTTCATACTGTAAACTACGGTATTTGAGCCGCCGTTATATTCCAGCTGCAGCTCCCTTACGGGGCTGATATTATTGTAACGCCAGGACCAACCCGTAAGTTGGGTTAAGGTGTACTCACCTGTGGGAAGCTCGGTTATTGTAACCGACCCGTTGCCCTGTACCGCAACATTGAGGTTAATATCCTCGGTGGCGGTGCCTGCCTTGCCCTTTATATTAAACAGGAAGGACTGGTCACCATCAATAAGTGCCACGGAATTTGTGGCGATAGTGAGGTCGGTCTGCAGGGCATCGAATTTTGCGTAGTAGGTTGCCTCACGCCAGATGCCGCCCTGCCTTACGGGGGTGAAGCGGTTATCGCTTCCCACCTGGGCGGGGTCTACGGGTCTTTGGCAGGCAGAATCAAGATACCAGCCTGCAAAAACGTAGCCATCCTTGGCGGTGGGCAGAGAGCCCGAGGGGCTGCCCGATACTGCCTTAATATTTTCGCTGTAGGGCAGTAGTGCGCCGCTGTCGGCGTCCCCTACTATCACGTACTGCAGGGAAACGTTGGTTTCATCGTAAATAAATCGCAGAACGTTGCTTTCCTCATTAGCCGAGAGGGTAAGCATACGCACCGAGCTTTCGCCTACCAGCTTATAGCCCTTATCCGAAAGGTCAAGGGCGGTTTCAATCATTTGCTGGCCGAAAAGTCCGCTACCCTCCTTAATATCGGCTATAGGCTGATACTCGGCATCCAGGTACTCGACGGTGTAATTAACCTTTTTACGGTCGTAATAAAGTTCAATCAGCAGGCCCTCGGCCCCCAGAGCAGCGGTAACCGAGTTCTCCCCAAGGATGGGGGTGGCGCCGCTTACCACGGTTTTTTCTTGAGCGTACTCAAAGCCCGTAAGGGTAATGGCCGAAACGGTGATATCGTCACCGATATTACCTACCGTTTCCTCTGAACGGTATTCACGGTAATCGTTGGCCGAAATGTTCTGTATATAATGTACCACACGGTAGTAGGCGTGCTGGCTGTCGGAGCTGTAGTAGAAGGTAAGCTCGTTACTGTCAATAATACCGTTATCGTTTGCATCCTTACCCTGGGAGGCCAGCACCAAACGCTTCTGATAGGCGTCGGGCATCATACCCGTTATTCTTATAAAGGTTTCGGTAACAACCGACAGATTATTATCCTCTACCCTTTTCTCCTGTATTACCTCGCCTGTAGCCTTATTCACGTAGCGTACCAGGTAAGGCACCGATTCAACGTAATCGTACCAGAAGATAAAGCTGTGGTCACCGTCAACACTCATAGTAATGGTGTGACTGTTAACGTGGGGATAGTAGCCCTTCCGATAGCCCTCGTAAAGGCTGTCCCCTGCCTTGGCCTGGAAGGTCATATTATTGCCCGCAATGGTAGAGCCATAGGTGGGGTCGGCCACGGGAATGTCGGTATCACGAAGAAGATATTTAATGCTGTAATCCACCGACACGTGGGAGCTCCACTTAGCGTAGATATCCATATTCTCGGTAACGGGGATGCCCTTGAACACAAAGGCCTTTTCCACGCCGTCGTCCATATAGAACCAGCCCTGGAAAACGTAGTTTCCGTTTACCACCGAGCCTGCAGGCTCCGAGGCAAAGGCACGGTGATTAACGATAATATCGGTGCCTATCTGCTCCTCCAAAGCGGCCGTCTTAAATACCCTTACCCTATGGGTAATGGGGGCCCATTTGGCATAGAGCATAAGGTTTTCTTCGGGCATAGTAATGGTATCCCAATCAACCTCGGTACCGTCAAAGCAGCCCGAGGAGGTGTACCAGCCTGCAAAGGTATAAGCGCCCGGCTCCAGATTAGCGGGGTAATCGGGGATGAAATCCAGCCCCTTCAGGGATTGGCCGTAAAGCAGGCCTCTCACCGTTTTACTGTTTATAACATTACCGTTATTATTGAATTCCAGCAGCTTGTCGCTTATACGGTCATAGTAGAAGTTTATGGTTTTATTGCTACCGTTTATATCTATCTGACCGCCCGAAAATGCAGGGTCGGAGGCCTTCTGCACGAAGCCCTTTATATTAAAGAAATCCTCTTCCTCGGTAACGTAGTTATAGTTTGCCTTAATGGTATTACGCAGGGCATAATTCACCCCGTCGTAGGTGACGCTGTAGGGCTGGTCCTCCAGGGTCTGCAGGTAGTAGTTCATTGTATAGGTATCTGCAGAGGAGGTAGAAAGGGTCAGGGTAAAGTCATCCGGGGGCATAATATCAATATGCACCAGAACGTTGCTGTAAAAGCTTGATGAAGAGGGGGTCCAGCGCTGACCCGAATCGTATTTAACGCCGTTACCATCGGTAACAGGCCAATGCTCGTCAATGGATTCCTGATATTTGGCGGTCAAGGTTTTTACGGTATTAGTACGGGATGAGTTCAGACAGGTAGAGGAATGGCGGTGGCCCTCCACCTTATCGCAGGCAAGGCGGTAGCAGGCATCAGAGTGGGTATGCTCACTTTCTCCGCAGGAATACTGATAGCAGGAATCGGTGTGGCTGTGGAGCCCATCCTTATAACAGCTATCATTATGGGTGTGGGCCTCTATATTACAGGAGCAATCGTTACCGTGGCTATGCTCATCCAGGCCGCAGGTAGGCTGAACAACGGCACCCGAAAAGGCATCGTCACCCTCATAGCGGTACCAGGTGCCCTTTATATATATGTAGTATTTTCTGCTACGATAGTAAACGTAACCGTCCTCGGGGCTTGTAGGCGCAAAGGTAGGACGTGAGGAAACGCTGCCCACGTCAGGCCAGCAATCATAGGCGTGGGTATGCTCGGTCTTGATGCAGGCGCAGCCGTCGCCGCCGTGGACGTGAACTACCTTGCCACAGGATATACAGGCGTCGGTATGAGCGGTATGCTCATCCAGGCCGCAGATGTTCTCGGCCTTACAGGAGGCATCGTGAACGTGGCCCTTGTCGCATATATTCTCATAGCAGTCATCGGTATGGGTATGACCCTCGGGTATGGTACACAGACCCGTTGCCTTAAAGGTAATGGTATAACGGTTACGGGTGTAGTAAACGTTAACCACCGTAGAGCCGTCACCCTCTACCAGCACGTTGGAATCACTCTTTTGCTGGTTAAAGGTGAAATAGGCCTCATCGTCAATACCGCCCACCTGACTTATAAGGTCACGGGCGCTGACCACGTCACCCGAAAGGGCTGCAATACCGTCAAGGTAGCCCCAATAGGTGTATCCGTTATCATCGGCGTTTTCCTTCCAGAATACCATAGTGTACTCGGTCTGGGAGGTTATCCATTTTGCCCTGTAGCGCAGATTCGCATCGGGGACGATAATGGTTTTGCCGCCGTTAATGTCATATTTACTTTTTTGCTCGGCAGTAGGCTCGGCGCCGCCGTAGGACACCAGCTCCCAACCGTCAAAAACGTAGCCGTGGCGTATGGGCTCGTTAACCCCCACCACAGACTCGTATCGGGTATATACGGGCTCGGCACCGTAGCCGCCACGCATATCAAAATCAACGAGATAATAGTTACGGTCATACCTTATTTCAATAACGGTACTGGAATCGGCCGCAACCTTAAGCCTCTCATAGGCCAGGGCCTTAAAGCCGGGAAGTCTTTCCTCGGTAAGAGCTAATCCGTCACCAACTATGGAGCCCGTAAGGGCCTTGCCTTCGGTGACAATGTCAGGGGTGACAGAATAACTGTCGTCATAAAGGTCCTGCTTATGGTGGTGAACCTTATAGTCAACCAGAGCAGGCTCGTAAACAACGTTTATAATAACGTCCGAATTAATATTATGCAGGTCAAACTGAATTTCACGGGCCGAGATATAATTTTCCCCATCTCTGCGGAAGGGCTCGTAGCCCACTATCTCGGGGGTAATAATTTTTTCGGTAAAGCTACTGTTTTTTGCAACGGTGGCGCCGTAGGGCTCAAAGGCCACCGTGTTATCGTCAAACAGATATTTAATAACTATGGAATAGGTAATATTTTCGTCCTCCTCGGCCAAAAGCATCGGCTGGGGAGCAGGAGTGGGATAAGAATGGCTTGCGTGCTCGGTAGCGATATAAGAAAGCAACACGTTTACGGGGTCACTGTAGGATACGGCATCCCCTACGGTCAGCCTGCATCTGATTGCGGTGTTGCCGCTGTCGTCCAGCATACTTCCCACCAGGGCAGCGGTAAGCCAGAGCTTATCGGAATATATGCCGCCTATATCTATCCAGCGGCTTTTATCCTCAGGATGGGCTATCTGCCAGCTGTAGCCGCCGTCAGCAGTCTTTGAATGGGCGCTGAGGCGGAGCTTGGCGTTTTCATCCAGCACCACCTTTTCGGCAATCTCGCCGTCCAGGGTAATATAAGGCTTATCCGATACCCCGAATACAGAGGTGAAAAGCGACGCCGCACCCATAGAGGTAAAAAGAATTACTGCGGCCATAAGGGTAGCCACGCATCTTTTAAATATTCTGTTTTCAAAAATTGTAATTCTCACAGCGTCTCACCTCCTTTTAGTTTGTTCGGATGCTGTTACTGAAGATTAAAATACTCGGGCAGGGCGGTAGTCATAGCCTCGTAGCAGCCCTCCAGCGAGAAGGTCTGCACGCCGAAGGCCTCTACGTCGATTTTTAGCTCGGCCAGTTCCTGCATATCGGCGTTGCCCCACTCGTCGGAAATGGTCATGGTATCAAACAGCACCACTTTTTCACCGTGGGACAGTGGGCTTAACATAAATACGTAAAACTCATATTTGTCGGCGGTGGGGTTTGGCACCTGCACCATAGCGTAATGCTCGTTATAGTGGGCGTGCTCAAAGCCCTTCCAGACGCCGACGGTAGCTCTCTCGGAAAACACCGAACCGCTAAAGAAGCGATGAATATCCAGTCGGTCACCTCGGCCGTAGCCCAGCACCTTGCGAAGATCCTTTGATCCGTCGTGAAGGGTTATCCTAAAGGCTATCCAGGCATCCTCGCTGCCCGAATTCACCACCGTGGGGTCCTTATAAATGGTCTGGGCGGGGTATATTTTGCCGTATTTATGCTCGGTTTCGCCTCTGCCACCGACAAACCTGGGCAGGGTAGCGTCCTCCACAAGGTTACCCGTGCTGTCGGGCTTTACTTGCGCCTCGGAAAGCACAATTTCCACGTTGCCTGCCGTAATGGTGTTGGTAACCTGCCTGGTATCTGAAAAATAGGCCAGGGTGGTTGCCACAAGTAAAACCACAAGAAGACCGAGGAGTATACCGCTCAATGCCATATTAAGTTTAAGCTTCTGCATAGTTTACTCCCCTTTCACTGAAATTACCGCATCCCAGGCGGCGGCAGGTGTGGTAATGTTGTCCCTTTGTACGGCGTAGCCCCTGACCGTCAGGGTCGGGTCGGTATGAATAAAGCTCATATCCTCTTCGGTAACGGTATCCGACACCGTAACGGAATTATTCTTTAAAACCGAAAACCGTATATCGGAATCGGTCTTGCCGACGTTGCGGTAATAGATATCGGGCTTGCCCTCAAGGGCTGTCCAGCCGTCGGCCAGCTCATAGACGATATAATTTTTTATATCGGCGGTATGGGATAGCTCCACGAAGAGCCAGCAGGCCTCGCTACCACCCTTCACCGTAATTACGGGGTCTTTTTTAAGGGTAGCCCCCGGCAGTATGCCGTAGGTATCCCCCGTGGTTTCGGTAAGGGTGATATTTATATCCCCTACCGTAAAGGTATTTTTAACCTCTCGGGTTGAGGCAACGATGTAGGCCAGAGTCGTCCCTACCCCGATAAGTACTGCGCATATTGTAAAGATTATAAGTGTAAGGCTTCTTCTGCTCATCGCTATCCTCACCCCCTTAATATAAGGTTAAACCGAAATTTATTCGATTGTTTCGTTGCCTGTCAGCTTGCTGTTTTCACCCTCGTAGTCAACCTTATCTACGATAGCGTTCCAGGCCTTGATAACGTTTTCCTTTGATACTTCATCGTTTGCACCAATAAAGCCCTCGGTCTGTATAGCGTAGGCGGTAATGGTAACGGCAGCGCCCTGTGCCAGCTTGTACTTATCATTATTACAGTTGGGGTCGATAGTGAAGTTTTTGAACAGGTCGAAGGACTGAACGGTATCCATGCTCTCGATAAACTGGGCAAACGCATCGGTATCATTGTCATCGGCTGCGTCGCCGGTGTAAACGTAGATCCAGTCACCGATAGCGGTCTTTCCGATACGCTTCCAGCCGTTAGCCACCATTTGAGTCTTCATAGATGCATTTCCTGCATCTATAGTGCCTTCCTTATACTCAATGTTATCTATCTGGTTTCTTGCCTTAACGAAAAGATAGCACTCTGTGCTGCCGGGGTTAACGTAAACGGTGGGGTCCTTATCATAGGTTCCGCCGGGTTTGATAGCGTAGGTGTTGGTATCTGCCGTCTTCTTTTCGCCGACTGCCACAGGGTTAACTATCTTACCGTCTTCATCAACAGGACTTTCGTACATCTCAATAGTTACGTCACCTACGGTGAACACGTTGGATACCTTTGCGGTAGAAACAAGGTAGGCCATAGTAGTGAATACGGTAGCTACTACCAGCACTACTGCCGCAAGGGTCAGGATGATTGCATTTCTTATTGTCTTTTTCATTTTGGTACCTCCAAAAATTTTTTATATATTTAAAACGCCGAGGCGCTAATTTTCTGTTTTCTCTGTCTTTTCTTCTTCCACCGGCTGCAGGAAGGATAATATCACCAGCACCAGCACGGCGCCTACCACTATGTAAAGCCCCGGCGGATGCTGAACGTAGTAGGATATATAACCCAGCAGCGGAATATGAAAGACCGGCTTGCCAATTACCTCCTCAGGGGTTACAAAGCCACCGTCGGGTGTATTG
Organism: Clostridia bacterium; assembly: GCA_017623235.1. Taxonomy (GTDB): domain Bacteria; phylum Bacillota; class Clostridia; order Oscillospirales; family Acutalibacteraceae; genus SFWF01. The sequence continues at coordinate 2,765 of JAGAPN010000053.1, read as the reverse complement.
TTGGCATCGCCCTGGGTGTAAAACCGCAGGCCGCCCTTTTCCTCAATTTCTATTATGCGGTGGGTCACGGTGGTGCCGTCAAGGACGAAGGTTATGGGGTCCTTTACCTTTAGGGTGCTTGGGTCAACCTTGGTAACGTATATCACCGACCCTACCTTGTAGGCAGGCTCCATAGACCCCGAAAGGACGGTATAGGGCGTAAGCCCGAAGAGCCGCACCCCTGCCAGCAGGACCACCAGCAGAATTGCCAGGGCTACAACTAACCAGACCACGGCCTTATAAATTTTCATAAATACCCTCAACACATCACCCCCCAAACGCAAAGAAACCGATGCACTAACGTGGAGTCCCGCGTTTGTTAGCCATCAGTTTAATCTTTTTCTTTAATTATAGCACTTATTTCCCTAATTGCAATACCTGTAATGATTTATTTTTATACAAAATACTACTTTACTAAAGAAGCATATTGGGTTATAATATATATAATCAAATTATGGGGGCGAATTTATGCTGCTGGCAATAGATATTGGCAATACGAATATTACTTTGGGCCTCTTTCGCGACGAGGTTCTTCAGGTAACGGCAAGGCTGGCTACCGACCACCGCAAGACCCCCGACGAATACGCCGTGCTTATTAAGGATACCCTGGCCCTTCACGGGGAGGAGGTAGGGCATATTGAGGACTGTATAATTTCCTCGGTTGTGCCCACCGTAGGCGCCGCCGTTTCCTCGGCGGTGGCTCTGCTCTGCGATACGGTGCCCCTTATGCTGGGTCCCGGGGTTAAAACAGGCCTTAACATTAAGATAGATAATCCTGCCCAGCTTGGCGCCGACCTGGCGGCAGGGGCCGTGGGGGCTCTCCACGAGTATACTATGCCCTGTATTATTATTGATATGGGCACCGCCACTACCCTCTCGGTGCTGGATGAAAACGGCGCATTTTTAGGCGGCTCAATTGCCGCAGGCGTTCGTATGACTCTGCGTGCCCTGGCAGAGGGCACCGCCGCCCTTCCCTCGGTTGGTATTACCAGCCCTAAATCGGTTATCGGCCGCAACACGGTTGACTGTATGCAGTCGGGTCTGGTGCTGGGCGCCGCCGCTATGCTGGACGGCCTTATAGACCGCATCGAGGCAGAGCTTGGTATGTCGGCCACCGTGGTTGCCACAGGGGGCCTTTCCAAGGAGATTATCGCCCACTGCAACAACGATATAATCTATAACGAAAACCTGCTTTTAGAGGGCCTTCGCCTGATATATGAGAAGAACAATTAAATGCATAATGCAAAGCGCAAAATGCAAAATTAATGCGTCTGCGACGCATATATAGCGTTAATCCGCCGCAAGGCTGATTATAATATTATGAACTGCACCGAAAACCCGCTTTTTAAAAGAGAATAGTTTAAAATTAAGGCTGAAATGATTTTATTACATTTACATTTGTCGGCTTTGCCGACACCTTAATTCTTCACTTTTAACTCTTCACTTTTCACTAAGCGTTGCGCTTTGGGCAGTATCGGAGGTATTATTATGTCAAACAAGCAAAAAATCTTCAGGCTGGCCCTGGTCAGCCTCTTCATTGCCCTTATGATGGTAATGAATTTCACCCCCCTGGGCTATATCACCACGGGGCTTTTTTCCATCACCCTTATGACCATTCCCGTGGCCCTGGGCGCAGTATGCACAGGGGTTTGGGGCGGTGCCGTGTTGGGTGTGGTTTTCGGCCTTACCAGCTTCCTGCAGGCCTTTGGTATCGGCTTTATGATTGACCCCTCGGCGGCTGTGCTTTTCAATACCGACCCCATCGCCTATACCCTCACCTGCTTTGTCCCCAGAATTACGGTGGGTCTGGTCTCCGCCCTTATCTTCAGAGCCTTTGAAAAAGCAGGCAAAACCAACCTTTGGGCCTTTATTCTCTCGGCCGCTTCGGTACCCCTGCTTAACACCCTGCTGTTTATGGGCTTCTACGCCGTGCTTTATAAAAATACCGTTTTGGGCGGCGCCCCCGTTATGGCAGTAATTCTGTCGGCCCTGGGCATTAATTTTGTGGTTGAATTCGCCGTCACCCTGGTGGCAGGTGTGGTGGTTAACAAGACCATTTACTATTTTTTAAAGAAAATGCGATAATTTTTAGCGGAGTATACAAATACTCCGTTTTTTTACGGTTTTTCCTTCGCATTATGTTAAAATCTTGACAATTTTTAAAATTTACTCTTCCATTTTGGAAAAAATATGATATAATAAAGTGCTACCTATAATATTTTAGGTTAAACATTTAAAAAAACAGGCTGCTTCAGCCTGCAAAAATCAGGAGGTTTATTATGAGTCACAAGTTTGTTTACCTCTTCTCAGAGGGTGACGCAAGCATGCGTGAGCTTCTCGGCGGTAAGGGTGCCAACCTGGCAGAAATGACCAAAATCGGTCTTCCTGTTCCCCAGGGCTTCACCGTAACCACCGAAGCTTGTACGCAGTATTATGAAGACGGCCGCAAAATCAACGATGACATCCAGGCACAGATCATGGAATACATCGACAAAATGGAAGGCATCACCGGTAAAAAGTTCGGTGATAAGGAAAATCCCCTTCTCGTATCCGTTCGTTCCGGCGCCCGCGCTTCTATGCCCGGTATGATGGATACCATCCTTAACCTCGGTCTTAACGAGGACGTTGTTGAGACCATGGCTGCAAAGTCGGGCAATGCTCGCTGGGCTTACGACTGTTATCGTCGTTTCATCCAGATGTATTCCGACGTTGTTATGGAAGTTGGT
>JAGAPN010000052.1 GCA_017623235.1 Clostridia bacterium | reverse complement strand
GGTAGGCTTTACGTTTGATGAGGGAGATATTTCGCCGTCAATGGCGCCGTTTGCCTCTTCAAACGCTTTAATATTTTCTCTTATTAAAACAAGCACCTGGCTGTTTACACTTCTGCCCTCATAATCGGCAATATGTGAGATTTTATTAAGCATCTCTTCTTCAATTCTTATTGAAACGCTTTTAATAGCCATAATTTCACCCCGTAATAAATATATTGTATATTTATTTTAGATGTATTATGTGTTATAATGTTTAAAATAGATATATGGTATATCTACAATATTGGGGGACAGGAAATGAAAAATATATGTTGTTTTATAGGTCATAGAACTATAGAGGAAAACGAAGAACTAAAGTTAAGGTTGAATGAGATAATAGAAAACTTAATTAAAAGAAATTCAGTCGATACTTTTCTTTTCGGGAGTAGGAGTAGGTTTGACAGTCTGTGTCTTGAACTTGTGACTGAAATTAAAGAAAAATACCCACATATAAAAAGGGTATATGTACGAGCAGAATATCCTTATATAAGGGAGGAATATAAGCAATACTTGCTTAAAGAATATGAGGAAACCTATTACCCTGAAAAGATAATAAAATCAGGAAAAGCGGCTTATGTAGAGCGAAATTATGAGATGATAGACAAAAGCCATTTTTGTATATTTTACTACGACGGAAAAGGAGAACGCCCCACCGGAAAAAGCGGCACTAAAATTGCTTTGGATTACGCAGTAAAGCAGGGGAAGAGAATTATTAGAGTAATATAAATAAAAAAGAAGCACGAAAATATCGTGCTTCTTTTTTATTCTTTATTTTTTTCCTTTTCGATTTCTTCGATTTGGCTTTTTTTATTAACGTCGTAGGGGTAGATGACCTTGTAGGTGGAGGGGTCGACGGTTTCCTCCTTGCCCTCGGGGTCCTTTTTGCGGAAGAGCTGCACCAGCAGCAAAGCGCCGCCGATGAGGGCCATAAGCAGCAGCCAATAGGCTAAAAAGGATAAAAACTGAGCCAATTACTTTTCCTCCATCCTCATATCAACGTAGGCCTTGATTATGCGGATAACGTTTTCCTTGCCTACCTTTTCGGTGTTAAGGGTCATATCGTAGTTTACGGGATTTGTCCAATAGTTGCCGCCCGAATAATACTTGTAATAAGCGGCACGGCGCTTGTCGGTAGCGGTGATAAGCTCGTGCGCCTCCTCCTCGGTAACCTCCATTTTTCTCATAATGTTTTCAAGGCAGTAGGCCCTGGGAGCCTCAATATAAAAGCTGAAAACGTTATCAAGGTCTTTAAGAATATAGTCGGCGCACTTGCCAACGATAACGCAGGATTCCGAGAAGGCCAGGCCCCTTATTATCTGAGCCTGGTAATCAAAAAGCTGCTCGTTGGTGATAGCGGCCTCACCCTTGAGGGCATCCATAATAGAGGGCTTGGTAAGCCGTTCGTCGGCGGCGGCAAAAAGAGAACGGTCGATGCCGCTCATCTGGGAGGCAAGGGTGAGAATGCCGTGCTCGTAGCAGTTAATGCCGTAGAGCTTAGCCAGCTCACTACCGATTTCTTTACCCCTGCTGCCAAAGCCGCGGGCGATGGTGATAACAAAATTTTTACCCATAAAAACCCCTCCGAAATTTACTACATATAATATACGACAAAAAGCCTTAAATTTCAAGAGGATAATATAAGAAAAATAAGGGCGGCGGGGCAGAATATTTTAAGCAGAAAATAAAAGAGGTTTCCTCTGCCTCGGCCCCCTCTCGCAGAGGATATTAGCTCGGGCGGGGCCAGGTAGCCGAAGATGATAAATTCAAAAAGGCCCACCGTCAGGGTAAGATAACGGGCGGCCAGGGAATCGGTCAAGTGGAGTAGCCGAAGTCCCTCGTCTATAAGCATTATGAGGCCTATCCCTGCGGCGGCCAGGGCTATGATTGACGCCCTCTTGGGCTCTGTTTTTGGGGGTCCCGCCGCCGAGGCGGCGCTTTTAAGGTAGGAGAAGACCGAAGCCAGGCAAAGCAGAGCCAGGCTTAGGTAAAAAAGGCCGCAGACCCACCGCCCGAGGCTGCCGAAAATATCCATAAAGGCCTTTGGGTAGACCGAAAAGCAGGTCAGCAGTAAACCGTCATCACCCGTCGGTCCCACCGAGGCATAGATTACGGTGGCGGCCAGGGAAACCAGCAGGTCGATAGCGGCAATTATGCCGCCGCACAGGGGGATGCTTTCTCCATCCCTCAGAAAGGAGCCGTAGGCAAACATTACCCCCACACCCACAGACAGGGAGAAGAAGACCTGGCCCAGGGCATCGGCCCAGAAGGAGGGCTGCAGCAGAGGGGCAGGGTCGGGCCGCAGGAAAACCGCCAGGGCCCGTGGGCAGGAGATTCCCCTTATAAGGGCGATAACAAGAATTACCCCCACCGAGAAAAGCACGCTGACGGTGGAGATTTTGCCCAGATTTTCGGCCCTGCCGTAGCAAAGAATTACCGCTCCCCAGGCGGCCGCCAGCAAAAGCTGGGTATCAAATGGGAAACCACCCTTTGGGGATATGTAGTCTAAAAAAAGGCTGTCGGCATTGGCGGCATTCAGACGAAAAGAAAAAAGCGAGGCCAGCAGTACAAAGGAAAAGAGCAGGCAGTAGTAGCTCATTATTATAAAAGAGTTGGCCGAGGCCGCCCATCCTAAGGGTCGAGCCTTTTTTGAAATGGCCCCCATACAGCCCACCGCAGATTTTTGGTAGTAGCGGCCTGCCGCCAGCTCGCAGGTCAGAAGCGGAAGACCCAGCAGGGCCAACAAGGAGATATATACGGGGATAAAGATGCCGCCGTATTTCACCGCCAGGGCAGGAAAGCGGAAAAGGTTACCCAGCCCTACCGCCGACCCTACCGAGGCCATTATAAAGGAAAGCCGAGAGGTAAATTTTTCTTCCATAGCATCACCGATATATTATATTCGGTGGTGACAAAAAAAAGACAATAGGCTGACGCCTATTGTCTTTTTATCCAATCTATAAAATCCATAATCATCTGTCCGTAGAGGCTCTGCCCATCCAGCATAGCCTCGCAGTAGTGACAGTGGTGGCCCCCGCGTATATCCAGGCTGATTTTATCCTCAGATATGCCGAAATGCCTTAAGGTGGCGATAACCAGTCGGGTTTGCTCCAGCCGACCCGGAAGGTCCTTATCCGACACGGTAAACCGCATAGGTGGATAAGCCTCGGCGCCGATATGATAAAGGGGTGCCGTATCGTCCACAATTACCCGTCTGCTGTCAAGGCCGCTGTATTTAAGCAGGTTAAAATGCTTGGTGGGCTGGCCTGCATCGTGGAAAAAGCCTGCAATATCGGTGGGGCTTACCCCTACGGCAGAAAGCCACCTTTTATCAAAGCAGAGCATCATTGATATATAACCACCTGCCGAGGCGCCTCCCACAAAGAGCCGTCTTATGCCCTTAACGGTATTCTTTATATAGGCCACCGCCAGGGCGGCGTCCTCTAAAAAGTCGGGGTAGGCGGCGTCGGGGAACATACGGTATTCCACCGAGGCCAGGGCCACCCCACGATGGGTCAGAAACCTGGGGAAGGGGTCAAAAACCCTCCTGCTGCCAGACTCCAGCCCGCCGCCGTGGAAATGGATATAAAGGTCAAATTCATCCCCCTCGGGCAGGTAGAGGTCGATTAGCTGGGTGGGAAGCGGACCGTAGGAAATATCGGGTAAAGTCTTCATAGTATCACCTGTTTGAAAATTTATTCCTCCAGGAGGGTGAAGCGAATGCCGTAATAACCCTTTTTATCAAGGGTGCTACGGTAGGGGGGCAGGGTGGTTACCCTGTCCTTACAGCAGATGCCGCTGTAGGTATGCTCCTCCAGGGTGGTGCCCTGTCGGTCGGTAATCTGCAGGGTCAGGCTGTAGCGGTGACCCGCCTTGCCGAAAAGCAGAGGGGTAAGCTCCAGCCTTGACCTTTTAAGGTCTACCGAATCCAAAAAGGCGCAGGTCTTCTGCAGGGCAGCCCTCATGGCGTAAAAGCCTAACTTTGCGTAGCCGTAGTTATCAATAACAGGCTTTAAATAACCGCCGTCGTTGGCGCCGCCCATAAGACAGCACCACAGCATACCGTCGGCATCCCTTTGCCGCAGGGTTTTTATGGAGTGGTGGGCGCAAAGGGCCTGGTGGGCCTGGCTGATAAGCCAATCATCACCCGTAATCTCCAGCCCCAGGGGCTTTTCGTCGGGGAACTCGTAGGAGTAGGGGTTAAAATAGTCCTCTTTGGCCTCGGGAGTGTTGGGGTCCTGGCGGCCGATAACGGCATATTCCGAAACTATATAGCTGTGTTTTTTGCTGGCAAAGAGCCTTTCCTGTTCTCCCCAGGGCTGGAGCCTCAGCTTATCCCAGCCTGAGCCGTAGCCGCAAAGCAGGGAATAGGTGTGGGCGCTTCGCACCACCAGGGGGTCGTGCCAATAGGGGGATACGGTGGCGGGGTCGCCCTTGTGGTCGGATATACCGTCCTCACTTAAATATTCACAGCCTTTTGTGGGGTAAAGGTCGGCGGCGTAATAAAGGTGGGAAACGGGGCAGATAAGTCGGCTGGGGTCGGCCTCACGGACAGCGGGCACGAAATGGTCAAAGGCAGAGTTTATCTGCTGTATGTCGGGGCGCAACTCATTGGAGCCCTCCCACATAATTATACTTGGATGGTTTATAACCTCTTTAATCTGGCGGATATAGGCCTCCTTGCCCCGCCATTTACCCTGCCACTGCACACCCTCGATGCTGTCGATATAACGGGTGGTCCAGATAAGCAGCAGACCCAGGCGGTCGGCATAGCGGGCGTAACGGGGGTCGTTTACACCGTAGCCCAGCACGTGGAGGCGCAGGGTGTTACCCCCAAGGGCCAAAAGCTGCATCTCCTGCCACAGCACCTGTTCATCGGTGGGGCAGATATGATAGCGGGAGGTTTCCTTGTAGGGAGGCAAAAACTGCATCAGCAGGGCGCCGTTTAGGTCTATGCGGCGGCCGTTCAGCAGAATTTCGCCCTCTTTTTGCTCTATGGTGCGAAAGCCCGTTTCAACCGTTTCGTCATCCATCCTTTGGCCGTCCTTAAAGGCGGCAAAGGTGACGGAGTAAAGGTTGGGGCTGTGGGTGTCCCAGGGGTTGGCCTCAAAATCTGCGGTATGGCAGAATTCACCCTCGGCGGCAAAGGCGCCCAGGTCGACAGTATCACCCGATTTGCCAAAGCAGGGGGTGGCGGTAATGCGGATTTCGCAGGGCTCGCTCACCCTGCCGCTGAAGGAGGCCGAAATTTTGTCCCCCTTTACCGAAAGGGTGCGGACCCGGGGCTCTGTAAGGGAGATTTCATTATATCCCTTTATGGAAATTTCGCCGCAGAACCAGCCGTTATAGGGGTCCTTCTGGCGGTGCCAGGCAAAGAGGGTTTCGGGGGCACGGGGGAAGACACGTACCTGAAGCAGGTGGTCTTTATCACGTTCAAGGTCTGAAATATCCAGGCTGAAGCGCTCAAAATTGTGGGTGGAGGCCAAAAGGCGGCCGTCAATATAAACCTCTCCGCCGGGGTCCAGGCTGTTAAGGGTAAGGGTGACCCAATGGGAAGTTGGCAGGGTAAACCGCTTTTCTATTACCAGGGTCTTATCGGCAAAATCGGCCCCGCCTATGCAATAGGGCAGGGTCACTTCTCCCAGGGGCAGGGGTTTATCCTCCGCCTTTTCGGCAGGCAAGAAGAGGTTTTTATCCTCCCCGTCCTCAAAGGTAACGCTTTTTGGGGTGATACGCCACTCTCCGTAGCTGAACATACCCGTCGAGATAAAGAGCCTGTCGGGGGTAAGGGGGGAGGAGTAGGGGATGCTCTCGGTAAGGTCGGAGTTAAGGCGGACCGAGTAGGAGTTTTCCTCAAGGGAGAGGGTGAGGGCGTTTTCTCTGCCGAAATCAAAGCTTCCCAGCCTTACAAAGCGGGAGTGATAGGGGTCGGCGGAAAACACCCTGGCATAGGCCTCTCCGTTGGAGTAAAAGCTGATTTTAAGTATATCCTCAATGCCCTGCCGCAGCTCTATGGTGCGGGCGGTGGTGGTATCACGGATAATACCGTTTACAGGGGCCGTATATTCCTCATCCATAAAAAATGTGAAGGTGAGGGCCCGAGGACGGGCTTTAAGGGTATATTGGGCGCAGGGGTTGGGGGGCAGGTCGGCCGCAGCGAAAACCAGGGTGTCCCCCTGAAGGGATACCTTGTCGGTATAAAGCTGCCAGCCCTTGTAGGCCTCGGCTTTATTAAGGACGTAGGCCGAAACCGATGCAAAGGGGCCCTCCTTTTTATCCCATCCCTCCAGGGTGGCGGCAACCTCTGCCCTGTCTACCGCCTGCAGGGAGGCTTCCCCCAGGCCGTAGCCGCTTTTAAGAAATTCGGCGTAGTGTGACAGAAATTCCCTGCGCTCATCAGGCGAAAAAACCGAGTTGTCGGTAAAGTCGCCAAAGCCCGAAAATTCGGGGTCAAGGTATAAAAATTCGTTAGAAATAAAAGACATAGAAATCCCCAAAAAAGGAGCGCCCACTCCGTGAACGCTCCGTAATAATCACGGTTTATGCTATGAGATTAAGAATCCAACCGCGAAGCTGAATAAGGTCGGCGGCATCAAGCTTGCCGTCAAGGACGGGGTCCTTATCGGCGGCAAGGACTTCGGTGCCCTTAACGCCAAGGTCAAGTTTTACAAGGTCGCAGATGTCAATAACGGTATCGTCATTAATATCGTGAGCCGCCTTGGTAAGAGCGGTTATGGTAGCTCTGTCGGCAACCAGCTTATCGGAAACGCCCAGCAGGGTTTTGCTGGCATCGGTAAGCTTGCCAAAGGAGGTGGTAGCGGCGGTAAGAGCATCATCATCCTCACGGGTAATGGTATCGCCAAGATTATAGAGGCTGTCAACCGTCTTGTAGTATTCAACCACGTCCTCGGCACCCTCATAATCAAGGGAGGTGATGGTCATATTATCAAAGTATGCATAGTTGGCGGAGTTGATAATAGAGAAGTCGCCTGCATTGGCAGTAAAGCTATCGGTGAGTTTTTCTACGAGGGAAATCATAGTGGAGGGGTCGTTCTTATCCCACATATAAACGTAGACGTAGTTGTTAAAATACATTATGCGAACACGATAGTATTTAACAGTTTCGGGAGTTTCGGTATCTAACAGGTTGTTAGCAAGCAGACCTTCGGTGAAGCTGCTGTCGAAGGTGTGAACGCCCTTGGTAATGGTCCAAACACCGTCGGTAAGATTTTTATTATCGTAGCTTAAGGGACGCATAACAAGGTTATTACCCAGCTGAACGGTACGCTCAAGGACAATACCGTTTCTTAAGAATCCGTTTCTGACGGTAGTATCGGCATTACCTGTACAAATGGTAACGCAAAGAAGATTCTTACGGGCGTCTAAGGGGTTGGTATAGCCTGTTACGGTTTCAGATTCATCCTTGGTAACAACACCTGTTGTGACGCTGTCGTCGCTGACGTGGAAGGCGAAGGAGGTACGACCGCCCCAGTTACGGCCGGGGGTAAAGTCAAACTCCCATACAAAGTTTTCAACGCCGCCCTCGGGGAGGTTTTGATTGTGGGCCAGCAGACGGTCGGCAACGCCGTGCTGATTAAGACGAACGGAATCTGCATTGGCCTTGAATTCTGCGCCACGACCTGAAGAGGACCAAACACCGGTAGAGGTGTTTTTGGTGTAAACCGTGTTACTTCCCCACCATGTGTAGTTTTTAGCTGTTGCCTTTTCGGTATTCAGCAGATTTTTCTCACCGGGCGCCTTAATGCTCATATTGCAGAATCTGAAATTACAGCCGTAGGTGGTAGAGCCCGACTTGTAGCCGTTAAGTATGGCAAAATCACCCTTATCGGTGCCGTAGTTGGCATAGGCGGGCCAAGTTATACGGGCGGCGAGGGTCTTGGTTGTAGTATCCTTTTTACCCGTTTCCCAAACGGTTACGGTAATGCAGTTATAGTTGAGCTTTATGTTAAGGGTCATAGCTTTAAAGTTGGTGCCGTTAACAAAATCGGTCATATCAATGTAGCTGTTGGTCTTGGGTACACCAGCGGAATCATAGTCCAGGGGACGCATACCGTTGGCGGTGGTATACTCTAACAGCAGGGAGGTTCCCTTCTGATATTTGTCGGTATAGTTGCTACCCATAAGAGTGACGGCCAGCAGCTTATTGCGGGAAGTGGTGGTATAGGTGCTGTTCTCGTTTATGTGGAACATAAAGGAAATATAGCCCTTTAGCGCGGCTTCGCCGTTACCGCTTACGATATCGGTCTGCCACTCAAAATCGCTAACCCGTGTGGTTTCTACACCGTTGTAAGCCAGTATAGGAGCCGAAACGTTGGCCGCTTGCATAAACAGACCCATTTTGCTGGACCCGCCTATAAAAGAGGTTGTGGACAGCCACTTTTGCTCACTGTCTACCTCGGTACTGATGGCGGGGTTGGCGGTCTGCCAGGTAACGTTATCTTTTACAACGTTAAATTCGGTTGTGTCGAAGATGGTGACGTCTTCATCTGCAGGGTAATCGGGATAGACTGTGGTAGCGTCTGCCGCAAAGGCAGGCATTACTGCTATGCAGCCTGCCAGCAGTGCCAGGGTAAGGATTATGCTGATTAGTTTTTTCATTTTCCTTTTCTCCTTTAATTATTTATTGGTAAGGCTTATATCGTCGATATCAATGATACAGCCGTTGGAGCCTATTACCGTGTAGCCCTTGTAGAAGGTCTTATCCGTATCGGTGGCGGTGAGAATTTCTGCGCCGTCGATATATACCGTATAGGTATAGCCCTTGGAAACTACCTTTACGTCGTGCCACTTGCCGTCGGGGCGGAGGCCGAAGGCCCTGTTGTCCGAAGGCATATAGTTGTTGCCGCCCGAACGGTTTTTACCTGTGGTGCCGATAAGATTATCAATACCCAGCTTTCGGGTGGAATCCTTAAGAGAGAAGCTGGTGCCGCGGGGCAGTATATTTGCCCAGACGGTGTCCCACTTAATATTGGTGGGGTCGGAGTGAATTCCCACAATGACGGAGCCCAGATTTTCGTTGGTGTTGGACATCTCTCTTACCTTAAAGGTGAGGGTGAAGTCCATAGCGTTGGGGGGACCGAAGGAGAAGAGCAGATTTCCGTTGCCCACCACCTTCAGCTTGCCGTTTTCGTCGGTACGAAGGTCGGGGTAGGCTCTGAGGAAGGAGTTGCCGTCCTCGCCCTTCAGTATAGCGGTCTGGCTTTCGTCATAGTAGGTGAAGGAGATGCCGTCCATACTGCCTGCCTCAAAATCATTCTTATAAAGCTGGCCTGTGGGTATCTCTTCGGTGAAGCTTAAATCGTAATGGGGTGTACCCCAGATGCGGATGTTATCAATATCAAGGTTAACACCCTGGGTACGCAGGCCGAAGCCGCCCCACTTTGAAAGCTGATGCTCGTCTACACCCTCTGCAATCTTCTTGCCGTCGATATAAATGGTGTAGTTCCACTCGTCGCAGACAAGGGTTATCTTGTGCCATTCTAAAATGGATACGCCTGCATTTTTATCGTGGCAGGGGTAGGTGGAGGTGGTGCCTGTTGCGGCGGGACCGCTGCGGGCAATCTCCAGCAGCTCGGAATCCTTTTGACCCACTATCATACTGCCCTTGGTAAGGAAGCGGCCCTGGGCCGAGATGCCGCCCGCCTTGGTGCGCCCCATAAGTATGATGTTGTGCCATTTATCACTGATGTTCTTGGTGATGCGCACCTGCATACTAAGGGTAAAGTTTTTAATACCAACGGGGCCGAAGGTCATATTTACGTTGCCGTTGGCGGGGTTGGAGGCATCGGGCTCGTAATCTATATGATAGTAAGACTTATCGCCGTCGGTGACAATGCCGTAATTCTGACCCCTTATCACCGTCAGACTGTCGGCATCGGCGGCGGTGTCAAAATCGTTGGCGTAAAGCAGGCCCGTCTGGGTCTGCTGGGGCTCGAAGGGAGAAATTTCGGCATCGGGGGTAAGGACCTCAATATCGTCCAGCTGCAGGTTAAGGGTCCTGGCCGCAATAACCAGCTTGCCCTTTTTATAAAGCTGCTGGGAGTCCTTTACCTCCAGCATAAGCTGTCCGTCAAGGTAGTATTTATAATTCCAGCCCGAAACCACCAGGCTTACCTTGTGCCATACGTTATCGGGGGCGATGCCTGCCGATATTTTGCCGTTTGGCAGGTCAAAGGTACCGCCCAGGGTGGTGTCCTCACCCGCTAAGGCGATGCGGTTATTGGTGTAATCCTTGCCGGAGGCGCTGTCGGCCACCGAGAAGGCGGCGCCGCCCGCCGCTATCTGCAGGACGTTACCGCTGACCACGCCATTAGTGCTGCGGAAGCCTACCAGCATATAATGCCAGTTTTGATGATAGGTGGGCTGCAGTTTCGGGTCAAGTTTTACCTTGAAATTAAGGGTAAAGTCCTTATATTTCTTGTCGGGGGTGATGTTTATTATGTTCCAGCCGTCCTTGCCGTTGGCGTTGGAGAAATCCTGGGTGGACTGGAGGTAGGAATTTTCACCCTCGGTCTTAATACCCGTCTGCTCGGGGTATTTGGGGTGGGTGGCAACCACCACACCGTTCTGATTTTCTTCAAAATCGTTCTCGAAATACACGCCCTCGGTGGGCTTTGCCAGGTCTTCCGAGGCGTAATCGGGGGTGGGAACGTTTATGTCGGGAGTAACGGCCTTTACGGTCATATCCTTTATACGGTAGTTACAGGTCGACAGACCCTCGTCGTGGCGGCTGATTATTGCAAAATCACCTTCGGGGGCCAGGGTCATAGCCGAGGTATGCATTTTAACCTTAAGCTCTCGATAGGTAGAGGCCTTGTCGTCGCTCTGCCAGAAGGAAACCGTAAGGTCACGGCCTACCATTTTAATATTGAGGGTAACATATTTGGAAATATCAACAGCCTTGGTGGCCGAGCTGTCGTCCAGCTTTTTATAGCTGTCGGCGGATATGGTCCAGGGAGTTACAGAACTGTTATAGTTGTAGGGGCGCATATAGCCCAACTGATTATTTCTGCCCGATGCGCCGTACTCCACCACAAAGGCGCCGCCTACGGCGCAGTTTTTACTCATATCAACGTTTGTGCCGTAAAGGGTGACGGCCAAAACGTTTTTGCGGGCCGAAAAGCTGGAAACATCGCTGTTTTCATTAATATGGAAGACGAAAGAGGTCTTCATATCGGCCATTGTGGCGCTGTCGGCAACAAACTGCATCTGCCATTCAAAATCGGCAAGGGGGGTACTGCCTTCGTTTCGCTCAACAATTTTTGCGCTCTCGCCGTTAAGGCCCATATAAACGCTGTCCTTCAAGGAGGCATTACCGCTTACCCAGGAGTTGCCGCCCAGCCAGGTTTTGCCGTCGGTAACATAGGGATTTAGGTGGGTGGGGGCGGGATAATCGGCAGAGTTGAATATTTCACGGGGGGTGGAGATATTCATATCGGTTATCTTGTAGTTGCAGGAATTATCTCCGCTGATTATGGCAAAGTCACCGCTTTTAGCCAGCTTGTAGCCGCCGGTGTACATAGTCATTGAGATGGTGCGGAGGGTGGCCTCCTTATCGTCGGTCTGCCAGACCGATATGGTAAGAAGGCGGTCGCTCATCTTAATATTAACGGTGGTAAAATCTGCCAGATTAATGGAATTTTCTGCCGAGGCATCGTCCAGCTTTACGTAGCTGTTTGCCTTGGTTTGCCAGGGGGTAACGCTTGTATCGTAATCAAAGGGGCGCATACCCGAGTTTGTGCTGCCGTTAGAATACTCTGCCACCAGGGAGCAGGGTATCTGGAAACGGGCATCCTCGCTCTTATATCCGCTGCCGTAAAGGGTAACGGCGAAAAGGTTGGCTCGGGTAGAGTAGGAGGAAATGTTACTGCTGTCGTTTACGTGGAAAACGAAGGAGGTATGTACCTTTGAGGCGTCGTCGGCAATTATCTGGAACTGCCACTCAAAATCGTCCACGTTGGTGATAGCGGCACCGTTTCTCTCTAAAATCTTGGCGCTCTCGCCGCCTTTGCCCATATAAAGGCCCACCTGATTGGCGGCAGAGCTGCTGCGCCAGGAGCCGCCGCCCAGCCAGTAGCCCAAATCGTTGGAGGTTACAAGGTCGGGATTTACGTGCTTGTTGCCTTCCTTATAGTAGGCGTTGGAATCAAAGACGGTGATAAGCTTATCATCGGGGTCACGGGCAACGGCTTCGGAGCCCTGGCCGAAAACCAGGGAACCGATATTAAGGCAGGTGAGGGTAAGTGTCACCGCCAGAATAATGCTTATAATCTTTTTCATCAGCGGTCACCCTCCTTTTTGTTTTTTGCAAGGACTATAAAGCCTGCCGTAGCGGCGCCGCCGCATATCAGAGCTGCCGCCAGAGCTATCCAGCTGTAAAGGCCCGGGGCGGCGGGGTCAATATAGTTAATAGCACGGTTTACAGGCTTCTTTTCCTGGCCGAGAGTTGTAAGGTCAAGGCGGAGAACACCTGTATCGGGAATGTCGGGCTCCTCCTTTTCGGAGATGTCGCCTGCCCAGGCGGGTTTTTCGTTGGGGGTAGGCTCGGGCAGGGTGGAGCCGTAGTAACGGGTGATGACTATATCATCCACGTCAAAGCTGGCGTATCTACCCGTAAAGCCGAAGCCGCCCGTCTGACCGTACTTGTTATCCGAGGTTTCCAGCACACGGTCACCGTTAAGGTAAACGATGATGCGGTCTCCTCGGGTAGAGATTTTTACGTTGTTCCAAAGACCTGCCGAAATGCCGAAGCCGTCATATTCGGTTAAAGGGGATAAAGTAAGGTCGTCGGCGAAGCGGTCGGCATAGATAAGGGATGCCGAGAAGGTCTTAAGCTGAAGCTGGTAGGAAACCGTATCCCAGGCGGGGATATGGGGGCTTCTGAAGAAGGGGGATATGGTGGCATTTGCCTCATTGGTGAGGAGGGATGCCCTTATCCTGAAGGTCAGGTCGTAGTCCCTTTGCTCGGTGGGGCCGTAGGCAAAGTGGACCTGGTTTGTCTGGTGGGCTACCTTAAGGTAGGGGTTGCCCTTTTCCTCGGCCACCGAGAGGGTGCCACGGGTTACCTTAAAGGTATCGTCCAAAGCGCCGCTGTCAAAGCTGTTTTCATATATTACCTTGCCTGCATCTACCGCCAGGGCGGGGGTGGCAAGGCAGAGAATAAGGGTAAGAGCCAGGACAGCCGCCAGTAAAAACTTTATTTTTTTCATTCGGCCGCCTCCTTTTTACTCTTTTTTGTAGCCTTTATGAGGGCCAGCACCGAAAGGGTGGTGCTGACGGCGAGGGCGGCGGTGAAAGCCAGCAGAACTATGGCTATAACGGTGTTAACTGTCATTTTTGCGCCCTCCTTACTTAAAATGTTGGTTGCAGACAATGCTGTCGCTGTCTGAAATCTTAATATCGCCGTTTACCGTAATAATTCTGCCTGCGGAGGCGATAGCCCCCTCCTTGTCGGCTACGGCTACCAGGCTGTCGGCGGTGGTAGAGGCCAGGGTGGCAGATTTAAGGGTAAAGCGTGCGCCGCTGCAGGAAACCAGGGTGTCGGCCTTAACCTCGCTGAAATGCAGGCTGTTAATTGAGGCCGAGTGGCAGTTTTCCAGGGCCAGGGCGGCCTTGGCGGTAACCCCCTCAAAGGAGAGGCTGTCTACCGTAACGTTACCTCCCAGGGTAATGGGGGTGTTTTCTCCCCCTGCATATACGGTAGCGCTGCGGATTATGGTGGAAAGGCCGTCGGAAATACTGATGGCCTCTTTTTTATAGTCCTTAAAGGTGACCGACTCGATAGTGGCGCAGAAGGTGCCCCTCTCACGGTGGGATTTAATGCCTGTGCCTACCTTTTGGAAGGTAACGCCTCTGATAAGGGAGCCTGCCGTCATTCCTCCGTCGGTTACGGCCACGCAGTCACCCTTATCCAGGGCCTTATCGGAAAAGGTGAGGCCCAGTTCATAAAGGATGGCGCTACCCTCAAGGGTAAGGCCTGCCGAGGGGGAGGTAAAGCAGAGGGTGGTATTACCTGCGCCCTTTAAGATGCGGTCTGAAACGGTGAGATTTTCGGAAATATTGTATTTGCCGCCGGGAATATAAACCGAGGCCCCTGTTTTAAGGGCGGCCTTGAAGGCGGCGGTGTCATCACGGTCGTCGTCGGGGGTGGCGCCGAAATCGGTAACCTGGGCAAGGCCGTTATGAAGGGTATCTTCATCGCCCAGCACCACCGTGGGGGGCATATCTCCTGCGTTCAGGCCCAAAAGTCCGGGTACCAGCAGAACGCAGGCCACTATGGCGGCCACAAGAAGGACGGCCTGAATTGCGGTTACAACCGCTAAGGCTTTAACCCTTTTCATTCGCCGTCACCTCCATTTTCATATTTTTCTACGGTAATATTGCCTCTGGTGGGAAGGCTCTGCCAGAAATCGTACTCATCCTCGTGGTATGAGTAGAAACCGTAATTTTCATATACTATGCCGTAGTCGCCCCGGGCGGCCTTATCACGCTCAAAGACCACGAAGGATTTTGCCTGGGGTGTTTTAAGTCCACGGTTGGACATACTGCCCAGCTCCTCCATCCACTCGGGTATATTGGAGAAAAGGCCTTCGTCGGGCTGGTTTACACCACGGAGATTGATGTTACCCACTACGATTTTACCGTCACCGTCGCCAAGACGGATAAGGCTGGTATTATAGCAACGGATAAAGTTAAGTATATGGGTAAGGTTGGCAATATAGCCTGTGGAATTTTCGGCGTATATGGAGCCCATATCGTTTTGGCTTATGGCTACACCCTCAATGTGGATGGCTCCTGCCGTAAAGCCCTTGACGTTCTTAAAAATAATACCGCTTAGCATAGAGCCGTGCTCAATGTTTATCTGACCCAGCACGGGGCCGAATTCGCTACCCTCAAGGGCAAAGCCTGCGCTGGTAAGCTTATAAAGGGCCTGGTCGTTTATGTAAATGTTGCTGTAGGTGTTACCCGAGCGGCCAAGACTTTGCATATCTACGCCACGGTAGCTGTAGTGCTGTACCTCAAGGGTATCGAAAAGCACGCCTTTGGCGGGCTTTGCCTCGGCAGGGCTGTAGATAGCGGTGCCCACCCTGTCGAAGAAGAGATTGCGAAGCTCCGACCCTGCCTCAAGGCCTCTTTCCTTATCGCCGACCTGCAGGGCAACACGCTGGCCCATAGCTTCATCGGCGGCGATATCCTGGGGGCGGAAGCTGAATTGAAGGTCGGAAACAAAGGAACGTCCCTTTACAATAACTATGGGGATGTCCTTGTCACCGATACCACGCAGGCCCGAAGCGGCCGAGCCTACGCCACGGAGAATTCTGTCCTCAATAATCAGAGGCTTTGAGAGCATAAAGGTGCCTGTGGGAACGTAGAGGTTTTTGCCCGTTTTAAGAGCGGCCTCAAATGCGGCGAAGTCGTCCTTCTGGTCGCTGCCCAGGGCGCCGAAATCCTCAACGTTTACAAAGCCTGCATCGGGGGAGGAAACCTCCTCATCGGCAGAGGCGCCAAAGGGGAAAACCATTAAAAGGGCTAAAGCCAGGGCAAGGACTACAGCCGAAATTTTCTTAATATCTGTCATAGCCTTACCTCCTTATTTTTTGCCGCCTATGGTGAGGTCTATCTCACGGTCGGAGGCCGAAAACTTTTCATATTGGGCCTTGATGCTGTCGGGCGCCACCAGGTTGTAGCGGTCAACGGTAACCTTAAAGGCGTTTACAAAGCCTGCCTTGCGGGCAAAGAAATACTGGCCTGCATCGGGACCCTCGGTAATATCGGGGTTAATAACGTTAAGGTCGCCTATATGGAGGCTACCCATACTGTCCCAGCCTGCGCCACGGTACATATTGTCACCCAGGCGCACGAAGGAGCGCAGGGCCCCTTTGGGCTGGCAGTTGTAGAAATTAAGGCTGTCCAGCAGCACGTTGCTTTTATCCACGTAAAGCAGACCTGTGTTGTCCTTGGTAAGTTGGACGTCGATGAAATTTATATTGGTGGCCGAAAGGGCCTCGCAGTATTCGAACTTAACGGGGGTTTTAAGCTTGCTGTTTTCCACCGTAAGGCCTGTAATTTCACACTCGGTTTCTCTGGTCTGGAGGAAGAAGCCTGCATCGGCCTCCTTGCCGTT
The DNA here is from genome assembly GCA_017623235.1 of Clostridia bacterium. Taxonomy (GTDB): domain Bacteria; phylum Bacillota; class Clostridia; order Oscillospirales; family Acutalibacteraceae; genus SFWF01. The sequence goes on along the minus strand of JAGAPN010000052.1, from coordinate 4,388 downwards.
GGTGGAAATATAGATATTGCGGTAGATGTTACCCGTGCGGGTTTCGTTGGCCATATCAATGCCACGGTAGATAAAATCGGTTACACGGACCGACTCATAGGTTACCGAGAAGGAAACGGCCTCCATTTTAAACTTATCAATATCGGTTTTAGGGGAATAAATACCCGTGCCCACGTTTTTAATGTGAAGGTTGGAGATGGAGGTGCCACGCTTAAGGGTCTTTTCCATCTGACCTGTGTAGATGCCTACACGCTCGCCTGCCAGCTCGTTGCCCTTGATACAGCTTTCATCGTACATAAGGGTGATATCACGGATAACGCAGCGGCCGCCGGCTTCTACTATAGGCTCACGGTCGGTCTTGGTTTTGCAGACGATAACGCTCTTTTCGGCGCCTGCGCCAATAAGAGAGGAATCCAGCAGCTCTATGGTTTCGGTAACCTCAAATTCACCTGCGGGAATATAGATGGTTTTAGCAGCTTGACCCATCGCCATAAATGCGGCGGTATCGTCCTTGCCGTCGTTGGGAACGGCGCCGAAGGCACAAACGTTAAAGTCGCCGGGGTTATGGCCGATTTCCTTATAAACCGTGTATGCGGCGGCGCTGATGCCTGTAATACTCAGGGCCAGAGCCAGGGCAATTATCACTTTTAGCCTTTTCATAAAATTCTCCTGAACAAGCAAGGTAGCAGGAACGTAAAAATACACTCCTGCTTGCCTATTTTTTATATTATTTTTCGGTTTTCATTTCAGCGGTCTGCTTTATGGCCGTATTGAGCAGAGGGCTGTACTCCTGAATAGCAGTAGCCCAAGGCTTGTTATACCACAATACGTCCTTACGGAAGGTCTGCTTTTCGGTAGAGCTCCAGGTGATGCCGAGACCTTCGTCGATAATGGGTAATATTTCAAATTTTGCGGGGTCGTTCATTTCGTCGATAAGGGCAAAATCCTCTTCGTCACAGCCTGCAAGGGCGGTATCACGAACCTTCTGGGCCTCGATAACAATGGGGTCAACCTTACCGCTGCACAGACGCCAGGTAGCCATAAATGCGGCGGCCTCTGCGGGATTCTTGGCGCCCATTGCCAGCCAGCCGCCTGTTCCGCGGCCGGGGGTGTAGTATTTGTCTGCGCCGTCCCATTTGGGTGCGGGTGCAAATTCTACGTCGCCTGCCAGACGCTCACTCAGCAGGTGGTTAGAGCCGTAATATTGCTCAAATACCAACATAGAAACCTTACCCTGCTTAAAGAGGTCGTAACAGGATTCTACTGTGGGGCGCACCTTGGTGGAGAAGCCCTGCTCGGCAGCGTAGTTAAAGAAATCTGCCAGGGCAGCGTTCTGCAGGTTGTTCACATATTGGCCGTTGCCGTCGTCCTTTATGTAGGTCTGGCCTGTTACCAGGTGCATCGGCTCCTCATAGCCTACGCCGTACTTGGAAACGGTGCCTGTGGTATCCTTAACGGTGAGGGCCTTGGCATATTCATCAAGCTTGGACCAGGTCCACTCGCCCTTATAATAGAGCTGACGGGGGGTCTCAAGACCGGCCTCTATAAAATCGTTTACCCAATACCAGGTGTAGCCGTTATTGAACCAGGTGTTGAAATAGCGGTAAACCTTACCGTCAATGCGGTACTTGTCGTTTACATCCTTAATTCCCTCGAAAAGGGGATGAGAGAAATCAATATAATCATCCCAGGGCTGGGCGATTCCCTTATATACAAAGTTGGGGTAATCACGGTCACGCAGGGTTATAAGGTCGGGAGAGTTGCCCGACAGCACCAGCTGGGCGGCCTTAATCTCAAGCTCGGTATTAACGCAGCGGATAAATTCCAGGCTGACGCCGTACTCCTGCTTCATTTTTTCATTTACGGTGTACATATAGGCCGAGGGGGTAACCAGCACCGAGGGGTCCTCCCAGGTGAGCATATATACCTTGTCGGATTTTATATCATACTTTGGCATCTCAATCTGAGAGTCCTTAACAAAGCCGTCACCTGCGGTATCATCCTTATCAGAGTCACCTCCACAGCCCGCAAAGGAGCAGAGCAGGGCAAGAGCCAGCAGTATTGCGGCAATTCTTCTGAGATTTTTCATAAAAGCACCTCTTTTAATATTTATAACCGTGGGACTACAGCGGTCTTCTGCTAAAATAGTATTTTTTTACATTTACTATTTTTTGGCACGGGTCGGAAAAACGGGGGTGCAATTTAAGCCAATCCTTACCAAAAAGCACAAAACAAACGCTATTGCCTACGATAAGTATAGTTTATTTGCATAACTTTCTCAATATCATTCACTACTAAATAATTTGCAAAAACTACTTTTTCGTGATAAATATATAGCGGATGCTATTTTTTATATGTATAATGAAAACAGAATTTTTGCAGGAGAGGCAGGTTTAGCAGTATGGTTTCCATTGCCCCGGGGTACATTCGTCACGCCTGGCCCGAAAAAGCGGGCTTTTCTATCTACAGACCCAACGGAATACCCCAATACAGTTTTTTCCACTTCTGGAACTCCTTTGAGATAGTGCTGGACGGCAAGGTAATTAAAACCGAGCCGCACGCCTGCATTATTTATAAGGCCGGCACCCCACAAATATATAAGTGCGACCAGCCCGCCATTCACGATTGGTTCCGTATGACGGGGGACGTTGAGGGTCTTATGCACAAATACGGCCTTTCCTTCAACACCGTTTACTACCCCCAGCAGCACGATTTCATCACCTCCCTCACCCGAAAGCTGGAAACCGAGAACACCGTTAAGGATGAGTATTATAAGGAGCTTTCCTTTAACCGTATAAACGAGCTGTTCATACTCTTTGCCAGGGCTGTTTCTCCCGACAGCCAGGGCGGCGGCGCCGTAAACAGCCGCACGGTAGAGCAGCTTAAGACCTTAAGACGGCAGCTGTCTTTGGAGTATGATAAAAAATGGACAATTTCCGATATGGCAAAGTTTATAAATTTGTCGGAGTCCTATCTTTACGCCTCCTATAAGAGGTATTACGGCGTATCTCCTATGCAGGACCTTATTTCTATCCGCATCCACCAGGCAATAACCCTGCTTAACGATTCCGATATGCCTATTAACGAAATATCCGAAAAGCTGGGCTACCCCAGCACATCCCACTTTATAAGGCAGTTTACCAAGGTTAACGGCACCTCGCCTTTGAAGTTTCGCAACAACGTGCTGGTCAGTGACCGTATGGGCACCCATAAGGACCCCAAGGAGATTGATATTATGAACCCTCAAACCACCAAAATGGAGCTTATCATACATCCCGATGAGCTTACAGACCGTTGGATTGAAAAGGCTAAAGAAATGAAGCTTGACCGTCTGGCTCTCCACCCAAGGGGAGGCCCTGCCGCCCACGAATCGGTTTACGACCTTCTGGACCTTTTAGAGAGTGAGGATTTCAGGGCAAAGGCCGATAAGCTTACCGATGCAGGCATTGAGCTGGGGTATGAGTTTCACGCCCTGAGCTACCTGCTGCCCCGTGGTCTTTTTGCCGAGCATCCCGAATATTTCCGTATGGATGACAAGGGTAATCGCACCACCTGGGGTAATTTCTGCTTCTCCAACGCCGAGGCCAGGGAGATAATCTGTAAAAACGCCCTTACTCTGGCAAAAGCCCTTTATAAAAGCTGTCACGAATATTATTTCTGGCTGGACGACGCTATGCGCCTTACCTGCCACTGTGAAAAGTGCAGGCAAAACTCTTTTGCTCACCACCAGCTTACCCTTATGAACGAAATCGCCGCCGAGCTTAAAAAGGAAATACCCGACGCCAAGGTCTGCTACCTTGCCTACTACGATGGCGTGGCTATTCCCGAGGAGGTAAAGCCTGCCGAGGGCGTGTTTATGGAGTACGCTCCCTTTGAGAGGTATATAAAGCCCGAAACCTTTGCTTTTGAGGGTGAGTATCTGGAGCTGGTTAAAAGGCTGATTAAATTTTTCGGCGAGGAAAACTCCAAGGTGCTGGAATATTGGTACGATAACTCCATTTATTTCCGCAGGGCAGGCAACAAGCTGGTGCCCTTTACCCCCAACAATGAGCAGATAAAGGAAGACTTTAATTTCTACAGAGAGCTGGGCTTTAAGAGGATGTCCTCGTTTGCCTGCAACCTTTGCGACGAGTACGCCAAGCTCTTCGGCGAGCCCGATTTCTCGGCAGTACAGTACAGAGAGTTTTAAAAGAAAAAGAAAAAGAACCTTCGAAAAGGGAGCTGCGATTAGGGACGAAATCGGTTTTGGAACCAAATTATGACCCACCGCTTCGCCTTTGCCCTTGTAAGACACAAAGTATTACTGCGGGCTTCAGGCTTTGCGGATGAGCCAAAATTTTCGGTTACAAAACTGCTTGCACCTAAAAAAGATAAATTTTTAGTGGAAT
>JAGAPN010000051.1 GCA_017623235.1 Clostridia bacterium | reverse complement strand
TACCTGCAACGGGAGCCTTAATGGGAACACCTGCATCCATAAGAGCAAGGGTAGAGCCGCAGATAGAGCCCTGGGAGGTGGAGCCGTTAGAGGACAGAACCTCGGAAACAAGGCGGATGGTATAGGGGAACTCCTCAGCGGAGGGGATTACGGGAACAAGGGCACGCTCTGCCAGAGCGCCGTGACCTACCTCACGACGGCCGGGGCCACGGGAGGGCTTGGTCTCACCTACAGAGTAGGAGGGCATATTGTAGTGGTGGATGTATCTCTTCTCGGTTTCATTGTCGATACCGTCAAGAAGCTGGCTGTCACGGATAGAGCCCAGGGTAGCGATGGTTAATACCTGGGTCTGGCCACGGGAGAAAAGACCCGAGCCGTGTACACGGGGAAGAAGACCAACCTCGCTGGAGAGAGGACGGATGTCGTCGATACCACGACCGTCAACACGCTTGCCCTCGTCAAGGAGCCAGCGACGTACAACAAACTTCTGAAGCTTGTACATACAGTCGTCAATCTTTAATTCCTGCTCGGGATAGATTTCGTCAAACTTGGCGTGTACCTTATCGTAGATGGGGAGCATTCTCTCATCTCTTACGGTCTTATCGTCGGTATCAAGAGCGAACTTAACGTCGTCTATAGCAAATTCCTTAATAGCCTCGAACATCTCGGTGTCGGGGTTAGAGGACTCGAAGGTGAACTTGGGCTTGCCGATTTCGGCAACTATAGAGTTGATGAACTCAACAATCTTCTGGTTCTCTCTGTGACCGGTCATAATGGCGTCGAACATAACGTCATCGGGAACCTGGTTAGCGCCTGCCTCGATCATAGCAACGAGGTCAGAGGTGGAAGATACGGTAAGCTGAAGGTCGTTCTTTGCCTGCTGCTCTGCGGTGGGGTTAAGAACGATCTGACCATCAACAAGACCTACCGAAATACCCGAAATGGGGCCTTCCCAAGGAATGTCGGAAATAGAAAGGGCGATGGAAGCACCAATCATAGCGGTGATTTCAGGAGAGCAATCGGGGTCAACCGACATAACGGTACAAACCAGAGATACGTCGTTTCTCATATCCTTGGGGAAGAGGGGACGTACAGGTCTGTCGATTACACGGGAGGCAAGGATTGCCTTGTCAGAGGGCTTGCCCTCTCTGCGGGTGAAGGAGCCGGGGATGCGGCCTACAGAATAAAGCTTTTCTTCAAAGTCAACAGACAGGGGAAGAAAATCAATTCCGTCACGGGGCTTTGCCGATGCGGTAGCGGCGCAGAAAACTGCGGTTTCGCCATAGCGGATAAGGCAGGAGCCGTTGGCAAGCTGACCCATTTTACCGGTTTCAACCTTTAAGGGACGGCCTGCAAATTCAGTTTCAAATACTCTGAAATTCTCGAACATAATAAACCTCCAAAATTTAAATTTTTCGCAGAGGTACGGTTAAGCAATAAAGCCAATGCCAAAGGATTTTGACACTCGATTTACCGCTAAACTATAGCCTCTGCATAGTTTTTTTAAAACATAAGCAGACCACAAAACAAATTGTGGCCTGCTCTTTTCCATAATTACTTACGGATGCCAAGACGCTTGATGATGGCACGATAACGCTCGATGTCTACCTTGGTAAGGTAAGCGAGAAGGTTACGTCTGTGACCAACCATCTTAAGAAGACCTCTTCTGGAGTGATGGTCCTTCTTGTGTACCTTAAGATGCTCGGTGAGCTCGTTGATACGGGTGGTAAGAAGGGCAATCTGTACCTCGGGGGAACCGGTGTCGCCCTCGTGGGTAGCGTACTCAGCAATAATAGCCTGCTTCTGTTCTACTGTCATTTGTTTCACCTCATTTAAAATTTTGTCCGCCGATAAACAAAGCCAAAGGTCAAAGGTGGTCCTCACAGAGGCAGTCGCCTAAAGCCTTGTAAACGGTAGCCATAGTAGTATAGCACAAAAGTTTTGAAATGTAAAGAAAAATTTTATTTTGCGGTTTAGGGATAAGGGGCTCGCTAAAGTGAGCAGGGGCGGCTTTGCCGCAGAACACTGTGCCGTAAGGCACCCCTGTTTGCGCGAGCAAACCCCTGATTCAGCGTTTTTGCTTGGATAAAAGCTAAAGCAATTGGCACAGTATTTCGGTATACTCGGCAGGGTCCTCTATAGGCAGGCCTGCAATAAGGGTGGCCTGGGCCAACAGCACACGGGCCAGCTTGCCTGCCTTTTCCTTATCCTCCCCGTAAAGGGCGGAAAGACGGGCAAAAATGGGATGCTCTGCATTGATTTCCAGCACCCTCTGTGCCTTGGGCTTCATAGCCTCGTCACCGGGCATCTGGGCAAAATATTTTTCCATTTCCAGGGTAACGGGGCCTGTGGTGGAAAGGCAAACGGGGTGGGTCTTAAGCTTTTTGGAGATAACCACCTGGGCGGCCTTGCCCGACAGGGACTCTTTGAGGAAATCCAGCATTTCGCGGTTTTCTTCCTCGGCAGATTTGGCCTTTTCCTCGGCGGCATCGTCCAGCAGGTCGGCATTCTCGGAATTTACCGAGCAGTAATCCTTATCGCCCTCGGCGCGCAGGGTCTGCATAACGAACTCGTCTACCTCGTCGGTGAGCATAAGCATATCGTAACCCTTATCCTTCACCAGCTCAACCTGGGGCAGAGAGCCGATTTTGGCCACCGTTTCACCGCAGGCGTAATAAATGTGCTTCTGGTCCTCGCCCATTGCGGCGATATAGTCGGCAATGGTTATCATCTTATCCTCTTTAAGAGAGCGGAAAATAAGCAGGTCCTTAATCTTATCCTTGTTTATACCGTAGTCGGAAACAACGCCGTATTTAAGCTGCAGGCCGAAAACCGAGAAGAATTTTTCATACCTTTCAGGGTCGGAGGTAAGGAGCTTTTTAAGCTCGCTTTTAATCTTCTTTTCCAGGCTGCCTGCAATAGATTTCAGCTGACTTGTCTGCTGGAGCATCTCACGGGAGATATTAAGAGAAAGGTCCTCGCTGTCTACAACACCCCTTACAAAACGGAAATGGTCGGGCAGCAGGTCCTCGCACTTATCCATAATAAGCACGCCCGAGGAATAGAGCTTGAGGCCCTTTTTAAAGTCCTTGGTGTAGTAATCATAGGGCAGAGCCGACGGTACGAAAAGCAGAGATTTATAGGATACCAGACCTTCGGTGGCGGTGTGAACGGTAAGCAGGGGCTCCTCAAAATCGTAGAAGGTGTCCTTGTAGAAGCTTTTAAGCTCCTCCTCGGTAACCTCACTCTTGCTCTTCTGCCAAAGAGGCACCATAGAGTTAACCGTTTCGTCCTCGGTGTAAGAAACGCTCTGCTTATCCTCCCCTTCTCCCTCCTCACGGTACTTGGTAACCTCCATTACAATGGGGTGACGAATATAGTCGGAATAGGTTTTGATAAGATGCTTCAGGCGGTATTCATCTAAAAATTCGCTGAATTTAAACTCCTCGGTGTCCTCTTTAAGTCGCATTTCGATAACGGTGCCCACACCAGCCTTGTCAAAGTCTGTGACGGTGTAGCCGTCAACCCCGTCGGATACCCATTTATAGCCCTGCTCGCTTTTATACGAACGGGTCATAACGGTAACCCTGTCGGCCACCATAAAAGCCGAATAGAAGCCC
>JAGAPN010000050.1 GCA_017623235.1 Clostridia bacterium | reverse complement strand
ATTCAAATGGACTTAAAGGTTCACGGTCTTACCCCCGAAATCATTAAGGAAGCCCTTGCCAAGACTCATAAGGCAAGAGATTACATCCTTGATGAGGTTATGCTGAAGGCTATTGCCGAGCCCAGAGCCGAGGTTTCAAAGTACGCTCCCAAGATGATTTCCACCACCATCCACCCCGATAAGATTCGTGAGGTTATAGGTAGCGGCGGAAAGGTTATTCAGAAGATTCAGGCCGACTGTGAGTGTAAGATTGACATCGACGATGACGGAAAGGTATTTATCACCGCTATCGATGCCGAGAAGGCACAGCGTGCCCTTATGATTGTTGAAACTATTGCCAACGACCCCGAAATCGGCGCTATCTACCGTGGTAAGGTTACCCGTCTTATGACCTTCGGCGCATTTGTTGAGATTGCTCCCGGCAAGGAAGGCCTTGTTCACATTTCCAAGCTTGACGTTAAGCGCACCGAAAAGGTTGAGGACGTTGTAGCCGTTGGTGATGAAATTATTGTTAAGGTTACCGAGATTGACGACCAGGGCAGAATTAATCTTTCCCGTAGAGATGCTCTTGTTGAAATCGAGGGCGCAACCGTTGAAGACGACGGCGCTGAAGAGGCTGACAGAAAGCCCCGCAGATCCCGCCAGGGCTTCAGAAACAAGAAGTAATTAAAAAAGCACCTGAAAAGGTGCTTTTTTAAAACGCAGAATGCAAAATGCAAAATGCAGAATTTCGGTGTTGCCTTTGGCAACGAATATAATTACGATACGCTATCAATTTGATTATAGGAGTAATTATTTTGGATATAAAACAAGAAATCTCAAGAAGACGTACCTTTGCGATAATTTCCCATCCTGACGCAGGTAAAACCACCCTTACCGAAAAATTACTGCTTTACGGTAGGGCTATTCAGTCGGCAGGCTCGGTTAAGGGCAAGCAGAACGACAAGCACGCCGTTTCCGACTGGATGGATATTGAAAAAAAGCGTGGTATTTCCATCACCTCATCGGTTATGCAGTTTGATTATGACGGTTACTGCATTAATATTCTCGATACCCCCGGCCACCAGGACTTCTCTGAGGATACCTACCGCACCCTTACCGCCGCCGACAGCGTGGTAATGGTAATCGACGCCGCCAAGGGTATTGAGCCCCAGACCCGAAAGCTCTTTAAGGTGTGCGCTATGCGCCACATCCCCATTTTTACATTTATAAACAAGATGGACCGTGAGGCCAGGGACTCCTTCGAGCTGCTGGACGAGCTGGAAAAGGAGTTCGGCATCGGCACCTATCCTATGAACTGGCCTATCGGCTGCGGAGTCAATTTCAAGGGTGTTTTTGACCGAACAAAGCAGAGAATACTTACCTTTGAGGATGCTCACGCAGGCGGAAGCCGTATAGAGGCCATAGAATGCTCTCTTGAGGATACCGAAAAGCTGGATAGCCTTATCGGGGAATATTCCCGCCGTGACCTCTGCGATGAGCTGGAGCTGGTAGAGGGCGCAGGCTATGAATTTGACCTGGAAAAGGTAAGGTGCGGCGAGCTTTCTCCCGTTTTCTTCGGTTCGGCCCTTAATAACTTCGGTGTTGAGCCCTTCCTGGAAAATTTCCTTAAAATGACCACCGAGCCTCTGGCTCACAAATCCGGGGACTCTATGATAGAGCCTACCGACGAGAGATTTTCGGCCTTCGTTTTCAAAATTCAGGCCAATATGAATAAGGCCCACAGGGATAGAATTGCCTTTATGCGTATCTGCTCGGGAAAATTTGACCGTGCCAACGAGTATTTCCACGTCCAGGGCGGTAAGATGATAAAGCTTTCCCGTCCCCAGCAGATGATGGCCCAGGACCGAGCTGTTATTGATACCGCCTATGCGGGAGATATTATAGGTGTGTTTGACCCGGGTATCTTCGCTATAGGTGATACTATATGCGAGAAGGGTATGAAGGTGCAGTATGAGGGTATACCTACCTTTGCCCCCGAAATGTTCTCTATTGTAGAGCAGATAGACTCCTTAAAGCGTAAGCAGTTTGATAAGGGTATCACCCAGATTGCCCAGGAGGGTGCTATTCAGATGTTCTTCCTGCCCGACAGCGGTATGGAGCGTGTCTACGTAGGTGTTGTAGGTCAGCTTCAGCTTGAGGTGCTGGAGTCCAGAATGGAGTCGGAATACGGCGTTAAATACAACCGTATTGATACCCCCTTGTCCCTGGTACGCTTTGCCGAGGGCGATATTGATTTTAAAAAGCTTAATCTTATGCAGCAGACCAAGTGGGTTAAGGACCGCCTTGGCCATGACCTGTTGCTTTTCACCGCTGAATATGAGATAAATTGGGCCCTGGACAAAAACCCCGGCCTCATCCTTAAGGAATTCAGCCAGATGAACTGAATTTAACAGTGGATAAAAAAGAACCGTGATGGGAGTTGTCCCGTCACGGTTCTTGTTATTTGCTACTGCGTATCGGAAAGCTCCAGACGGTAGGAGCCCGCAGGGGCGTTGTCAAAGCTGTAAAGCAGGTTGTTGCCCTTGCTTGTGAACTCGTTTCCCACCGTGCCGCTTACGACCATAGTTCCCGTTTTGAAAAGCCGGCCGTCGGGGCCGTAAAGCTTCCAGCCAACCCGGGTTACGGTGTTTTGTCCTGCGCCCCAGGGGCTGTCGGTAATGGTGCCCGTGAGGTCCAGGGTGAGGCCGATGCCTCCCGTAGCCTCATAGGTAAATTTGTGGCTTATTTTGCTGATGCTAAGGGTAGATATGGTCTGGCCGCCCAGGGTGTTTTTAACCGTTTTCGGCAGGGCAGGCAGGGAAAGGGAGCATCGGCTTATGGCAGAGTCAGCGGCAGGGTCGGTCCCTCCGCAAAGGACGCATTTGCCCTGCATATAGCTGTGGGTAAGGGGCGAGCCCGAGGTGGCGCCGCAGACCGAGCATTTTCTCGGGGAGCTGCAGGTGGCCGCCGAATAATTATGGGGGGTGGTGGCTATGGATTTAACGTAGCTGTGACCGCAGTCGCAGGTAAAGGTGCGCTCTCCCGGGGTGGTGCAGGTGGCCTGCCTGGTAATGACGCTTTGATAAATATGATTGTGGTCCTCGTCCTCATCGGGCTCTACATAAACCGAGCTGTCAAAATCGTCAACGTCGTCGTTATCGTAACCCGTGCGCATTTTATCTATAAAGGAATGTATTGTCAGGCCTATCATAAAGACGGCAAACAGGAAAATTAAAATATAGATTATAATAAAAGGTGAAAAAATTGCGGCAACCAACGGGCGCTGTGGCTTTTTACCGTTCTTTATATTATGGGCCTGCTTTATGGACTCGGCGGCAGGGCCCGACTCTACGGGGGCGCCGCAATCGGGACAGACGGTAACAGAGGAAGCCACTCTCTTTCCGCATATAGGACATTTTACTCTTGCCATAATTTTACCCCTTTCCTCTTTTTACCTTATTATATCAGTTATAGTGGTCTTTTGCAATAAAATATCGGGCTCCTCGGAGCCCGATATTATTTATCCCTGATATTTAATTTCGGTCCTGCCCTTGGCGGGAACAGATACCTCGCCTGTGGGCAGATGAAGTATAATATCCTTCTCCATAGGACGAGTAGTCTTCAGGGTAAGGCAGGCCTTGTTATCCTTATAGGTCAGCCTCATATTAGCCTTACCGTAGTAGGTGCCAAGACCCTTAAAGCCAACGCCGCCGCCCTCGGTCAGCCACTCATCGGGGATGCCGCAGCAAAGGTGAATGGCGTCGGTGTCCAGCCAGTAGGCGTCTATCATATATTGGCAAACCGAAAGGGGAGTCCACAGGTGCTGCAGGTCGCCTGATGTGTTGGTGGAGCCCTTTTCGCCGCCCCTCTCCTCACAGTAGGTGACGTAGGGGGAACCGTGGTTAAGGGCTGGGTAAAGGTATTTTTTAGCCTTGTCGTAAAGCCCCATTCGAAGGTAGGTTCTGGCAATATAGCTCAGGGCCATAGCCACCCACAAGCCGTCCTGTTGCCAGCCCGTGCCCAGGGGCAGACCGCCCTCGCTCATACGCTTGCTCTCAATAAACTGAACGGCACCCTGAATAATGGGCTCATCAGCCCCCACCATATTCGTGGGGAAGAAGGGGAAAAGACAACCGTACATAGAGCTTATCTCGGCATCGGCCGCCGATTTCATCATAACGAAATCACCGTAGTCGGCAAGATTATCGTAAATAGAGGTAAGCAGGTCGGTCTTGGCCTCGGCAATAATGTCACGAAGACGGCTTACATCCTCGGCTCTGCCTAAAATTTCGGCCGCCTCAAGGGTGTGCATATCCGAGCCCACGCTCATAACGTTCCAGGGATAGAAAATACCGTAGAAGTCACCGTTGCTCATCATACCGCAGTCACCCATACCACGGGGCATAAGGCCTCTGGCAGATTTTTGGGGAGAGTCTTTGGTAGATTGGCGTGCCCTGTGCTGCCACATTGTGGAACGGAGCATATAGGGGTAATATTTCTCTAAATATTCGCGGTCGTGGGAGAGCTTATAATGCTCCAGCACGGCGGCGGATTTCATAAAGGAAAGTCCCCACATTTCGTGGCCCCACTCGGCTACCGATACCCAGGCGCCGTCATCATCCTGGCCTTCAATATGCATTTTAGTGCAGGCAAGGGACTCTTTGGTATAACCCAGGGTATCCAGCATTATGGCGGCCTCCATAGGCTCGCCTGCGCCGGGGGAACGGTATTCGTAGGTACCGCAGGCAATCATCTTATATTTGCCCAGCCTTTCCATCATAACGAACATATCGGCCAGGCAGGCGTTGTAGCAGTGGGTTACCGAGCTGTCGGGAATATCAAACTGAGTGCCTCTGCCAAGCAGGCGCACCCATTCCGAAAGGGCGTCGGCTATTTCCTTTTCACAGTCGGTGGTCTTTACTGCCTCAAGGTCGGCAAAGTATTTTTTATAGGGCAGGATGATATATCCTGCTTTTTTAGCCCCTGCCTCGAGGTAAAAGTAGGGGGTAACCTTCTTCATGGAGTGGGGGGCGATACCCATATCGGAGTTGCTCATAGGGGGAAGGCTTTCGGTATCTCCCTTATTTACTCCGTACATAAGATAATCGTCTGCGCCCAGCGCCAGAGCCAGCATACGGTCGGCCCTGCCGTAGCTCATAGAAAGAAGCAGATTATTGTTTTTGCCGTCCACCCAGCCGCGGTTGCTTACTACCCAACCCGAGATATGGGCCAGCTGGGCCTGAGCCCTGCGGGGGGTGTCGGCGGTGTTTTCAAATTCGGTTTTAATGATAATTCCCGTTTTGCCCGCTATAATGGTGGTGTCTATCTGCACGCCGTTTTTTTGGGCTTTGGCGCAGATGCAGGGCGCACCGCTTTCGTGGCGGCGCCACCGGTTTAAGGGAGCAGATTCGCCTTCAACCGAAAATTCCAGAAACATAGCCGAGTCAAAGGGATGTGTTGTCCAGGCACGGGGATAATCGTTTTTTGCACTACCGTAAGTCCAGGCAAATTTTATGCCCGCATTTTCGGTATAGGTGAGAACCTTCTCGCTGGCCGCGGGGCGGCAGAGGGTAAGGACGTGAGGGGTGGAGAAGGCATAGTCGAAATTAACAGTCTTCATAGTAGTGCACCTCAGAAAAATATTATTTTGTAAGGGTAAGGGTTCCGGCGGCCTCGGATACCTCGTTGCTCTGGAAAAGCACGGTGTCCCAGGTTACCACGGTACCTACCTGTGAAATAGAGCCTGCCATAGCAGATTTACCGCAAAGCTTGAGCATAATACCTACGTCACTTGCGGTCTTTTTAAATTCGCCCGATTCAGTAGATGTGAACTCCAGCAAGTCAGCGCCGCCGTATTTAGAGGTAAACTCGTCGGCATTTAAAAGCTTTATCTTTTGGTCGCTCATCTGGATGTTATATTCAACCTGGCAGGGGTAGGCCTGCATTTCCTTAACGGTAAATTTCACCGACGCATCGGTGCATTTCTCGGCTACCTCATCCTTAAGGGTGATGGCGTAGTAAACCACAACGTCGTCGGGGGTAACGTCGGTTTGGGCCTCGTAATCGAAATAGTTAAACCAGTTCTCCATAGTTACCTCAACGGTTTCCTCGGTGGGGGCGGCAGAGCTGTCGTCGGGGGTAGAAGCATCTCCCGAGCCACCGCAGGCCGTAAGACCAAGGGCGAGGAGTGCTATAAGCAGTAAAGCAATAATTTTTTTCATAAAAACACCTCTTAGTAGTATTTGTTGTCAGTATAGCACGAAGGGCAGATTGCCGCAATAGCTTTTTCACTTTATTTATCTCAAAATTATAGAATAATCCTCCGTTTTTTCGGGGGTAGACATTCTGACAAGAGAGGGTTAATGTTACAAATCCGAGTTGACCATGCTGTTAAATCGTTTCGGGTTAAGCATAAAAGGGCCAATGCTTATTAATAATATTGTTGGGTAGAAATTTTGCGGATTAAACGGTCTTCGACAAAATATGACATCATATCTAAAAAATCGACATAATAACGCTATAAATGTAATCTTATTTCTTTTGATATGATAATCTATAGTTGTAAAAATTTAGAAGAGGTGTAAAAATGAATGTTGCCGAACGCATAAAGGAACTGCGTACCGAGAGGGGTTTGACGGTAAACAAGCTGGCAAACAAGGCGGGCATTTCCCAAAGCCATTTGCGTGATATCGAGCTGGGTAACAAGCAAACCACCGTAGAGTATCTTTCGTATATTTGCGATGCATTGGGCGTATCCTTGGAGTATTTCTTTTGTGCCTACGAAAGAGATCCGCTTTACAAAGAGGTAGCAAGGCTCAATGATTCGCAAAAGCAGGCGCTTTATACCTTCCTGCAAAGCATCAAAAACTAAATTGCGGTAAAAACAAGGTCGGGGTTTCCGACCTTGTTTTTTTGAAATAATTTTTTAGAGAACAGCAAACCTCAATTGACTGATTTTAGTGTAAAATCGTGTTGATAATAGGGGAGAAATGTGATACAATTTATGGGTCTTCGTATTCAGAGGAGAGAAAATTTTTGAGGAGATTTTAATATGTGGATTCTTTTTTGGAAAAAGTACGGCGCATCCAAGCTGGCTTCCTTTGTCAGCTTTCTCGGCGCCATTGCGAGATATGCAGGCGTAGGCTTTTTGTGTTCTTCTATGATAACCGAGGGTATTGTTGCCCTGGTAATAGGTATAGCCACTCATTTCATCGCCGAGGCTATTGCCAAGAGCAAGGCTAAAAAGAAAATTGCCGCCGCCGGGCAGGCTGCGCAGCCCCAACCTCAGCCCCAGCCCAAGACAGAGCCCACCGTACAGAAAAGCGAACCCACAGCTCCCAAAGCTCCCTCGGGTAACCTAGCCGCCGACAGGTCTGCCGCCTTAAGACGTCCCTGCCCCAACTGCGGCACCTTTGTTCCCGGTAACAGTAAATTCTGTAACGAATGCGGTACACAGCTTATAAAATAAGAATATGACTAAAAAATGCACAAGCCCCGCAGGGCTTGTGCATTTTCGTTTTATTCCTCTGTTAAGACTGCCCTTGCCTGTATATATTTTTGTTGGCGTTTCAGGGCCTTTTCGTCTACGGTATCCAAGCGGCTAAGGTCGGAGTTGTGGGCCAGGTCGGCCAGCTTTACCGCCTTGGCTATGGGATTATCCTTTATTTTTAAAATATAGTCCTCATATTTTACCTTGGGGTCGTGGGTAAGCAGAGTCAGAGCCTCTATAACCTGAGGCTCAAAGCCCTCTCGGGCCAGCTCATCAAGAGAAATATCGGTATCCTCCACCACGTCGTGAAGGAGCGCCGCTACGGTGGTCGCCTCGTCGGTCATCTGCTCCGCCAGGTGGAAGGGATGAAACACGTAGGGCATACCGCTTTTATCCTTTTGGTCTTTATGCGCTTCAAAGCAGATATCAAGGGCCTTTTTAGTGGCAGGAGTATATATCATAAAATCACCTCATAAATGACTTAATGCGGTCCATAAGGGACCTTTTTGCAGGGGTTTCGGGCTTTTGGTGGCTCCTTTGCGATTTATAATATTTATAACGTATAGTTGGGCGTGCAGGCTACGATTCCTGTATCCGCTTGCCGCAAATATGGTGTGGAGTAAGCTCCAGCAGGAGGGTGTTCTTGGCGTAAAGCCTAATTTCTTCACGGATATATTCCTCATCCTCGGTAAATTTAAGGCTGAGTTTTGTGGTGATTTCCTCAATTTTCTGAAGGTCCTCCACCACGGTAATTTCACCGAAAACTATAACGCTTTTTATATTGAGGGCCCATTCATCGGGATTTTTATAGCCCTCGGTATAGGTGCAGAAGGATACCTTGCCGTCGGCCCTTAAGGCGTCCAGCCTGTGGCCGACCTTACCGCAATGAAAATATAGCTTGCCGTCGGTGTCATTATAAAAATGATTCATAGGCATACCATAAGGGTAGCCGCCGTCACCCTTTACCGAAAGAACGCCACGCTTTGTGGTTTTAAGAATTTCTATACATTCGGCATCGGTTAGCTGCTTCTTTTTTCTCAAAAGCTCTCTGAACATTTTTGCTCCTTTTTACCAGATGAAGGGTATCAGACGGTATTTCACTTTTTGCTTATATTCACGGTATCCGCAAAGCTCGCTCTCCAGCAAGGCCTCTTCATCCTTTATTCTTTGGGCTATGATAAAGGGATAGCAAAGGAAGATGATAAAGGCGTACACCGAGCCCAGCACCAGGGGCATAGCCAAAAACAGCAGCAGGGTTGCGCTGTACATAGGATGTCTTACGATACCGTAAAGCCCTGTGTCTATAACCTTTTGGTTTTCCTGCACCTCTATGGTGCGGCTGAGGTAGGTGTTTTCTCTTAAAACCTCGGCGTAAAGGCCGTAGGCTATAAGGAAAATTACCGCCGCCGCAAGGCTTACCGACCGAGGCAGGGCGTACCAATCCAGGCGGTAGCCCAGCCCTGCCACCACAAAGCCTGCCAGGAACATAAGGCCGCTGAGCTTTACTACCAGGCTTTGCTTATCTCGGGTTTCCTTGGCCTTCAGCCGACTTTTAAGCAGGGCGGGATTTTTAATCAGCATAACAAGCCCTGCAATAAACATAGGTATAAACAAAATACCCATAAGCAGCAGGCCGCCGTAGTAGTTAAGGGTGCCTGCAGGCAGGAATATCAGCGCCCCTACCAGCACTACGCCCAGCAGGAACTTTATTATTGCGCTGAAAAAGAGTTTTAGGGTCATACTAAATTTCCTCCTCTATGGTGGGTGCGGTCAGAACACCCTCCTCGCAGAGCATATAGTCGTAGCACCAGGCCTCACCCTCACTGCGCCAGGCTCCGGGGCCAATCCACTTTTCTTCAAGGTCGGTAAGGTGCAGGGGACCGAAGCTGTTGCGGCGGTGGCCGTAGAGGGTAAGATTAACGGTGTGCCTGCCGCCTTCGGGAGCGCCAAGCCTTACGGTGTAGGGAGGATATATAAGGGGCAGCTCCCTGCCGCCGTCCAGGCTGACGGTC
This sequence comes from Clostridia bacterium, assembly GCA_017623235.1. GTDB lineage: Bacteria > Bacillota > Clostridia > Oscillospirales > Acutalibacteraceae > SFWF01. The sequence continues at coordinate 80,899 of JAGAPN010000050.1, read as the reverse complement.
TGGGCGGCGCCCCTGTATCGGGAGGAACGCAGGGTAAGCTCTCCTCCGTCGGTTTCAACGGGAATATGATAGGTAATATTGCCGCCGTAGAAGGGTAGACCCCGGGAGGTAATATTACCGAAGGCCAGCTTATCCTTAAGGGCTACGATACGGGTTTCCTTACCTGCAACCTCTACCCCGAAGTACCCCAGCAGATAGGCCCACTCAAGATTGGTCCTTTTGCCGAAGGGCAGGGTAACCTCTAACAGGTTTTCACCCTTTTTAATTTTGGGCAGAGCCACCGTTTTAATTGATTTATCAACATACCAGCCCGTAACGGCGGTATCAACGGCCACTCCGTTCCACCTTACGGTAAGGGTCTCGGCATCCTCAATAGCAAGTTCGGCGCCGCTGTATACGATATCTGAATTTATCCTGAAACGAAGGTGAACCTTATGGGTCAGAGGCTCTTCCTCAATTACCCAGGGCTGGGCTACGCTGCACTTGCGGCTGGGCCAGCCGAGAGCCTCTCGGCAGTAATCGTCCAGCCTTAAAATCTCCTCGGCCTTATGCCACTCTCCTTCGTCCAGGGCAAATTCCGCACGGTCCAGCAGAAGTGGGTTGGGCTCGCTTAAGGTGTAGGGCACCGCAGAGGGTATTTCGGTTTCTTTTGTGCGGACCTTGCTCTTGGCGGGAAGTTTAACCGTCAGGTCCTCCGGTGCGGGCTCCAGCCAAAGCAGTAGGCTGTCGTAGTCGTAAAGCTCGGCCGAAATCTCGGTTTTATTGCCTCTGACGGTATAGGGTATAGCCTGCACCTCGCCCCGTTGGGTGTCGTACAGGGTGGCCGTCCATCTGCCTGCCAGACGGATTTTAATATCCTCTCGGCGTGAAATATCCTTATTATAGGGCTCCTTGCCGTGGGCTATAAAGAGCCAGCGGCCCTGCTCCTCCTCACGGAGCTGATAAAGCAGGGTATCACAAAGGGCGCCGCTATCCTTTCGCAGCTCAAGCTCGCGGACCTCCTCCAGGGAGGCCAGCAGGGCGCCTTTGTTAAAGGGAAGCCTCTCGGCCTTATTAAACAGATTAAGGCCACGGGTGTCGGGATGAGCATCCTCAAGGGTGGGAGCATCTCCCAGGAATATGAGCCGTCCTCCTGCCGATGCAAAGGCCTCAAGACGGTCCAGGGTGGTGGAGCGCAGGGTCTCACAGCCGGGAACTATTATTACGTCATAGGCCATTTTGCCCACCCTCATAGGTGCCCCGAGGTCGGTGCAGAGGTCGGGCAGAAGGGACTCGCAGATAAAATCAAAATCAATTCCGCCAAAGAGCAGCCACTTGGTAATATTCCGGAAATTTTCATCCAGGGTGTCACGAATAAGGGCGGTCTGCTCGGCAGGGCCCCAATGGAGCCAATAGCTTTCAATGGGATGTATTACCCCTACCCTAACCACAGGCTTGCCCCTGGTAAGGGCGGTGTTAACGCGGGCAAAATGGTCCTCCACAAGGCTGTATTTATCCCACCAGGGGGACTGATAGTTTATGGAGGCGGGGTAATCTCTTTTAGCCTCTCCTGCCATAGAAACCCAGGAAAGATGAGGCACACGTACTGTAACCCCCAGGGCGGCCTGCCAGTCGCCGTGGAGCTTATGTCCTCTGAAATCAAAATCCCAGTTGGTAACGCCGTAAAGCTCGCTTGCCATACCCTCTCGTCCGTACTGATGCACCGCAGATTGGGCCTGTTTTGCGGTGGTGTATTCCATCCAGGCGCAGAGCATATCAATCCCCGGCAGGGTAAAGCCCCTGTAGGAGCGCATAGCTTCCCCCAGCGCCGCCGTTTGCGAGCGCAAGGTAGGCTCCTCCATCATATGTCCCGTAAAGGCCAGACCGTGGTCCTTGCACCAGCCGCCGCAGTTGTCGGCAAAGGCGGTGGCAAAGCGCTCGCAGACGTGGTCGTGATAGTGATATCTTATCACGGAAGCGGCGCCGTCGGGCAGGTCCCAGATAAGCTCGGGCAATCCTGCCGCCAGGTCCTCGCCGCCGTAGGCCTCGGCAAAGGTACGGGGCAGGTCGTCGGTCCAGGGCAGGATAACGTCGGCCTTCTCACGGGCAAATTTCAGGGTAGATTTATGTACAAATTGGGGCTCGTCGGTGAAAATAGCGGGCACAGCCCCGTCGAAATCCTCGGCGATAGTGCGGTTATAGCTTTCGTAGGTAATCTCAATAAATCGGTCTATAGCCGCCTTATCCAGGGTGTTTACGTAGGTCTGATTGTTGTACCAGGGCGATTCACGGTTAAGCTCCAAATAGGCGTACCACTTTTCACCCTTGGCAGGGGCGTTTTCATCAATAATTTTATAGTCTTTCAGGTAGCCGTTTTCGTCCAATTGAATATCATAGCAGCAAATTAAGGTGCCGTTTTCCGAGCGCTTTGCCTTGGCAGAGGAGCCGTCCCCCAGACCGTCGGCATTCGCCTGTCCTGCGCCGTAGGGGGTGGGGGTAAAGAGCAGATAACGGGCTCGGTATTTTTTGTCCCTTGTAACAAGGCCGCCCGCCGCTCCCGAGGGCCAGCGGTCCTCATCGTAGAGCCAGGCCAGCATATTTTCGCTTTTGGCCTTTTCTACACAGCCCTTTATAAGGCTCATATATTCCTCACTGAGATAGCCTGTGGCCATACCTGTACGCACGTGCATGTGGGCGCCGCCAAAGCCCATTTTTTTCAGAATTTCCAGCTGGCGGTAAAGCTCGTCACGGTCAAGACGGCAGTTCCAGGCCCAGAAGGGGGCGCCGCGGTATTCGGCGGTAGGATTTTTAAAAAGCTCCATATCCAATCTTGGGGTATTATTCTTTTTGTACAGCATTGGAAAGCCTCCTGACCTTACACCTTAAATCTAAAAAAATTCTATCATATCGGCGCTGATTTTACAAGATGTATATTTTAGACAACAAAGCCCTCTCGGGTTACCGAGAGGGCAATAATATTGGGTGGGTTATAGATTCGCCCAGGCCTGGAAGAGGCGGTCGGGGGTGTTATCCTTCAGCGAGAAGGTGGAGCATTCTATGTGGCCGCTGTCGTCGTTGTAGTGGAGAAGATTTTTAAACACCCGCAGTTTTTTCTTATCGGCAATATCCGAAAAGGTCCAATCCTTTATAAGCTCCCGCAGGTAGCGTAAATCTATGTCCACCAGCACCACCACGTGGGGAATTTTGTGGTCAACTATAAGTGAAGCCTCGTGGTAGCAGGCGTAGCTTCGCAGCAGGTAATCCTTATTAATAAAGAGCATAGCCTTGCTGCATTCGGGACAGTTCAGGGCCTTTTCTACGTCCTCCATCCAATTTTCGGAAACCTCCTTGCGGTCTATCCACAGGTTTTCCAGGGGAGGCCTGTTATGGTAACAGAAATCCCATACGTCCCTACCGTGAATGGAGTTATAGCTGATAAAGGTAAAAGGCTTTGACATATCTGCCTTTTCAATATGTACCCAGCTTTCCTCTATTGCGGCGGTCTGGCGAGGCTCGCCCCGGCAGCAGTAATATTTACCGCTGCGGCGGGTCCGCCTGAGGCTTCTTTTTTCCTCCTCGGGGAGTATTTTATATGTGTGGTTTGCAATAGTGGGATTCGGGTTGTCGGGGGTACAGCCCAGATTGTAAATTTCCTCCTTGGTGACAAAGGAGTATACCGAGCTTTCGTGGGTTAAAAGCTCTCTGAAAACCTTGGTCTGTTCGGGGGTGGGTATCAGCTCTACCACGTCGGCGATGCGTATCTGCATATCGTTTTCCCCCATACGGGATGTTTCGATACATTCACCGCAATATTTATAATGAAGGGTAGAGAAAACGGAGGGGTTTATGCTGTCAATACGGTCAAGCACCTCTTCCCTGAACTCACGGTAGAGGTCGTCGGGGGTTTCTCTGCCCTTTTCCTTTCGGTACCAGCTCCAAAATTTGGAAACGTACCGCCTGGGCACGATTATACGAAGGTCACAGTCAAGGTCGCACCCCGTGCCGAAGCGGGTACACTGTACGGCGTGGGTAGTATCTAAAATACTGCTGTCGGTATATTTATAAACGCCGCCTACAGGCTGAAGGTGGTTGCGCCGCTGCTCATCCTTTACCAAAAAGTATTTTCCGTCGATTTTTATGCGGAAAAGATATGCGCAGGAGAAGCGGACGCTTACGGCGCCTCTGTATTTAATCATATAATCACCCCGTTTCTGCAATTATAGCATTTTTTCGACAAATAATCAATAGCGCACAAAATTAAAAAAGCGTGGTGTTAGAGGCACCCTCCGTAAGGAAGGTGCCTCAGTTATATTCGCCAAAGGCGAGTTATATTGCTTCGCAGTTATATTATGTTACGCATAGTTATATTGCCCTTCGGGCAGTTTTAAGGGCGGATATAATATCACGAAAACCGATAGGTTTTCATATCACTTTGCCGAAAGGCAAAATATCACTGTGAGACCTGTCTCGCAATATCACTTATTATTCTTATCTTTGAGACAGGTTAATTTTAAAGTATGTAACCCACTATGACACTTTCAAACCGAAAGTGTCAATTTTTATATAAAAAGAAAGTAGGGAGAACACTTCTTTACGAAGTGTCTCCCTAATACCACGCTTTTTTCTTAAGTTTTTCTACGGGGTTTCACAGTCGGCCCAGGTGGGAAGCTCCTCTTCATCGGTATCGTTGATAGAAAGCACCCGAAAGGTGGTTACGGTGTCGTAGGCTATGGAGTCTATAATACGAAGAACCTCTCCGTCAAACTGGGCGGAATAGCCTCCCGAAGGTTTTTCCTCCCCAAAAAGCCACCTGTTAAAGTGGTCCTGCAGGTCACCCTCTCCGGGCAGTATGCAGTAGCGCACCCTGTCGTCACCGGTTTTTACTGTAATCTTCTTATTCATAATTGTTCTCCATCCCTTGGGCTGTTCGCCTCAAGCAGTCACAATAAGAAATATTATTATCACAAGCAGTAGAGAAAGTATACGTTTCATGTTATATTCCCCTTATTTGCTGAAAACTGAAAAATACTCCTTAAAGAAACGGTCACGATCTACCTTGGTTGCAACGTAGTGTTTGCCCTCTGCATCTGCCTTCCACCAGGTCAGACCACGGGTGCGGTCGCCCTGCATTTCCACGTCAACGTTACCTCGGGTAAAGGTGCAAACCTCGGGGTCAAAGAGTGAAACAGCGGTAAGCGGGTCGTGGAAGGTCATCAGATTGATTTTTTCAAACCACACCTCTGCCATATCCAAAACAATTTTAAGAAGCGGGTCGGAGAAGGCCTTGCGTACCTCCTCTGCCGGCATAGTAACCTGCAGGGTTACGTCAAGACCCACCGAGCGGTGATCTGCAAGGTCGGCACGGTAGGTCATTGCGCAGGCATACGGGTCACACAGCGCATTCCATTCCACCACAGGATGCTCACGGGAGGGCAGAAAGGCGCCGCACATCAGCACCAAACGCTTGAGAAGCTTGGGAATCTCGGGGTCCACCGCAAACAGTAATGCTACGTTGGTCATCGGTCCGATGGCCAGCAGGGTAATCTCACCGGGGTTTTCACGGATGGTGCGGCGCATAAACTCAATATGTTGGCCCATCGGGAACTCGGTTTGGTGGTCGTAACGGGGAAGCACCGAGCGCTGGGCCGCCCCCTGCTGACGGGGTCGAGTGACAAGAGGTAATTCGGTGCCGGGATATATGGGGATATCGGCTCGGCCGGCCGCTCTGCACAGAACGCTGGCCAGCTTTGCCCGCTCAACAGGCATACCGCTTACGGTTGTAATTCCCATAAGCTCGCATTTTGGCTGTCTTAGCAGGTAGGCAAGACAAACCGCATCATCAATATCGGAGCCGATATCGGTATCTAACAGTATTTTTTCTTTTTCCATAGCTTTTAGCGCAATCCGATTGCGCCGTCACCTCCATATAATTTAGGTTGGCTCTACAACAAGGGTATCCTTGTCGATTATTTTAATTGCATCAAAGCAAAGCTCGCGGTAAAGCTCCTGGTCGTGAAGCTCGTGGTTGGGAACAATTCGATGATAGCACAGGTACAGAGAATCGTTATGTTCAATAACGCAGCCGCTGTAGCTGCCGACAAAAAGCAGAACAGCTTTGATATAAAGGTTGCTCTGCTTCAGGAAAAGTTGAAGCTTCAGGGCGTGGAAACATTATAAAATACGAAAAAATATATAGCAAAAGCGAGGGGAATTTCCCTTCGCTTTTTACATTATTTGATAATATCTTTTTCGTGAATGACGACGCCGTTGTTTCTTAATTTTTCCTGCAGCGCTGAAATATCAAGGGTAGAAAAATCGTCGGTCATAGCGGCGGCTGTGCCTGCTGCCTGACCTGTTACGGCGCAGCAGGGAATAACACGCATTACGTCCCATAAGGTTTCGTTTACCGACGTACAGCGTCCTGCAACGATTAGATTTTTCATTTCCTTATTATAGAGGGTTCTGAAAGGCACCTCGTATATGGGGCCACGCTTTTTCCAGTTTGAAACCATACCTATGGAGTCTTCAAAATAGGTATGCATTTCGGTATGGGCAAGCTCATATTCTCCTATTATTTTTCGGGTCATACGAATCTGCGGTATGGTTGCAATAGTGGAAATAACCGCATCCTTGTCGGTCTCTCTTTTTTTCAGCCAATTCTCCAGGGTTGCTTTATGGGAAAGACAAACCTGCTCGGAAAGCTCCTTGCCGTCCAGGCCGGTGAAGCGGCGGCTGATAAGGGGCTTTTTCTCCTTGCCGGTTTTTTCCTCTTCGGGAATATCCGAAGCGCCTACCATCTGCAGATGATAGCCGCTCTCATTGGTATAATAATACCACGCCGCAAGCACGTTTCCCTGCTCAAACAGGGCGGTGGGCAGGCCTGCAAAATGGGCTATATCGCAGTCCCCCGTAGCGTCTACAACCGTGCCGGCGGAGTATTCGCTCCTTCCCGATTTGTTTTCAACGTAGAGTCCGGTTATGCGATTGTTTTCGGTAGTCAGGTCAACAACGTAGCTTCCGTAAAGAATTTCAACACCGTTTTTAAGCAGCAGTTTTTCGGCCAAAATTGCAAACAACTGTGGGTTATACCTCACCTCGTAGCGTTTGTCCTTCTCTGTCCTTGTGCCGATGTTATCCAGCCAGTTTTCAGGGTACATGGCCTCTGCGCCGTAGGAGATGGAAAGTCTGAATAATTCTTCCGCAATACCGAAAGAAACCTGATGTCCGAAGCCGTCGCAAAGGGGCAGATATATTGTAACAAGGCCTGCTGTTCCCAGTCCGCCGAGGAGGTATTGTTTCTCAAAAAGTATAACCTTTTTACCTTCCCGTGCTGCGGCCAGAGCAGCCGAGATTCCTGCAAATCCGCCACCGCAAACGGCAACGTCATATTTTTTCACATTATCTTTTCGCATTTAATATGACTTTTTTATTTAATTACGTCGCAGCCCATATACTTGCGGAGTGCTTCGGGCACGGTAACCGAGCCGTCGGCATTCTGGAAGTTTTCAAGGATTGCGGCAACGGTACGGCCTACTGCCACGCCGGAGCCGTTAAGGGTGTGAACGTACTGCGCCTTGTCCTTGGGGGTACGCTTAAAGCGGATACCGCCACGGCGGGCCTGATAATCCTCAAAGTTAGAGCAGGAGGAAATCTCAACGTATCTGCCGTAGGAGGGCATCCAAACCTCGATGTCGTAGGTCTTGGCAGAAGAGAAGCCAAGGTCGCCCGAGCAGAGGCAAACTACACGGAAGGGAAGGCCCAGGCCCTCAAGCACACGCTCGGCATCGGCGGTAAGCTTTTCCAGCTCGTCGTAGGAATTTTCAGGGTCGGCAAACTTTACAAGCTCAACCTTGTTGAACTGATGCTGACGGATAAGGCCACGGGTATCTCTGCCTGCGCTACCTGCCTCAGCACGGAAGCAGGCCGAATAGGCACAGTATTTAATGGGCAGGTCTGCGCCGTCTAAAATCTCATCCCTGTGCATATTGGTAACGGGTACCTCGGCGGTGGGGATAAGGAAATATTCACCGTTTGAAAGCTTAAAGGCATCCTCCTCAAATTTGGGGAGCTGGCCTGTTGCGGTCATAGATGCGCGGTTTGCCATAAAGGGGGGCAGAATCTCGGTGTAGCCATACTCGGTATGGGTATCCAGGAAATAGGAGATAATGGCTCTCTCCAGGCGGGCGCCCAGACCCTTATAGAAGTGGAAGCGGGTGCCTGTAACCTTGGCGGCGGTTTCGGGGTCTAAAATACCCAGGTTTGCGCCGATATCCCAGTGAGCCTTGGGCTCAAAATCAAACTCCTTGGGGGTGCCGTTTCTTCTGATTTCGGGGTTGCAGGAATCGTCTGCACCTACGGGAACGGTGGCGGAAGGAATGTTGGGTATGCAAAGCAGCAGCTGACGCTGTTTTGCCTCTAACTCGGAAAGGGCGGCGTCATCGGCCTTGATTTTGTCGGAAAGCTCCTTCATCTCGGTAAAGATGGCGGTAACGTCCTTGCCCTCCTTCTTGTACTGGGGAATCATCTTGGAAACGGCGTTCTGCTTTGCCTTTAACTCCTCAACTCCCGAGATAATCTCACGGCGCTGGGCGTCAATGGCTAAAAGCTCGTCAACCTCCTTGTCAAGATTACCCTGACGGTCACGGACGGCCTGCTTTACCCTTTCGGGGTCCTGTCTTACGATTTTAATGTCTAACATTTTTATATCTCCTTACTCTGTAAGTCTTTTTGCAAAATCTTCAAGCTCTTTTTTACTGTAGAACTCAATGGTAATAGTGCCCTTGCCCTTACCCTTGGGGGTAATTTTTACGGTGCGGCCCAGCTCGTTCTTTATAGCCAGCTCCACCTCTTTATAGTAGGTGTCGGGCTTTTTCTCCTCCTTGGGCTTTTTGGGAGCCGCCTTGGCGGCCTTAAGCATAGCCTCAAGCTCCCTTACCGAGGCCCCTGCTAAAGCGGCCTTAAGCATAGCCGACCTGAGGGCGCCGCCCTTTTCGGCCGACAGCAGAGCCTTTGCGTGGCCTGCCGAGATTTTACCGGCCTTCAGCTGCTCGGTTTCCTGGGGGGTAAGCTCCAAAAGGCGCAGGGTGTTGGCGATAGCGGGGCGGGATTTGCCCATAGCCTCTGCCACCTGCTCCTGTGTGAGATTATACGATACCATAAGTGAACGGTAGCCAAGGGCCTCTTCCACGGGGTTAAGGTCCTCACGCTGGAGGTTTTCTATAAGGGCAACCTCCATTACCTCACGCTCGTCCATTTCACGGATGTGAACGGGTACTGTGCGAAGCTCTGCCATACGGCAGGCACGCCAGCGGCGCTCACCTGCAATAATTTCATATCCGCCCGATGCCTTTGGGCGAACAAGTATAGGCTGCAGCAGGCCGTGTTTTCTTATAGATTCGGCCAGCTCTGCCAGAGCAGCCTCGTCAAAATCCTTACGGGGCTGGTCACGGTTAGGCTCTATTTCGGAGAGCATTACCTCGGTAACCGCCTTTTCGTCGGTGTTTACGTCAAAGAGGGAGTCAAGACCACGGCCCAGACCGCCTTTTTTAACTGCCATATCATCAGCCTCCGTTTCTCTTTATAAATTCTTCTGCCAGGGCATCGTAGGCCTTGGCGCCCTTGTTTCTGGGGTCGTAATACTGTATGGGCATACCGTAGCTGGGAGCCTCTGAAAGGCGGACAGCCCTGGGTATGGTGGTAGAGTAAAGCTCACGCTTAAAGAAGCGCTTTACCTCACCTACAACCTGCTGGGTAAGGTTAAGCCTGCCGTCGTACATTGTAAGCAGTACACCCTCCAATTCCAGCAGGGGGTTATAAAGTCTTTTTATCTGCCTTACCGAGGCGATAAGCTGGGACAGACCCTCCAGCGCAAAATATTCACACTGTATGGGCACCAGCACCGTATCGGAGGCGCAAAGCGCATTTATGGTGATAAGACCCAGAGAAGGGGGACAGTCGATGAAAATATAATCGTAATCGCCCTTTACAAGGCAAAGGGCATCCCGAAGCTGGGATTCCCGCCTGTCGATTGAGATAAGCTCAACCTCGGCGCCTGCCAGGTCCATATTACAGGGGATAATATCTACCCCGTCAAACTTTGTTTTAACCACGGCGTCGGCCGCCTTGGCCTTGCCTATAAGCAGGTCATAGCTGGAAGCGGCAAGCTTTTGCTTGTCCACACCGTAGGCCGAGGTGGTATTTCCCTGAGGGTCGGCATCCACCAGCAGAATTTTTTTGCCCAGCTTGCCCAGGCCCCCCGCAAGATTAACGGCGGTGGTGGTTTTACCTACGCCACCCTTCTGGTTAACTACCGAAACGATTTTACCCACGGTATCCCTCCTTAAATATATATCCAATTAATTATATCAAAGAGATTAGAAAAAATCAATAAGGTAGTTGTATCTAAATAAAAAAAGAGTGTGCCTCGAGGCACACTCTTTTTTTGATTAAAGCTCTACCCAGCTGTCGGGGGATTTTTTGGCCGCAATTGCGCCCACAAGAATTCTGTTGACCTCCAGGGTCTGGGCGGTGTCGAAGCCGGGGGTTTTGGTTTCAAAGAAACGCAGGATATCCTTTATCAGCAGGTAAAAGAAATCGGATGCTACTGGGAGGTAGAGGCTGTCGGCCTCGGCTGAGGGAGAAAGGGTCACCGCAAAGGGTGCGCCACCCTTTACATAATGCATTGCGGCGCTGCGGCTGTCGGGATATTTTACCGTAAAGGTGTACTGACTGCCTATCTCCTGCGCCTTTACGGCCAGGGCGCCGACGCCCATCTTTTTAACCACCATTTCGGCCTGGTGAATAATGTATTCCTCCAGATTGGAGCCGCCGCCCAGGGTGGAAACCGCCAGGGGACTTTCTACCTCGTCCAGCTCGGTAGCGTAGCGCAGGGCAGAGGAGCTGAAGAAGGGTGTGCCGTGGGCTTTGGCGATGGCGAACATCTCCTCGGCATCGGCTATGGTGTCGGCAAAGGGCTTATCTATGTAGGTAGGCTTGCCGTAGGGAAGCACCACCTTGGCAAATTCCAGATGCTTTTCGGGGTTGGAGGGGCAAAGAATTACGATAACGTCGCTTTTCTCACAAAGCTCCTCCAGGGTGGCACAGCGTGTGGCCCCAAAGCTCTCGCACCACTTATCGGTTGTAACACCGTCAACGGGGGAGGTATCAACCTGGGCCCAGGCGTACTGTACCTTGTAGTCGAGACCGTTTTCCTTGCAGGCCTGTTCTATCCAGGCAGGATAGTTGTTGGCGTGCCATTCGCTTATATAATAATCAACAAAACCTATGCTTTTCATATTACAGCACTATTTCTCCCTTCTTGTCGGCCGACTGATAAAGGGCGTCTAACAGCTTGGCGCTTTCAAGAATGTTTTCAATGTGGTTACGGTTCTTTTCGCCGCTTTCAACCGACTCAATAAAGGCCTTATCCTCACAGAGGTACATATCGGGGATATCGTACTCGGGGTTGATGATTTCCAGGGTGGCGCCGTCGTAAATCTCAAACTTGCCGCCGTAGGTAAGGCGGGCGCCGCACTTGTCACCCAGGAAATCAATGAACATCTCATCCTTGTTGATGTTCTGCGCCCAGGCGCCGTTGAAGGAGATGCTGGCCTTATCGGTGCGGATGTAACCGCTGATATAGTCGTCAACGTCGTTGGTGCCGTTTTCTATATCGGCGGTATCCTCGGCCCACATAAAGTTATACTTATATGCCTTCATATCCTTGGCCATCTCGCAGTAGGAGTCGCAGGTGAGGTTAACCAGCTTTGCGCCGCCGAGAATGTAAAGAATAAGGTCAAGGAAATGTACGCCCCAGTCGATAAGAACGCCGCCGCCCGACTGCTCCTTGGTGGTGAAGGCGCCGCCAAGACCGGGAATACAACGGAAGGAACGGAAGGAGCAATAAACGTGATAGATATTACCGAACTTGCCCTCGCGGTTAAGCTGCTCCAGCATCTCTACCGACCTGTGATAGCGGTTGCAAACGCCGATGTTAAGAATTTTACCCTGGCGGGCGGCCTCCTCGGCCATTTCGCAGGAAAGCTTGTAGTTAACGGTAATGGGCTTTTCGCAGAAAACGTGCTTGCCTGCCTTCAGAGCGTCCATAGTAATGGTATAATGGGCATAGTTGGGGGTAATAACGTAAACTGCGTCTACCTCGGGGTCGTTAAGAGCAATCTTATAATCCTCTATAACCGACTCGATGAAGGGGAACTTTTCCATCATAGCCTTTGCTTTATCTAAAATGATATCGCAGGCATACTTTACACGGACGTTCTCCATCTGGCTGAAGGCGGGGAAATGGGCGTTAAGCGCAATTCTTCCGCAACCGATAACGGCAATAACTTTTTTGTTCATTTTATTCACTCCTGTAAAAATAATTTTTTCTGATTATATTATATAGTCGTATGCAGGGCATTGGAATGGCTATTTTTTATCAATTATTTAGCATTTTTTTAGATTACTATCCAAAAAATGCGGTTTTTAAAGAAAAAATTATACATTTTATTTACAAATTAACGCGGTCGGGATATAATTTAAGAGGGTGACAGTATGAATGAAAAAGCGACTCTGCCGAGAAAATTCCATATAGAAAAATACTACGTTTTGGAGCCCCTGAAGCTGGGTAACGTCTATCTGCTGCAGATTGGCCGTACCCACTGTACCAGGGACACCGTAATTGACAGGCACATTCACAGAAACTGGTTTGAGCTTACCCAGATTCTTGACGGCAGGGGCTTTGTGGTGACCAACGGAGTGTCGGTACCTATAAAAGCGGGGGAAATTTATCTTTCCTTCCCCGGTGATATACACGAAATCAACACCGATAAGCAGGCGCCGCTGAAGTTTAATTTTCTGTCTATATGGCCTGACGACAAGGGACTGATGACCAGGTTTGAAGAGATAATGCGGTATTACAGCGACCCCACCAAGCGGGTATTTACCGATAAGGATATTGAATACCTCATAGGCAACGGCATATCGGAAATATTTTTAAACGACGAACACTCCGACTATATGCTGGAGTCAACCTTTAACCAGATAATGCGGTACGTTATCAGAGATTTTGAGGGAAGAAAGAAAAGCGGCATCAGCCTTAATATCGGTTCCTCCCAGGAGCTGTGTTACCAGATGATGAACTACATCGGAAACCACATTTACAGCTTAAATAACCTAAGCGAGCTGTCCGACCTTTTCGGTTACAGCTATAGCTACCTTTCCGACGTTTTTCATAAGACTACGGGGGAAACCCTGATGCAGTATTACACCCAAAGGCGGCTGGAGGTTTCGGCTATGCTTATAAAGGAGGGGAGGATGTCGGTAGGGGATATATCCGAGCTTTTAAATTATTCCTCTATCTACACCTTTTCCAGGGCCTTTAAGCAATATTTTGGTAAAAGTCCCACCGAGTACAGAAGAGAATAGGTATAAAAAATCCCGAAGTAAAACTTCGGGATTTTTTGCTTTAAAACTCTATTTCCAGGCCGTCGCGGCTCATAATAAAGCCTTCCTTTTCGTAAGCCTCCCTGCTTTCATAAAGAACGTCTGAGGCGTTGTGAGAAAAATGGTTTACGCAAAGTATGCTTTTATCCGAGATAAGACCCTCTTTTTTCATCCTTTCGGCCAGGGGCTTTATATTGCCGAAGGAGAGGTGACTGCCGTAATTTTTATCCGGCCAGGTGCCGCAGGTGCAGTCAAAGGAAACCAGGTCGAAAAAGGGCTTTTCTCTGTAGAGATAATCCTCTGTTTCTTCTTGAAAAAGGCCTGTATCGTGGGCGTAAAGCATAGTTTTTTGGCCGTCGCCTATTATATAAATATAAGGTGTGGCGGTGCCGTGGTTAGCCTTAAGGGGGGTTACCGAAAAGCCGTCAATTTGGTAGGTTTTAAAGGGCTCCAAGGTGTGAAGCTGTGCCAGGCCTTCGGTCTTTTCAGCGTAGGGAGCGCCTAACTTCACCATCTCCTCACCGCCGTAGAAATGATACCCCTCGGCATCCTTCGGCAGATTGGAAAATACCCCGCCGATCATAGCTATATCATTGGCGTAAAAGTGGTCGGAGTGGGTGTGGGTTATAAGGTAGGAATGAACCTCTCCGAGGGCAATACCTGCCTTCAGGGCGTGGGCGTAGGTCTCGGGAGGAAAGTCTATCATAAGTCGGCCGTTTATAAGGGCCTGGGAACGGGTGCGATGCTCCGATTCCCCTAAAAGACGGGCTCTTTTGCAGGTGTCGCAGGGGCAGTAAAGGGCGGGAATTCCCTCGGCTGCGGCGGTGCCTGAAAATTGTATTTTCATTTAATCAACTCCCAAGATTTTGTGGTAAAAAAGATAGTAATGCACAATTTTTCGTGGTGTTAGAAAAATGGGCGGATAATAATAAAAAATGCTAATAATTTGCAACCTTTAATTGCTTATAAAAAGTGTACTAATGAAATACAAAACCTGTATATAATATGTGTGATATTAACAACAAATGGTTAGTTTGCCACAAAAAACCATTAGCGGTTCCAAATCGCATTAGCGGGGCCCCGAGGGGCGGTTATTGCAAGAAATGCTAACATATAGACCTATATATGATAAAGACAAAAAAAGAAAAATATTTTATAATCTACTTAGGGTTACTGGGCGGCACCTGGAAATAGGCTTTATAGGCTCTGGAGAAGGTGTGTATTGAGGAATAGCCCAGCAGCTCGGAAACCTGGGTGACCCTGGTGTTTTCCATAAGCAGGGAACGGGCGGCCTCCATCCGAAGGCTTGTAAAATATTCCTTTAGGTTTTTGCCCGTAACCTCAGAGAAAAAGTGGGACAGGTGGGAGTAGCTGTAGCCAAACTCCGCCGATATCTTCTTAAGGGCGTCTATGTCGTAAATGTTGCTCTTAAGGTAGCCCATTATCTGGAATAGCAGATTTTCTTTTGAATAGATGTTTTTTGTTTTGCGGTTTCTGTTGCCAAGGTAACCGTTAAGTATAACAGACAGTATATAGTTTAGGCTGCTGACGGCAATATGCTCCGACAGTTGCTTGTTTTCCTGGTCGTAGAGTGTGAACAGGGCATGCTCAAAGGCGGTGCGCAGCTCCCAGGTGTCGTTGATAATAGGGTTTTTACTCTGCCCCAGCTCCTCCCGCACCTGCTCTGCCAGCTGGTAGAGGGGGTTTTCGGGAAATAGTTGATAGCCTATGCAGTAAAAACGCAGGGTACCGCCCTTATCGTTAAAAATCTGGTGCATATCGTCTTTTTTGCAGAGATGTATCTGTCCGCTGGATATTTCCAGGGTACGTCCGTTGTGGAGTATTGTGCCCTGTCCGCCATAGACGTAGGTGATTTCATCACACCACTGCTTGTGCTGGGGCGGCACCGTGGTGGAATGGTCATACTGTACGTCGGAATACTGCAGCAGGTCAATGCCGTTGTAGCTGGAAATTTTAAAAAGATGCTCAAAGTGGAACTCGGTAAGAGATTCGTTTGTCTTCTTTGACGGCAGCTCGGTTCTCATAATGCACCCCCGTTGGTATTTTCAAGTGAATTATAAAGCATTTGAAAAATAATTGCAACGGATATTTTGTTAATGATCGGTTAGTGCCAGGCACGACCCGTTTAATAGTTTTCAGGAGGTAAATAGTATGTTAAGAAGAATTGTTTGTATCCTCATGGCTGTGGCTATGGTGGCCTGCTGCTTTGCAGGCTGCGGCGGCAGCGGCGACGGCTCTGCAACCGGTGACAGAGGTAACACCAGCCTGCCCGAGCTTGAGATAGCCTCGGACAAGGTACAATGGCTCTGCTGGGACACACAGGAGGCCCTTGACGACCCCACCACCGCCCTTGGCTTTATCAACAAGCAGATGAAGGCAAAATACGGCTGCAGCATTGAGATTGTTCGTACCAGCTATCAGGAGCTTACCAGCAAGGCCATTCAGCTTATTCTGTCTGACCAATCCCCCGATATGGTTTTCTTCAAAATGGCCGATTTCCCCAACTTTATCTTAAACGGCCTGGTTGATGACGTTTCCAAGCATATCGACACCTCTGACCCCTTCTGGTCTTATCTTGACGAGAATCCTCTAAAGTACCGTGGCGTTAACTACAACTGCTACGTGAGAACTACCTCGGCAGGTCGTACATATTTTAACCGTAAGATGTTTGAAAACGCAGGTCTTGAAACTCCTTACGAGCTTTACAAGAAGGACCAGTGGACCTGGGACAAATTCCTTGAGCTTGCAAAAGAGCTTACCCAGGATACCAACGGTGACGGCACGGCCGACGTTTACGGCGGCGCAGTTACCGCAATAGACGCTTATATGTCCTGCGGCGAGGATTTCGTCACCATCAATGAAGACGGCACCTTTGCAAATAACATCCGCAGTCCCAAGATTGCCAAGTTTATGGACGTGCTTTATCAGGTTAACCAGATTGGCTCCGCAGGCGGAGATATCTGGGAGGGCAACTGCGCTATGCTGGTAGATTCCAGCTGGCAGGTATCGGCCTATGCCAACAAGTTTACCGAGGGCACCATCGGCGTAGCCCCCGCCCCCAAAATGGCAGGGGATGATAAGTGGTACACCCTGGCTAACTATTCGGGTCTGTGGCTCTGTAAGGGCGCAAAGAATCCCGGCGGCGCAATGGCCTGGGCAGCCGTAAGCAGATGGCTGCAGGATACCGAGGACGGCCGCGAGGTTTACCAGGAATATAAGGACCTTTACAATTATCCCGATGACGTTGAAGAGGTTACCGAGTGGTGCGAAAGCGGCAAAAACCAGGTTCCCGTTCTGGGCCGTGTTGCAGGCGTAGGTAATTTCGGACAGGAAGAAATCTTCACTATGTTCAACAGCACCCTTGATTGGGGCACACCCTGGTCTACCAACGTTGAGACCACATATCCCATTCTTCAGGCCCAGATAGACGCCACCAACCAGAAGCTGGCCACAGAAGACGAGTATTAAACCCTAAAACTTATTTTTTTCGGAAAGGAGGATACCCCTATGAGTTTTCACCGCAAAGTCAAGGCGCTGACGGCCTTTGTCCTGGCGGCGGCGCTGGCCTTGCCCGTCGGCTTTACCGCCTCGGCCGCACAGCCCTCGACAGAAGAAATACTTGCCAAATATTCGGGGGAATCCTCCTATTTCGTTTACAGCAGGACCCATAAGGATACCCCCGTCGGAGGAGAACAGATTAATTTAAACCTTACCTCGGCCGAGTTTTCCGACGATTCGGGAATTGAGATAGGGGCCTTTGAGGGCAGAGAGAACTGTCTTATCTGGAAAAACGGCAGTGGCAGCGCCACCTTTAAGGTCAGCCTGCCTGCCGACAGCCTTTACTGCATAAAGGTAGATTACTACTCGGTAGAGGGCAAGGGCGCCGTGCTGGAATATGCCTTCACCCTTGACGGAGAGCTGCCCTTTGACGAGTGCGCAGGAATTTCCTTCCCCAGAATTTTTAACTACGAAAAGGACGAATTTTTGCTGGATAACAACGGCAATCAGATTCGACCCGAGCATATTGCGGTGCCCCAGTGGCACAGCTACCCCGTCCAGGATGACGAGGGGGTATTTTGCGACCCCTACGCCTTTTATCTTACGGCAGGGGAGCATACCATTACCCTTGAGGCCCTAAGGGACCCTATCGTTATCAGCGGTATTACACTTTATAATCCCGAGGAGGACATCTCCTTTGAGGAGTACAGCGCCGAGCATTCGGGCAAATCGGGTAAAGGCGAGGCCATAGTTATAGAGGCTGAAAAGCCCTACTCCAAAACCTCCCCAATGCTTTACCCCAACGCCGACAGGGCCGACCCTGCCACCACCCCCTCAAATCCCGTAAAGACCCGTCTTAACAACATAGGCGGCGCCGCCTGGAACAACCGTATCCACGAAATTACCTGGGAGTTTGAGGTTGAAAAGGCAGGCTTTTACAGCTTTGGCTTCAGGTATAAGCAGAACTTCCTTAGGGGAATGTCCACCTACAGGCAGCTGCTTATTGACGGAGAGCTGCCCTACAGCGAGCTTTCTCAGGTTGCTTTTCCCTATACTACCGCCTGGAACGGCGTATGTACCGACGACTATGCCGTCTGGCTGGAGGAGGGCAGACACACCATTACCCTGGTGCCCACCCTCAGCGTTATTTCCGACGTTATTTTACGCACCGATATGTGTGTAGATACCCTTAACGCCTGCTATTCCAGAATAGTGGCAATTACAGGCACCACCCCCGATATGTGGAGAAACTACTACCTCCACGAATCCATTCCCGAGCTTAAAGAGAATTTTTCTGCAGTATACGAAGAGCTGTGCAGTATCTCCGACGATATGTATGAGCTTACGGGCACTAAAGGCTCCGAGGCCTCCCTTATCGACCGTATCTGCAAGCAACTTAAAAAGTTTATAAAGAGCCAGGACGCTATCTCCGAACAGCTTGAAAGCTTCCGTTCCAACGTGTCCTCTCTCTCCTCCTGGTCACTTAATCTCCAGTCCCAGAGCCTCCAGCTGGATAAGCTCTACCTTTTGCCCGAAGGGGAGGAGCTGCCCGAAATAAAGGCTCCCTTCCTTGAAACTCTGGTATTCCACGTAAAGTCCTTCCTGGGCGCCTTTGTGGAGGATTATTCCACCGTGGGCAACACCTACGACGAGGAGGACGGCACCGTAATCACCGTGTGGACCGCCTCGGGCCGTGACCAGGCCGATATTATCAAGGAAATGATAGACTCCGATTTCGTGCCCTCCACAGGGGTTATGGTTAACCTCCAGCTGGTGCAGGGTACTCTGGAAACCGCCGTGCTTTCGGGCCGCGGCCCCGACGTTTCGGTTAGTGGGTTAAGCCCCGTTTCCCTGGCCCTGAGAGATGCTATCGTTCCTTTGGATGAGTTTTCGGATTTCCGTGAAGTAACGGGCAACTATCCCGATACCATACTTGACACCTTTTCTATAAAGGGTCACACCTACGCCCTGCCCGAATCGGTAAACTTCGATATGATGTTCTACCGTACCGACGTTTTCGACGACCTGGGTCTTACCCCGCCCGAAACCTGGGAGGAAATGTACGACGTGGCAGAGGTGCTGCAGCGCAATAATATGAATATCGGCCTTCCTGCCGATATGTTCAGCCTGTTGGTGCTGCAAATGGGCGGAAGAGTATTTAACGAAAGCCTTACGGCTACCGAGCTTACATCCCCCACAGCCTATAAGGCCTTCGAAATGTGGACCGACTTCTACAGTCAGTACGGTGCCCCCATCGTCAAGGACGACTACAACCGTTTCCGCACGGGTGAGCTGCCCCTGACCATTATCACCTACGACTTTTACTATAAGCTTCAGGCCTCGGCGCCTGAAATCAGAAACCTCTGGAAAATGACCGAGATACCCGGTGTTACCAAGGGTGAGAATACCGCTATTCTCACCTCCACCTCGGCCTGCATCCTCAGCGATGCCGAGGATAAGGAGGCCGCCTGGCAGTTCCTTAAGTGGTGGACCGCAGGGGATACCCAGCGGGTCTACAGCCGCAAGCTGGAATCGGTATTCGGCATAGCAGGCCGCTATTCTCCCGCAGATAAGGGCGCCTATTCCCAGGTAGCCTGGTCGGGTGAGGAGCTTAAGGCTCTGGAGGCCCAGAGAGATAAATCTTTAGCCCTGGCCACCGTGCCCGGCGAATATTACGTAGCCCGTAACATAACAAACGCCTTTGAGGCGGTGCTTTATAACGGCAAAAACCCCAGAGAAGCCCTCAAATATTGGATGAGGCAGACCGACAACGAAATTGCAAGACGTTGTGATGAATTTGGTATAGGAGATGAGTAACAGATGAGAAGAACCCCCCGCGAATATTCCCTTTCTTCAAGAATAAAGCGGCATTGGCAGAGCTACGTTCTGCTTACTCCTTATACCATCTGTTTCTTTCTTTTCACCCTTCTGCCCCTGGTGGTGGCTATGGTGCTGGGCTTTACCTACTTTAATATGCTCACACCGCCCCAATTTATAGGGTGGCAGAACTTCCTTCGTATGTTCACCGATGATGATATTTTCATCAAATCCATAAAAAACACCCTTATCGTGGCCTTTGTCACAGGCCCCGCCAGCTATCTGCTGTGCTACGTCTTTGCCTGGCTGATAAACGACCTGCCCAAGCCTGTGCGCACCTTCACCACCGTTGTGTTCTACGCCCCCGTGCTGACAGGCCAGGCCAGCGTTATCTGGGATTATCTTTTCAGCAGCGACGCCTACGGCTTTATAAACAGCCTGCTTATCAGCTTCGGCGCCATCAGCTCGCCTATTGCCTGGACCACCGACACCGACTACGCTATGCTGGTTATGATTATAAAGATTTTCTGGGCCAGCCTTGGCACCGGCTTCCTTTCCTTCCTGGCGGGCTTTAAGTGTATTGACGGCTCCCTTGTGGAAGCGGGTATGATAGACGGTATTGATAACCGTCTGCAGGAGGCCTGGTATATCACCCTGCCCAGTATGAAGCCCCAGCTGGTATTCGGTGCGGTAATGCAGATTGTTACCTCCTTTACCATAATGGGCTCCTCTAACGCACAGTACGCCACCCAGACCCTGCTTTCCCACATAGTGGACGTCAGCAACGTAAGGTTTGAGCTGGGCTACGGCTGCGCGCTGGCTACGGTGCTTTTCCTGTTTATGTATTTTACCAAAAAACTTATAATGCTGGTGCTTGAGAGGGTAGGCACCTAAATTTGCCCTCAAATAAACCCAGAGAGGAGATGCGACGTTGAAAAAAGAAAAAAAGAATATCAGCGAAGAAAAAAAGCTTCGCAGAATGCGCACCTCTTCGGGTGCCAGGCGCCATATTCGTTCCCTTGGCGGCAATATTCTTATAGGGGTTATTCTGGCCCTGGTAGGCGCCTTTTTGGCCCTGCCTCTGGTTTATGCGGTGGTTACGGCAATAAAGCCTATTGACGAGCTTTTCATTTTCCCGCCCCGCTTCTTTGTAAGAAACCCAACCTTAGACAACTTTACCGACCTTATCGACCTTTGCGCCAACGGCAGAATACCCTTTACAAAGTATCTGTTCAACAGTATCTTCATTTCGGTTTGCTATACCGTACTGCAGGTATTCTTCTCTTCGGCGGCGGCCTACCCCCTGGCAAAAATAGATTTCCCCGGCCGTGAGCTTTATTTTAAGGTTATAGTTACCTCCCTGCTTTTCACCACCACGGTGACCCAACTGCCCATATACATAATTCTTTCCGAAATGGGCCTCGTCGACAGCTATTGGGCTATGATACTGCCCCCCTTGGGCGGCACTATGTCGGTCTTCCTTATGAAGCAGTTTATGGAGCAGATACCCGGGGCTATTATAGAAGCCGCCCGCATCGACGGCTGTAACGAGTTTAAGGTTTTCTTTAAAATCATTATCCCCAACGTAAAGCCTGCCTGGCTTACCCTTATTATCTTTGCCTTCCAGGCTATATGGAACGCCCAAAGCGGTATACTTATCTTCCGTGAGGACCTGCGCCCTCTGCCTACAATGATCAGCCAGATAGTTACAGGCAACGGAATTGCCAGGGCAGGCGCCGGCTCTGCCGCTACGGTGTTTCTTATGATACCCCCCATTGTCCTTTTCATACTCACCCAAAGCGGTGTTATGGAAACAATGGCCAATGCAGCTATTAAGGAGTAGTAGAAGGTGAAACGGTTTTTAATTTTTCTGCTAGCATTTGCGGTGCTTTTCGGCACGGTTTCGGTTTCGGCAGAAACCTATACCTACGATTACTGGGGTAACGCCGTTTCCGCACCGAATGGCTACACTGTAGATAAGACCTATTTCGGCGGTGATTTAGGCGTTGGCGCAATGAAGAATCCCGGTGATATCTTTGTGGCGGCCGACGGCTCGGTATATATCTGCGATACGGGCAATAACCGTGTTATCTGCCTGGATGAAAGCTATAAGGTCACCCGTATTATTACCGAGCTTAGTGACGGGGGCACCCCCCTGGCCCTTCAGACCCCCGAGGGCATCTTTGTAGATAAAGAGGGTAACAGTTATATCTGCCTTAAGGAGGCAGGTCTGGTGGTTAAGGCCGATAAAGAGGGCAATATTACCGCCAAGTTTACCCGTCCCGAAAGCGACCTGCTGCAGGACACCTTTGAGTTTAAGCCCTCCCGTGTGCTGGTAAGCGACAGCGGTACGGTGTTCGTTATGATAAAGGGTTTTTACCTGGGCGCCCTGGTTTATAATCAGCAGGGCGAGTTTATTACCTTCTTCGGCAGTAACGACGTTAAGGTAACGGCCAAAATGGTGGCCGACCAGCTTTTCCGCAAGCTTATGACCGAGGAGCAGAAAAGCAAGCTTTCCCGTTATATTCCCGTACAGTACGACGGCTTTGATATTGATAAAAACAATTTCATTTACACCTGCACAAGCGGCGCCACCTCCCAGGAAATCAGAAGAATCAACACCCTGGGCAGTAACGTTCTGGCCGAAAAGGGCAATATGGGCGACCTGCAAAGCGCATACATTCTCGGCAAGGTAGAGGATACCTCCTTTGTGGACCTGTGTGTGGACGAAAACGGCTTTATCACCGCAATAGACAACACAAGAGGCAGGGTTTTCCAATACGATAAGGACGGTATTCTGGTAACGGTATTCGGCGGAAAGGGTGACGGCACAGGCCTTTTCGCCTCTCCCTGCGCCATTGACGAGCAGGGCGAAAGCCTGCTGGTGCTGGACAGCGAGCGCGCCTGTTTTACAGTATTAAAGACCACCGAATACGGCGCCCTTCTGCGGGAAGGTACCGTGCTGTTTAACAAGGGCCTTTATTCCCAGTCCCGTCTGGTGTGGAATGAGGTGCTAAGTAAAAACGCAAATTGCGAGCTGGCCTATAACGGTCTTGGTAAGGCCGAATTTGCCGAGGAGAATTACGCCGAGGCTATGCGTTGCTTTAAGCTGGCCAATAACAGGGACGAATATTCCGAAAGCTTTAAGGAATACCGCAGTATCATTATCAAACAGGTATTTCCCTACGTTATAAGCGGCATTGTTATTCTGGCGGCGGCCATTTTTGTAATAACAAAGCTTACCAAAAGGTTTGGCAAGGGTAAAAAGGCGTCAATGCCTCCTACCCTTAAATCCTTCTTCAGGGTTATGACCCACCCCTCGGATGAAATAGGGGAGATAAAGTATAAAAAACAATGGAATTATAAGCTGGCTACAGGGGTGCTTGCCCTGTGGTTTGGGGCATCGGTCGCAAAAAAACAGATTACCGCTTTCATATTTAATTATAACGACCCCGACAGATTCAACGTCTTGGTTGAGCTGGTATCCACGGTAGGTCTTTTCCTGCTGTTTGTGGTTATCAACTGGGCCGTTACCACCCTGCTGGCAGGCAAGGGTAGGGTAGGGGAGATTTACTGCTCCTCGGCCTACGCTCTGCTGCCCTATGTAATATCGGTGATTGTTTCGGTGGCCCTCAGCCACTTTACCGTTACCGATGAGGGAGCCTTTCTGACCATTATTGAGGTTGTGGGCCTGCTGTGGTCGGTCTTCCTGCTGGTCTTTGTTTTAAGGGAAATTCACGAGTACACCTTCGGCAAGGTCTTTAAGTCCCTCTTCCTAACCCTTTGCGGAATGGCCTTTGTAATATTTATAGGTATGCTTTTCATTTCCCTTATAGAGCAGCTGGTTTCCTTTGTAAACTCAATATTTAACGAGCTTATGTATCGAAGATAATTTTTTAAAAGGAGGTTTTGGTTATGACAAGGTCGATTATAAAGCTTTCGGCGGTCGTGCTGGTTATGCTTATAGCCTTGACGGCAGTATTGCCTGCAGGCGTTTCGGCCACCGTCGGCGCCGACGCACCCTCCGGGCCGGCAGGCTACGAGCCTGTAGCCTCCAACAATGATTTTTACCTTTTTGCCAATAAGCAAAGCGGCCAATTTTACCTTCAGCATATAAAAAGCGGCACCTGCTGGTACAGCAATCCCGAGGTCAGGGAAGAGGACACCACCTCGGCGGTATTTAAGATGGAGCAAAGCTCCCTGCTGCTTATAAACAGCTACGACGCCACCGCCAAGCTGCTTTCAAAAAGCAACTCCGAGGCTATGTCGGTAAGAAAGGGCGGCACCACCTTCAAGGCTATAAAGAACGGCTTTGAGATAACCTATAATTTCACCGCCCTGGATATAAAGATTCCTCTGCAGATAACCCTTAACGATGATGGCTTTACAGCCACCGTGCCGGTGGACAAAATTGAAGAGGAGTCCACCCTTTTCGGCCTTTCTCTGCTGCCCTATTTCGGGGCAGGTCATCCCGACGATGAGGGCTATATGCTTCTTCCCGACGGCTCGGGCAGTCTTATGCATTTTAACAATCAGCGTCAGTCTGCCGCCGATTACAGGGTGGCGATATACGGTCGTGACGCCTTAAGCTCGGTGGTAACCAAGCCCCAGAGTGAGAAAAAGGCGGCCCTGCCCGTTTACGGCATCAAGAACAGCCGCGGTGTAGCCCTTGCAATTATTGAAAAGGGCTCTGCCCAGGCGGCGGTAAATGCCGTTCCTAATTATAAAAACACCCCCTACGCTACCTGCTATGCCGATTTTACCCTGCGTGGTACCGATACGGTGGTGTTGGGTGAAAATACCGCCAGGTCACAGAGTTATCTGATGTATCAAAAGGACGATATTGCCATTGACGGTATTCAGGTAAGCTACCGCCTGGTGGCCGACGGAGATGCCGACTATAACACAATGGCGGAGCTTTACCGTGGCTATCTTACCGAAAGCTACGGCCTTGAGTATAAGCAGAGCGCCGACCCTGCCCTGTTTTTGGATTTCTACGGCGCCGTAAAGAAAAAGAAGAGCATTTTAGGCATCCCCTTCACCGTTACCCAAAGGCTTTCAAGGCTTTCCGATATATCGGAAATAGTTGATACTTTGAAGGCCGAGGAGGTAGAGGGAGTTCAGCTTATTTTACAGCAGTGGACCCGTGAGCAGCTGGCCAAAAAGGCCGACGGCAAGCTTTCCCTTATCGGCAGTATAGGCTCCCTTGGGGAACTGACGGCCTTAAAGGATAATGTGGAGGCCCTGGGGGGCGGACTTTACCCCCTGGCGGTTTACGGCAGCGCCTCAAAATCGGGCAAGGGCTATTCGGTATACCGTGATACCCTCCGCAACGTTTCCAATATGCCTGCGGGAGATTACGCCTTCAAGCGTAACACCCTGGTTAAGGATAACAGCGTTTTAAAGACCTTCTTCCTGAGGGTAGATGCTCAAAATAAAATATTATCAAAAATTGTGGGCAGAGCAGAAAAATACGGCCTTGAGGGGCTGTATCTTCCCACCCCTGCGGTTTATACCGACTACGGCAAGCAGACTGTGGCCAGGTCGGCCTCTATGCAGGCTATGGAGGAGCTGCTGAATACTACGGCAAAATCCGCCACCCTCACGGTTGAGGCTCCGCCGCAGTATGCCTTAAAGGCTACGGGTCTGGCGGTCAACCTGCCTATGACCTCAAACGGCTACACCGTAACCGACCAAAGCGTGCCCTTCTATCAGTTAGCGGTGTCGGGCCTCTTTACCTACTGCGGTGACCCCATAAATCTGGCAGGGGACGGCCGCAAAATGCTGCTGCAAAGTCTGGAAACGGGCAGCGCCCTGCATTATTCCTTTATCACCGAGGATAACACCCTGGTGGATGGTACCGAGCTGGACTGCCTTTACAGCGCAGACTTTGACCTGTGGAAGGATACCGTAGTGGAAAACTACAAAATCACCAAGGAGCTTTTTGACGTAACCTTGGGTGGCAGAATAACTCATCACACATACCTGGCCGACGGCGTCACCTGCACCACCTATGAAAACGGCGCCAAGGTATTTGTAAACTACACTCGTCAGGATTACGAGTATGAGGGCAGGCTTATCGCCGCCCAAGGATATATTATAAGTGAAGCGGAGGGAAGGTAAATGAAAAGGGAAAGAAGCCCCTTATCCTATGAGAAAAAGCGTACCCTGGCAGGATTTCTTTTCACCCTGCCTTGGATAATCGGCTTTATTGCCTTCTTTTTCCGCCCCCTGGCAGAGCTTTTTATGTACTCTATCTCCTCTCTTAAGGTAGAGGTAGGCTATCTTGGTATGAAATTTTCGGGCTTCGACCACTATAAAAATATCTTCGTGGCCGATGAAAAGTTCGTGCCTATGCTGACCTCCCACCTTACCGAGATGCTCTACCGAATTCCCATTATTCTGGCCTTCAGCCTCTTTATTGCCATTCTGCTTAACAAGAAATTCCACGGCAGGGCGGCTGTACGCGCCATATTCTTTATTCCCGTAATTGCAGGCTCCGGCGGCATTGTTATGAGCATTATGAACGGCGACGTTATGTCGGAGTCCATTATGTCGGGCGGCCGCACGGGTATGCTTTTCCAATCCTTCTCCTTCCAGCAGATATTGCTGGATGCAGGGGTTTCTACCGAAATTATCGGTATTTATATGGGTATAGTCAGCGGTATTTTTGAGCTTACCTGGCAGGCAGGACTGCAGATAGTGCTGTTTATTGCCGCCCTTCAGAACGTTTCGCCCCAGCTTTACGAGGCCGCCCGTGTGGAGGGCGCCACCGCCTGGGAAAGCTTCTGGAATATAACCTTCCCCCTCATAACCCCCATTTTAATAGTTAACCTTATCTATACAATTATCGACTTTTTGTCGGATTACTCCAACAACATTATTCAGTATATTATGACCCTTATAGGTCAGTTTGAATATTCCTATTCCTCGGCAATATCCTTCGTTTACTTTATCATTATTCTGGCTATCGTAGCGGTTATCTACCTGGTGGTTGACCGTCTGGTGGTCTATACGGTGAATTAATTATGATGAGAAGTCTGTCAGACAAAATCAGAAAAGTGAATATGACCTCTCTTTTAAAGGATAAGGGCCCCGGTCTTACGGTATCCTTCTTTAAGGGTGTTTTTCTGGTGTGTATGTGCTTCGTGGTGCTTTACCCCATACTTTATATGATAAGTATGGCGCTGAGAACCTCGGAGGACCTTCACGACCCTACCGTTATCTGGATACCGCTACATTTCACCCTGGAAAACTTTAAGGACGTTTTCGGGCTTATGGATTATCCCAAGGTTTTCATGAACACACTTCTGATGTCGGTGCTGGGTACCGCCCTTAACGTCGCGGTCTGCGCCTGCACCGCCTACGGCCTTGCCAGGTTTAAATTCAGGGGCAGCAGGCTTATCTTCTTCCTTTGCATTTTTACCATTATCGTGCCTGTGCAGTGTATCGCTACCCCCCTTTATCTCCAGTTCAGAAACTTTGACTTTTTAGGGCTGGGCTCAATAATCGGTCTGTTTACGGGCAAGGCCCTTACGGTAAACCTGCTTAACACCTACGGCACAATGCTTATCCCTGCCGCCTTCGGCCAGGGATTGCGCTCGGGCCTATTCATATATATATTCCAGCAGTTCTTTAGGGGTCTGCCCCGTGAGCTGGAGGATGCCGCCAACGTAGACGGCTGTTCCATACCAAAAACCTTTATCTCGGTTATGATACCCAACGCCAAGGCAGCAATAGTTTCCTGCGTGCTTTTCTCCTTTGTCTGGTATTGGAACGACTATTACACCACAAACCTTTTCTTTACCGACGTCTTTTCCCTTAACGGAGCCCTGGCCGCCCTTACCGATACCCTTCGCAGTAACGGCCTTAACTCCTGGGAGGACCCCTATCTTGTAGTTACCCGTATGCAGGCAGGCTGTCTGCTGGTTATAACCCCTATGCTGGTGGTATATATGTTTCTGCAAAGGCTGTTTACCGAAAGCATAGATAAAACAGGTATTGTAGGTTAAATTTGCGAGTATTTTAAACGTACAAAGCTGAAAAATTCGTGCTCCAAAATCGGGTTCGGGTCTGAATGCTTTGGCTAAGGAGGATTATAGTGAAAAAAAGAATTTTTGGCACCCTTTCCCTTGTACTGTGTCTGTTAATTGTAATGGGCACCTCAATGCTTCTTGTGGGAGCCCAGGCTCAAAACAGCGGCAGATATCAGGGAATGAACAATCTTGGAATTATGTCCATCTCCCACGGAGATAACGATGCCGCAATAAAGGCCTCGGCAGGGGTTATCTATATTCCTGCAGGCACCTACGTCATTACCGAGCCCATTATTTTAAACAGCGGCACCATAAAGGGCGCAGGTATGGATAAAACCGTTATCGTTGCCGATTTTGACGACCCCCGCCAGCCCATTGTGGTGGCGGGCTATAAGACCTCTATCTCGGACATTCAGTTCTGCTATAAGGAGGGTCTGGTTACGGGCAAGGAGGCCAGGGGCGAGCGTGTAGGCCTCTTCGGCGGCTACACAATGACCCTGCAGAAGGGCTCCTATCTGCGCAACGTTAAGTTCTCCAACGTAGGCACAGGCCTTTATGCCGTTAACGGCAAGCTGGCCTCTGACCTGGGTCTTACCGCACCCGGTAAGGATGATAAGGAGCTTATGGCCGACGTTTTCTCGGTAACAATGGAAAATATCGTCGTTGAGGATTTCTCCTTCGCGGGTATAGACTTTATTTCCGACTCCAGAACGGGTAACGTTATGAATAATATCTACCTGTCCTCGGGCAAATACGCCTGCCAGTCGGCTATGATACTGGGCGGCGGCGAGTCGGAAACCCATCTCGATATGCTTACCGTGGCCGATACCAGGGCGGTAACGCCCCTTGTGTTTGACGGCATCAGCGCCATTGATGCGGGCACCGTAACCCTTAAAAACGTTTCCCTTATCAGCAAAAAGGATAAGGCCTACGTCTACTGGAACGAGTCGGCAGGCGTTATCGACCATTTCTCGGTAAACGACCTTAAGGTGGAAAGCGGTGAGACCATTTTTGAAATCGGCGGCTCCCACCTCTACAGAAAGGGCAACCGTTATATGAATCATATAGATATCGGTAAATTTACCCTTGCCGACGTCACCAATATGACCTTTGCAGGCGGCTTTACCTACTTTAAGAGGGCCTCGGGAGAGAACGACCGCTTCTACGTTACCGTTAACGAGTATTATTACGATGCCGACCAGGTGGAAAGGGAGGTATACCGTGCCTTCCCCACCTCGGACGTAAATCTTATTTATACAAAAAAGGGTCAGATAAGGACCGAGGGCTCCACCGCCCTTCGTCCCACCGCCCGTCTTTGCCCTTACTATACCGAGTATAAGGATACGACCTTGGGCAAGACCGTAATCTGGACAGGGGAGGAATGGAAATGAGATTAATTAAAAAACTGCTTCCCCCCGTACTTTGTCTGTGTCTGTTGCTTACGGGCTGCGGCATAGGCGGCGCCCAGGTTAAGCTTTCCGAAAGGGGTTTTATAGAGATGAAAAGTTTGCTAAAGGACGTAACCTCACCCGATGAGGCCTATCAGCTCCTGCAGGACGCCCTGGATGAAGGCAAGAGCCTTGACCTTACAGGCTGCAGCGTTTCCATAAGCCGTAGCCTTACGGTCCACGACCAGAACGTTTTCGGCGGCACAATTAAATACGTTGGGGAGGATAAGGGCCCCGTATTAAAGATATCGGGTAAATGTGATATTTCCCACATTAATCTTTATAATAAGTGCGAGGGTGACGGCGCAGGAGAGGGAGAGTACGTAGGTATATGGCTCTCCTCCGATAAGGGCACCGTGCAGAGCGGCACCGTTATAAACAGCGTGGCCTTCGGCGATATGGGCACCTGCATTTACGCCCCTGCCGACCTTAAGGCCGCCGCCTGTGGAATGACGGTGGAAAACATCCGTGCAATGGGCCATTTCAGAGGCATTGATATCAGAGCCGAGGGCTGTGACAACAACCGTTTCAGCAATATTTATATCGACTACATCACCAACGTGGCCGAGAACAAATCGGCCCACGAGGCAAAATTCGTTTACAAGGGAGTTTCGGCTGCGGATTGCGCCTTCTACCTTGAAAATTGCGACAACACCACCATTGAGCAGTTAAACGTAGAGCACGTCAACGTAAACCGCCCCGTAGTATTTGAAAACTGTAATAACCTTAAGGTAACCACCCTGCATATTGAGGGTGTAAACACCGCCCTGGATAATCACGGATACCTTAATATCGCAAACACAAGCGGCCGGATAGGCGCCATAACTGTGTTGTGGTCAAGAAATTACAATAAAAACAGCAGCGTTATCGCCCTTGGCGATGCCGCCGACGGTGACAGCGAGCTTGAGATTGAAAACTTCCACGTCAGAGGTATTAACGACCCCGCAGCCGCCGCAGGTGATGCAGAGGAGGCCAACGTTGTGGTAAGGGGTATCGCCCAGGGTGTTGGTGCATCCTTTAAGTTTATAAGCAGAAATGAGCAGAGCAAAAACAAGTATTTTGTTACCGTTAATAATTACGCGCCCTTCACCTTCCAGAACGATTCGGCCAGATATGAAAGCTTTGTGGCCGATACCGATACCGTTACCTTTAAGAAGATAGGTCAGCTTCCTGCAGGGGGCACCACCGCCGAAAGACCCACCCTACGCCTTTGCGCAGGTTATACCAGGTATTACGATACCACCCTGGGTCAGAGCCTTGTCTGGGACGGAAATAATTGGAGTAAGGAGAACTGATGTGAAAAGACATTTAAAAATAATTCTTATAATAGCATCGGTTTTGTTGGCAGTTTCCCTTGTAACGGGTATTCTGGCCGTCACCCTCTTCGGTGACGAAAAGGGTCCCGTTGATACCCTGGGCTACGGTCAGGTAGGAGACCCTGCAGACCTTACCAGCGGTGAGAAGATAGCAGGCTACGCCAACGTGCTGGATTACGGCGCCACCCCCGACGATAATACCGACGATACTGCCGCATTTGAGGCGGCTATAAAGAAAAATATCGGGGTATACGTTCCTGCAGGCGTTTACAAGGTTTCCAGACCGTTACCCTTTAACAATCAGAATTTCTTTGGTGACGGCTCAAAGGCAACCCAAATTATCAGCACTATGACCGATAAAACCAAGCCTATTTTGTATTTGGGCGGCAGCTCCACCCTTTACGATATGAGCCTGGGCTATGACTCGGCCCTGGTAGACGGCAGTGAGCAGCAGGGTCAGCGTGTGGCCGTAATGTGCGGCGCCGCAATCGCCTTTGGCCCCGGCGGAGGAATAAAGGACGTGACCATAAGCCACGTGGGCACCGCCGTAAGGTCGGACGCCTCCGACGGCTTTGGTACCACCAACTGCGGCTTTAACCGTATCAGAATAGAAAATTCCACCTACTGCGGTTTTGATTTTAACTGTGACGCAGGCCTGGGTAGCATCTTTAACCAGATAACCGCTACGGGCTGTAAGGGTCAGGGAATATTCACCTTTACGGGAAGCGGCGGCACCGATTCTCTTAAGGGTGTCACCATAGAGGGCTGTAAGCTGAAATACGCCGTAGGCTATACCGAGCTTGCAGGGGTTACCGCCGAAGAGCCTGCCTGCATAGACAGTGAACTTTCTGACAATGCCCTTTATCTTATTGAAGAGGAATAATAGTGAGGTGAAGCTAAAATGAAAAAACTTATATCTGTTTTCCTTTGCCTGCTGCTGGTTTTTGCGGCGGCAATACCCACTATGGCAGCAGATACCGCCACGGGTGAGGTAGTTTATTTCGAGGACTTTGAAAAGGGCGAGACCGATATTATGCCCACCTCGGAAAAAACGGGTAAAAACGAAATTTTAAGCGAAGACGGCAATCATTATCTCCATTTTTACGGATACGATGAAAACCGTTACAGCCTCTCCAGCTTCGGCCCCTACGTTGCCGATTTCGATTTTGAGGCCAAGCTCAGACAGACCATTCACAACGGAATGTGGAGCTACTGTATGGTGCTTTTCCATACCGATTGGAACGTAAATGCCTACAGGGCCGATTTCTTCGAGGACCACGCCCGCCTGGCCTTTAACGACGGCGTGAATGAGGAGGAGATTTTCGGCAGCTATGAGGACAGCGGAATAGCCTCCGATAAATGGTACACCGTGCAGATATTCGGCCGTGGGGATGAATATACCCTGGTGCTGGACGGCAAGGTGGTAGCTACCGTTACCTCCGACAAGCGTGACGAGGGTAACTTCGGCTTCTGCGGCTGGCAGACCGAGTTTGACGTGGATGACGTTAAAATAACCGAGTACGTTGACGGCACCGCCCCCGCCGTTTCCACCCTGGTAGAGGGTATGGAGGAGGAAGAGGAGGATAACCGTGACGTTATCGAGGAGGAAGAGGATAACCGTACTATGGAGGACGACAAGATTGATAATGCCCAGTCCTCAAGCCTTGGTAAAATACTGCTCTTCGCCTCTTTGGGACTTGCCGCTGCGGCAGTTCTGGTTATCGGAATTATCCTTATCGTGGCCCTTATAAAAAAGCGTAAGAGTAAGGCTTAAAACTAATATGCCAAAAGCATATTTGATATAAAAACTTTCAAGAAAGAGGTTATGCGAGTTATGAAAAAAATTATAGCAGTAATTTTATCGGCAACCCTGCTCCTTACGGGAATGTGCGTAAGCCTCACCCCCGCCCTGGCGGCAGATACCGTCGATACCACCTCGGCAGATGCCCTGGCCGCCACCCTTGGCGCAACAGGCTCTAACCTTATCCTGTCGGAAGGCTTTGACACCGACGGTGTAACTCCGTTTACAGCCACCACGGTAACAGCCGGAAACGTACTGGAAAATACCAACGTTGTAACCGACGGTAAATGGGTAGTCGGTGCGGCAAGTAATAAGGATTTGGCTTTTACAACAGGCTTTACAGGCAAAAAGCTTGGTGATTTTATTGCATCCTTTGAGTTTTCTTCTAACAGAGGCTGGGGCGGCAGTAGCTTTTACTACCATTCCACCAGCGGAGGCGGCAATGCATTTACCTACAGGTTAGTTTTAAAATCAGGAGCGGGTTATGCATCTACCTTTGTTTTAGAAAAAAAGGGCAACACCACAACAGAATATAGTAGTTGTGCAGGACCTATAATTTACAATAGTACTGACAAATCGTGGAAGATTTTTAACGTTGTTCTCGTAAGTAAGGGCAATATAGATGCTGCCTATATTTGGGAAAAAGGAACAGAAATGCCCGATACTCCCACGTTGCAGATTACTACTGCCAGCAAAACAACCGGTGATATGTATTACTACAGCTATCAGGATACAGCTGTTATAGACGATATCAAGGTTTACGATTTAAGCGCAGTATCTCCCGAAAATATGAAGACCGCCACAGGTCTGGATTTAAATGATAAAAATCTGGTTTATGAAAATGACCTGAATTCTACAACTACCGTTCCTGCTCCTGCATTTTCGGGTGCAAATTATACGGGAGACAGTAATGCGGTAGTTGACGGCAAGTGGCAGACCACAGGCCGTCTTGGAACCTCAAAGGGACTTTTGGGAAGAGAAGACCTTACCAATTTTGCTTACGGTTTTCAGTTTAGCTTAACTAATGTGACAAGCAGTAGTTATTATGCTGATTTCGGATACCACTCCACTACAGGCTGGCCAAATTTAAATAACGGTCACCGCCTTAATATGTATGCATCGGGAAGCAATTTCGGGTTCACTTTGGATGCGGGTGGCAGTGAGAGTCCAAAATTTGTCAGCGGATATACCCAGGGCGATACAATCAACGTTATTATGACATACGTTGACCAGGTTGTTGACACATATATATGGAAATTAGGCGAAGCCGTTCCCACAACTCCAACCCTTACGGTTAGCTCCGCGGCAGTTTCAAGTGGCGATTTCTATTTCCACCTTGCCTTCGGTACCTTTGAATTAGACAATTTCTACGTTTATGACCTGACCGATACCACCCTTTATCCCGAAAATATCTCGCAGGCTACGGGATATGAGCTGGATGAGGATATGCTGGTTTATTCCAACGACTTTGAAAACACCACCACAGTTCCTGCAACATATTTTAATGCTTACAATGAAGGGAATTTCAACCCCTCCAGCACCATAAGTGACGGCAAGTGGGTAACAGGTGGTACCTTCGGTACCAATACCGGTCTGACGGGAATGCCCTTCCTTAAAAACTTTGCCTACGGCTTCCAGCTTGAGTTTGGCAGCACCGGCGCCTACGCACGCTTTGTATATCATTCCACCACCGGCTGGAACGGTAGCGAGGTCAATAACGTGCTGGAGATGAGTAAAAGCGGCGACAATTTAACCTTCAACCTTTACGGTAACGATAATATTGATTCTACAGACTTATCTACCTTAAAAAGCTCTACAACTACCACCTTAACAACGGCAGATAAGGTCAATATAGTTATGACCTACGTTGACGGCAAGGTTTCGGCATACATCTGGAAGGCAGGCACCGCTGTTCCTACAGCGCCTACCCTTACAGTTGATGCCCTGGTAGCATCCTCGGGCGATTTCTATTTCAGCTTCTACGGTCATCCCCTAATGCTGGATAATTTCTACGTTTACGACCTTACCGCTGAAGACAGCGACGGCGTATACACCACTATGGAAAGCAGCTATAGGATGAATAAGCTTTTAGACACCTATATGCCCAAGACCATTGAAACCACCATCAAGCTGCCTACCATATTTACGGGTGGTGCAGGCAATACCATTTTAGGTAACTATGCCGATAAGGATTGGACCTTTAGCTTTGAAATTAACGCCAACGGTAATCCTTATGTTGTGTATAATCCTCCCTGGCGTGAATGGAAAAAACTTACATTTGATATGATAGATGTCAGAACGGGCGAGTGGGAGCATCTGGCCTTAGTGCTTGAAAATGCAAACGGTGAAGCCCCCACCCTTACCTGCCGTCTTAACGGTGATGAAATCGTACAGACCCTCGCTATTCCCGCAGAGGTTAACTCTTCCAATTCGCCCTTTATAGATTATAAAATAGGTGCTGATAAGGACGACGTAGAGGATAGACTCTTTATCGGTCGTGATACCCGTGGCGGACACGATAAGTATTATTTCAAGGGTAAGATAAAGAATCTTACAATGTTCTCGGATGTTCGTACCGTTGATGAAATCAAGGCCGATATGGTAGACGTTTCTGCCTCTGCCGCAGACCTTATTGCCGACTACGACTTCGAAGGCTGCTACGGCACAGGGGTTAAGGATAACAGCAGCAACGGCTACGACCTGGTAAACTGGGGCTATATGGCTACCGACCCCGAGGCTCCTACCGATTATGCTTATTCCTTTGCAGTAGTGGGCGATACCCAGATACTGAACTATCATTATCCCAAGCAGTTTACCGCCCTTTACGATTGGCTCTCTGATGAAGAGAACATCGAAAACCACAAGATTAAGTACGTTATGGGTCTTGGTGACATTACCGACCGTGACTACGATATCGAGTGGGAGCGTGCCGCTACCGAGATTGCCAAGCTTAACGGCAAGGTACCCTATTCTCTGGTTCGCGGTAACCACGATTCCGAGGAAAAGTTCACCAAGTATATGACCGAGGTCTACAAGGGACAGACCGACGGCTGCCTGAACGACGATATTAATAACAGCTATAAGATATTCACCGCAGGCGAGGTTGATTATATGGTAATTAACCTCAATATGGGCGCCATTGATTCCGAGCTGGCCTGGGCAGAGGAGCTTATAAAGACCCACCCCAACCACACCGTTATCATCACCACCCATATCTACCTTGACAGCGACGGCGAGTATATCGACAAGAATAACGGTAACGTTTCGGGTACCCATTGTCGAACCGATTCCACCGCCAATAACGGTGACGACATCTGGAACGAGCTGGTATCCAAATACAGCAACGTCAGCATGGTGCTTTCGGGTCACATTAACACCACCGAGGTCGTTGTTAAGAAGGCTACCGGTGTAAACGGCAACACCGTTACCCAGATGCTTATTGACCCCCAGTGCACCGATGAAAGCTACTCTGCAGGCCCCACAGGTCTGGTTACAATGCTCTATTTCTCCGAGGACGGCAAGACCGTTCAGGTAAGAAATTACTCAACCGTAAGAGATGAGTATTTCGGCGCACACAACCAGTTCACTATGGAGGTTGCCGCTACCGAGTACCTCTACGGTGACGCCAACGACGACGCACAGGTTGACATCTGCGACCTGGTAAGGGTTCACCGTGGTCTTGATAAGGGCGACGTGAGCTACAATAACCGCACCGCCGACCTCAACAAGGATAAGCTTGTTGACCTCCTTGACCTTTCTGCGCTTCGTCAGAAGCTTTTAGACCTCATTTCCTAAAATTTAATAGGTGGGGGGCCTCGGCCTCCCACCTGCAACCTAAATTTGGTGGTAAATACATTTATGACAGATTTTGTTTTAAACGGTGATATTACCCTCCTTCCCGAGGGGGTATACCGTGTTTCCGACACTATTGTGCTGGGTGGCGCCCTTATAAAAGGCGCAGGAATTGACAAAACCGTCCTTGTAGCCGACTTTGACGACCCCCAAAAGCCTATATTTAATATGGGCTGGACCTCAAAGCTTGAGGGACTGACCATCTGCTATAAGGATGGGCTGATTTCCGGGGAGGAAAAATTCGGTGAAAGGGTTGCTATCTACACCGGCAGCCATCTGCCCCTGCAAAAGGGGGCCTATATAAGGGACGTGAAAATTGATAACGTGGGCACGGGCATTTTTGCAATTGACTGGGCCTCTATTGCCTTTTCGGTTATGTACGACAGGGTTACCGTTACCAATTTTTCCTTCCGTGGCTTTGATATTTCCGCACCCTACAGAACAGGCAATATTTATTCGGGTATAAATCTGTCATCGGGACGCTTCAGATGTGATTCGGCTTTTTATTTCGGACTAAAGGAAAGCGGCGATGAGGAAAGTGAAACCACGATAAAGGATTTGCTGATTTACGATACACGGGCGAGAATTCCCCTTAATATCGAGTCTGCAAAGGGCCTTATTGCCGATAATATTACCCTTCGGGGGGTTGATACCTCGGGGGATTGCCTGGTATATTGGCGGGACTCCGACGGTCGTATTGAAAAGCTTACCATAAGGGATTCTTCCCTTGTGGATAAAACCGTGGTAAAAATCGGGACCACATCCAAACATACCATTTGGGGATGTAAATATTTTCATCTCGGCACCCTGCGTCTGCAGGGCATAACGGGGGCCTCCCGGAACAGCCTGCTCGTAGGCCGCCCAGAAGAGGTTAGTGATAGGTATTATACCTACGTAGATAAATTAGAGGTTGCCGATTGTGTTGAGGCAGACCTGCTTGAAACCTTTCCCACAAACACCGAAATTTTCAGAAAAGAGGTAGTGTAGTATGAAAAGAATGTTATCGGTCGTATTATCCGTAGTGCTTGTAGCCACCAGCATCTGCATCGCAGTTCCTGCCGTGGCCGAAGCCTCCAACACGGCTGATGCCCTGGCCGCCACCCTTGGCGCCACCGAGGAAAATCTCGTTAAGGCTCAAAGCTTTGACACAAACGGGGTAACACCCTATACCCTGGGGGCACCCTACACCTCGAATATTGCCACCAACACGGTAATTGACGGCAAATGGGTTACCCAGTTCAGAGCAGGAGCCCAGTATCTTGACGCCTTTTATACCAACGGCTGGTCGGATATTGCCCTGGGTGACCAGATTATCACCTTTGAATTCTCTTCACAGAATTCCTGGTGCTCCAGCGGCCTTTACTACCGTTCTGCAGGTACCGCAAAGAATGACTTTAACTACCGCCTAACCCTCTCGAACGGCGCAGGCTATAAGTTCACGCTTACGCTTGAAAGCAAGGACGGCACCCAGCGCACCGAGGTTACCACCAATATGCAGTCCCAGACGGGCAGCGGCTTTAAGACCTATAACGTGGTTTTGGTTTCTACCGCCACCAAGGACGAGGTCTATATGTGGGAAAAGGGCACCGCCCGCCCCACAGCCCCCACCCTTACCCTGAATACTCCTGCAAAAACCGTAAAGGGTAATATCTTCTTTGAAACCTATAACGAAAAGACCTATATAGACGACATAAGAATTTACGACCTTTCGGTATCCGGCGCTCCTGAAATGAGCCCCGCCACTATGGAGGCAGTAACAGGTCAGGACCTGGTAGCCGCCACCCCCACCTATAAGAATAACTTTAACTCCGCTGCGGCCTCTCCCGTAAGCCTTCACACCGCCTATCCCGGCACCAGCTCTATCGTGGCAGGTCAGTGGCAGATGAAGGGCTCGGTAGGCAGCCTTTCGGGCCTTACAGGAAAGGCCCTGGGCAACTTTGCCGCAGGCTTCCAGGTAAAGGTTACCGATACTACCGCAAGCTGGTGGTATGCCGATTTTGCTTATCATTCTACCACAGGCTGGGCAAATCTTAACAACGAAAACCGCTTCAACATCTACGGCAGCGGTGATAAGCTGGCCTTCGCCCTTACGGGCAAGGGCGGCGCCAAGCAAAACCTGGTATCAACCTACACAGCAGGGGATACCGTTAACGTTGTCCTCACCTATATTGATAAGGAAATTGCGGCCTATATCTGGAAATGCGGCGAGGCTCAGCCCACAGCCCCCACCCTCTGTATCACCTCTACCGAGGCGACCTCCGGTGACCTGCACTTCCATACCGAGGCCTCTACCGTAACGGTAGATAACTTCTTCGTTTATGAAAACGTAGTAAATATCACCGATAACGAAAACCTCACCAAGGAGGATATCCAGGCTGTTACAGGCTTCACCTTTGCCGATACCGACTTGGTTTACAGCAGTAATTTCGCCGCCAATAAGACAGCCCCCGTAAATCTGCATACCGCTTATACGGGCACCTCTAAAATATACAGAAACAAGTGGGTTGCCTCGGGTAAAATAGGCTCCTCAACAGGACTTACCGGTCGGACCCTTAATGATTTCACCCTGGGCTTCCAGTTTACCCTTTCCGACCTTACGGGTACTGCTACCTATGCCGATTTTGCTTATCATTCTACCACAGGCTGGGCAAATCTTAACAATTCCAACCGCCTTAATATGTGGGTAAGCGGCGGCAAGCTGGCTTTCGGCCTCTCTGCAAAGGAGGGTCAGCAGGTCAGCACCACTACCGATTTAGTAGCAGGGGATAAGATAAACGTGGTTCTCACTGCTACCGACAACCTTATAAAGGCCTATATCTGGAAGTACGGCACCACTCTGCCCAGTTACCCCACCTTAAAGGTTATGGGCACCACCGAAACCTCCGGTGATATCCACTTCCACCTCTCCGACGCTACCTTCACTATGGACGATTTCTTCGTATTCAGTAATCCCGACGTAGCCGAGGACTTTGATACCACCCAAAAGACACTTATAGATAATAAGTTCGATAAGGCTGAGGACCTGCTTTTTGCCGCCACCGATACAGGAATCACAGCTGTTGAGGAAGGTCGGTTCCGCTTTGATACCGACGGCCACAAGATGCTTTACAGCCCCCTGCTGGCAGAGGGCGCCATAGCAAAGGATTTCTCCTGGCAGGTAACCTATACACCCAGCGAGGTCACCTGGAATACCGACCGCTTTAAGTTCCATTGTCAGGGCGATACAAACAGCGATTCGGTTTATCTTGAGATTATCGGCTCGGGTAATGCCGCAGACGGCGACAACATAAGATTAGTCAGAGTGCTTAATAATAAGGCCCTTATTTTGGCTTCTGCCAAGGTTGACATCAGAAGGCTGAACTCATATAATATAAGGGTAATTTCCAAGGATAACGATATCAGCGTTTATTGGTGGAAGGTTGGCTCAACCACACCTGCTACCCCCATTCTTACTGCCGATGCCGAAGAGGTTGTGCTTTCCAAGGGCGGCTTTATGATGGAGGGCTTCCATACCGTATTCTTTGTGGACGATATGAAGCTTTATAACTACGCAGAGGGCAAACAGCTTACCACCAACCTCCCCGTTCTGCCCGAGAACGCTCTGCTGGTAAATTGGGACTTTAACGATATGTACGGCAAGACCGAATTCCCCTTTACCGCAGGCAGCTCCCTTAAATATTGGCAGAATACCCTGCAGTATCAGACTCCTATGAAGCCCGAAAGAAAGCAGATAACCTCCTCTAATCTTATAGGCGATTACCAGCTTTCTGACCTCTCCTGGCAGTTCGACGTTCGTGAGTTTGAGTCCTGGGCGGTAGATAAGTTTGTTATCCATTCGGCCGACGGCACCACCAACAACTCGGTTTATCTGCTCTTCTTCGGCAACGCCGCAAAGAAACTGCAGGGCGGCTATTTTGGTGAAGACAGCGGCAACTCTGCCTTAAGACTTATCCAGGTAATAAACGGTAAGGTAACACTGCTGGGCACCTACGATGAGGAGATTGCCCGCGGTAAGGGTTACACCGTCAAGATAACCAGCAAGGATAATAATATTGAGGTTTGGTTCGGCGCCAAGCGTACAGGCAAGGTGGAAAAGGTTATTTCCGCCAAGGCCGACGCCGCAGTTTCCTCGGGCCAGATACTTATTGAGGGCTACAACAGCAATATGTGGCTCGACAACGTGAAAATAGCCAACTGCGCCGAAGGCTCGGATAAGGCTTATAATAAATCTCTCTTCGCAACAGTAGAGTGATTATCGAAAAAGGTGATTATATGAAAATAGGTGTTATTACCGACTGCTTTAAGCTTCCCCTTGACGACAGCATTAAGCTGGCAGGAAGACTGGGCTTTGACGGCGTGCAGATATACGCCACCACGGGGGAGTTCAGTCCCGGGTCCCTCACTCCTCAAAGAAAGGCCGAGATTAAGGCTCTCTTGAAGGAAAACAATCTCGAAATCAGCGCTTTGTGCGGCGATATGGGGGGCCACGGCTTCCAGAACGGTGAGGATAACCCCAGACGCATTGAAATGACCAAGGAAATAATCGACCTGGCAGAGGAATTCGGTGTTTCGGTTATTACTACCCATATCGGTGTTATTCCTGCCGATAAAGGCCATCCTCGTTATAAGGTTATGCTGGACGCTCTGGCCGAGTGTGGCCGTTATGCCCACGATAAGGGTATAACCCTGGCAATTGAAACAGGTCCCGAAACCGCAAAAACCTTGAAGGCATTCCTGGAGGACATTCCCTGCGGCGTTGGCGTAAACCTTGACCCCGCCAATTTCGTAATGGTTACCGACCAGGACCCCGTAGAGGCTGTAGAACTGCTGGGCAAGTACATAGTACACACCCACGCCAAGGACGGTAAAATGCTTAAGAAGACCGACCCCGAAATTATTTACGACCATTTTGCTACAGGCGGAATAGAGGCTCTTAACGTTGCCGATTATTTTATTGAAACACCTCTGGGCGAGGGCGACGTGGACTTTAAGGCTTATATAGCAGCCCTGCGCAGCTGTGGCTTCGACGGTTATCTCACCATTGAGCGTGAAACAGGAGTTAGTCCTGCCGAGGATATTAAGCTGGCTCAAAAAATGGTAAAGGCGCTTATCTGATAATATCCAATAAGAACTGTTGAAAATATAAAGATGGCAGACACTGAGAAGTGTCTGCCATCTTTTTTATATATTAAATTGTTTATATGAGTTGAAATAAAAAAACATGGATTTAAAGATGAAAAACAGGAACTTTTTGGCAGAATATACAAATTGTTTTTCTGACTTTTTGAATTGCATTCTATATTCAATTCAAGGTGGCGAAAGTATATAATTATTATGAAGAAGTGCCAAAGATTTTTGTGCATTGTAACTGTTATACAATTTTACTCCGTTCTGCGAAAAACAAAAGATGAAAGGAAAGATGGTATGAGTATTGCGAAAAAATTTATCAGCATACTGTTGGCGCTCGCTCTTTGCTTGATGGTAGGAGGCTGTAACAAACAACCTACTACTGACACGGATGGCAACGGGGACTATGTTTCGGAGCGTGAATTGGCTTCGAGTGAGGCTACAGATGAGGTCAAGGCGGAATATACCGTTAAGGCCGAGGCCTTTGAAAGCCTGGAGGGATATACGGTTATTTATCCCGATAAAAACGAACAGCTTCGCCAGGCCGCAAAGAAGCTTGTCGATTATTTTTCCAAGCAGGAAATATCGCTCGGCATAAGCCCGGATTCTTCTGCGGCAAAGGACAAGGAGATTTTGCTCGGAGATACAAACCGACAAAAAACATCTCTTGCCGAAAATAAATATGCCGTTTCACTGTCGGGCACCAAGCTGTTTTTCGAAAGCGGTAACTTTAACGGAGTTGTAAAGGCTGTTTCCTGGTTTACGGCACAGCCCTTTGAAAAGGGAAAGATAAATACCCTTACCGGTGAATACGATTTTGCAGCCGAGGTTGAAAGAGCTGACGGTACATATAAATACGTATGGGGCGACGAGTTTGACGGTAATATGCTTGACGGTGCAAAATGGGAGCTTACAACGAGCATCAGCGCCGAAAGCTCCTTCAAGCTTTCCCGTGAGCCTGAGGCTATGAGGGTAGAGGACGGACTTTTAAAGCTGACCGCCCTGCGTTGGTTTGACCCCGATAACAATCAGGTCCAGGCAATCGCACCCTACACCGTAGAGGGCAAAAAGCATATGAATTTCCAATACGGATATCTTGAGATGAGAGCCCGAATTCCTTTCGGCTCCGGCGCATGGCCGTCACTTTGGCTTTCGGGTGCCTGCAGCACCGATGCAGTAGTCAGCTCAATCTATCCAAGGGGAGATATTAAGCCCACCAACTTCTCTGCCGAGTTTGATATAGTTGAGTACACCTCACTCCAGCCCAACCTTCACAAATGGTTCTATGACGATGCCAAGATTGAAGGGGTGGATAAGGTCGAGCAGGACACCAGGCATTCCTCTCTCGGTGCGGTCGAAACTCCCGTAAAAAGCGATTTAAGATTAGACCCGAACAATTCCTACGTTTATCAAACGATAGGCTTTGATTGGACTCCTACCGAAATGGTAGTTTATATTAACGGCGAAGAGTTCTACCGTTACAACTGGAAGAAGAGCGTTCAGCTTGACGGCTTTAACGATATGACGGATTTCCTCAATCCTGCATTTATCCGTCTTAACAACCACCTTCAGCCCAAAAACATTCCATCTGATTTTTCAAGTCTTCCCGCCGAGTTCTATATTGACTATGTAAGACTTTACCAAAAGCCCGGTACCGGCGGACTTTGGCTTGCTGAATAATTAAAATGAGGAGAATTGATATGAAAAAGGCATTAATTAGAATCGGAACACTACTTTTAGCTTTAGTTATGACTGTTTCTGTTGTAGGCTGTGGCGGCTCCACCGAGGATGCATCAAGCGGCTCAGGAAACAATAAAAAGCCCCCTTCAAAGGCCGAGGCAGTTGTTAACGATAACGTAACTACCAAGGATTATGAAGGAACAGAAATCACCTATGCAACCTGGCGTAATCCCGCTCAGTATGAGGATGGCCCCGTGGTTGCAGAATTTGAAAAGAAATACGGTATCAAGGTAAACGTTGACCTTATGACCGAGTCGG
Organism: Clostridia bacterium; assembly: GCA_017623235.1. Taxonomy (GTDB): domain Bacteria; phylum Bacillota; class Clostridia; order Oscillospirales; family Acutalibacteraceae; genus SFWF01. The sequence continues at coordinate 37,563 of JAGAPN010000050.1, read as the reverse complement.
AATATACAAATAAGGTACTTGCCAAAATCGCAATCGGTAACGCACCGGACGTGTATTTCTCCACCTACACCTTCCCTTATTGTATTGATGCTCTTCAGCCAATAGATGCCGCAAAGCTCAATCTTGAAGAGTCTATATGGGACCAGTCACTCATTAATTTAGCCACCGTAGGCGGCAAAACCTATCTTGTAGATACCGTCGGCAACATCTGGAAGGATGAGGATATGGTCTTCTACAATAAGAAGATTTTCCGTGACAACGGTTGGACAACTCCTGAGGAGTATTACGAGGCAGGCAAGTGGAATTTTGACACCATGACCAAGTGCATGAAGCAGGTTGCATCTCTCGGTACCGAGTATATCGGCGGTGCTGTGCACCTGGAAGGCCTTATCCACTCTGCAGGCGCCAGCGTTATCAGTATGAAGGACGGTCAGTTCACAAACGGAACAAAGGATACGGTTACCCAGGACATTATGCGTTGGGCTTCCACAGGTATTAAGGAAGGCTGGCTCAGCACAACCTCTATTTACACCGCCCTTAATCAGTTCCCCTCGGGCAAGGTAGGTATTGCCACCCTTCACTCCTTCGGCCTTAAGAAGACAGGCTATCTCAGAAGCATGAAGGCCAGCGACATCGGATTTACATATTTGCCCTCTTGGAACGGTAACGATGTTTCTGCAACCTCATTCGTTCGTGGTTGGGGCCTTTGCGAGGGAGCAAAGAATCCCGTTGCCGCAGGTATCTTCCTCCGCTACTATCTCGACGTTAACAACTACGATACCTCCTCTGCATTTATTTCGAAGGAGGCTGAAAGCTTCTTCTTTAAGCTGACCTCCACAGCTACCGCAAATAAGAATTTCTATTTCTGCTATGGCTCGGGCGTAACAGGCGTTACAGGTAGAGAATCGGCAGTTGGCGACTATATCCAGAAGCCTGCTCATTCCGATCCTACACAGGTTATTCCCGAAATTGATAAATATCAGGGCGAAATCAATGCCGATATTGCTAAGCTTAATGCAAAGCTTAAATAATCAGCTTCATCTCCCAAAAATCCAAGAAAGGACGCGAGGATGAATATGCCAAAGATAATCAGTTTAAATTCGCTGTTTAAAAAGAGCCTGGCTCTCTTTGTTGCATTCGCCATACTTATCTCAACGCTTACGGTCACACTCGTTACAAATGCGGCCGTAGAGAAGTTCTGGGACGGAACCAAGGACTCTAACCTCAGTGGTAGCGGTATCGAGACAGACCCCTACCTAGTTGAAACTCCCGAACAGTTAGCGTATATCGTAACCGCAAATAAGAGCAACGCTTTTAAGGGCAAGTACTTTAAGCTTGCCAACGATATTAAAATTAACGACACCTCTAAGGCAAATTGGAAGGATTCTGCTAAAAACTGGGTTTGGGCAGACTTCCGTTTCGTTGGTACCTTCGACGGTGACGGACACACCATTGACGGCCTTTACTTTAACGGCAGTCAAAAGAGATTCGGTCTCTTCTCTTATGTCGGAGACTCTCTTATTAAAAATGTAAGAATTACAAACGCATACATCAACAACACCTACACAGCAAGTGATGACAGCGCTCAGGGTATGGGTATTATCAGTGCTCAGGCTTCTGCTCAAGCAACCTTCGATTTAATCTATATCGATGAAAGCTGTTATCTTAACGCTCCAAATATCAAGGGTGTTGCAGGTATCGTTGGCCGAAGCAACCAGAATATTACCATCAGCAATTCTGCAGTTTTCGGTACCTACATAGGCGCGAGCCATGTCGGTGCATTCTTCGGTACCCACTGGGGCGGAAGCCAAAACATTAGCAACTGCTTTACAGCCGCTAATGTTCCTGTAACTACTTCCCGCACACCTACAGTAGATAATGTATATGCTACCGTAAAGACATCTGAAAACTGGTACGATAAACAGGTTACCCTGCTCACGGCAGATCAGATGAAGGGCGAGGCTGCAAAAACCAATCTTGTCGGCCTCGACTTTGTAAATGTTTGGAAAACCGTTGACGGCGGCTATCCCATTATTCGCGGACAGGAGCCTACTGTAAATAAGGTTTACTGGGACGGCTCAAAAGCCGACAATTATGCAGGCGGTACAGGTGCACAGGCTGACCCCTACATAATCGAAGACGGCGCACAGCTTCTCAAGATGGTACAGGAAAACATTGTTGCTCACAGCAACGTTTCCTCTACTCAGATTAAATATTTCAAAATCACAAAGGATATTTACCTTAACCCCATAACCGATGAGGATATGCAGGCAGCTATAACTGCAGCGTCCGACAGCTCATCCGGCAGTGTTGCGGCTTGGGATACCAAGGGTATTAAGCCTTGGAACACACACACCTCACAGAGCTCAGGCTTTATGGGTGTTGTAGACGGCGGCGGACACACGGTTTACGGTGTTTACGTTAAGTCGGGTACATATTCGGGTCTTTTAGGCAACGTTGTCGGCGCCACAAAGATTTCCGACCTGCACGTTAAAAACTCTTACGTTTACGGTAAATGCGTAGGCGGAATTATCGGTTCTGCTTATGGCGCAAACACCAACCTTGAGGTAATCCGTTGCTCGGTTGACAACGTTGTTGTCGAGTGTAAGGGCGGATCCGACAAGGGAGTTCGTGTTGCAGGTATCGTCGGCGGTGGTGAGTCCACAGGAAAAATCACCATCAGCAACTGCTCTGTAACAAACACCACACTTAAATCCTATCACTCATCCTATCCGGGAATTGAGGCAGGTATTTTAGGTTATATCGGCGCTAAAGGGCAGGGCCATACCGTAACCGACTGTTTTGTTGACGATTCGGCACACCCCCTCTCTAACGCAACAAACGAGACCCATTTCACATCAAATATGGGCGCCAACGTAACCTTTACCGATGTTTATTACATCAGAAACGCAAACGATACAAGAACATTCTTAGCTACAAACGCTAAAGAAGCTCAGTTCACCGTTTTAACCAAAACCCAGATGCAGGGTGAGGCCGCCAAGACCAATATGACAGGCCTTGATTTTGATAACGTCTGGAAGACGGTAGATGGCGGTTATCCCGTTCTCAGAGAGCCTGCATCATCTGCTCCCACACCTCCTCCCGTAGATGACACCATCTGGGACGGCACATGGGTAACAGACTTTTCCACCTTTGAGGGCTCGGGTACAGCCGGTGACCCCTATATCATTAAAAACGGCAAGCAGCTTTGCTTTGCGGCTGTTAAAAACTCTACCTTAAACGGCGGACATCACTACAAGCTTGGTGCAGATATCGTGCTTAACGATACCTCCAAGGCAAACTGGGAAGATACCGCTAAGAGCTGGCCCCAGAACACCGCCAAGCGCTTTGTCGGTACCCTGGACGGTGACGGACATACCATTGAGGGTCTTTACATTAAATCATCTGCAGGCAGACTTGGACTTTTTGCCTATATTGGCGATTCTGTAGTTAAGAATATTAAGTTCAAGAGCGCATCTATCAATACAACCACATCTGACCAGGGCGTTGCAATTGTTGCAGGTCAGACCTCTGCAACCTCAACCTTCGAGGCAATCTATATTGATAAAAACAGTAAGATTGTAGCTCCTAATGCTACAGGCGTCGGCGCAATCGCCGCCCGTGGCTATGACAACGGCAACCATGCCGGCGCAATCATTAAAAACTGCGCAGTTCTTGCCTCTATTACCGGTAAAACCTCTGTAGGCGCATTTACAGGAACCTACTGGGCTGCTGATGCTTTTGTTAACATCAATAACAGCTATACAACCGCAAATCTTCCCCTTTCGGGCAACAAGCCTTTAACCGATTCTAAAAACAACTACGGCCTTGTTTCCTACGAGGGCGGCACAAAGGTATTAACCCTTGACCAGATGAAGGGCGATGCCGCCAAGACCAATATGACGGGTCTTGACTTCGATACAGTATATCAGGTTGTAGAAAACGACTATCCTATTATTAATATAAGAGAAAAGGCAGCGCCCCCAACCCTTCCCCTTTGGGACGGCACCAAGGACTACAACCTTGAGGGCTCGGGTACTCCCGAGGCTCCCTATCTTATTAAAACACCCGAACAGCTTGCGGCTGTTGTTTCAGGAAGCAACGGCGGAGCCTTTACAGGCAAGCATTTCAAGCTGGCCAACGACATTCGAATCCACGATACCACAAAGGCAAACTGGAAGGAATCAGCCCGCAATTGGGTTTGGGAAGACTTCCGTTTCGTTGGTACCTTTGATGGTGACGGACATACAGTTGAGGGTCTATACTTCAAGGGCAGTCAGAAGAGAATGGCGCTCTTCGCCTATGTTGGAGATACCTTAATTAAAAACGTTAAGTTCACAGGCGCATATATCGAAAACACCACCTCCGAAGAGGGTCAGGCAATCGTTGCCGCCCAGGCTTCGGCCGCGACGGATTTCGAAGGAATCTATATTGATGAAACCTGCGTTATCAAGGCTCCCAACGTAAAGGGTGTTGCAGGTATTATAGGTCGAAGCAACCAGAATGTCAGCATTAAGGACTCTGCTGTTCTTGGTACCTTCACAGGAGCAAGCCACGTTGGTGCCTTCTTCGGTACCTTCTGGGGCGGAAGCCAGAGCATCAGTAACTGCTATACCGCATCCAATGCTCCTGTAACCGCTTCCCGTACACCCTCAGTTGTTGACGGAGTTTATGCAACAGTTTCTGAAGGCTATTTTGACAGAGCAGTAACCATTATTACTGCCGCTCAGATGAAGGGCCTTGGGGCTGCTACCAATATGCCCGACCTTGACTTTGAAACCGTATTCGAATTAGTTGATAACGGTTATCCCATTATAAACCTTCGTGCATCTGCTCCCTTGGAGCCCATTCCCGAGGGCGTTTGGGACGGCTCTGTTGCCGATTCCTTTGCAGGCGGTAACGGCTCACCCACATCTCCTTATCTTATTGAAAACGGCGCTCAACTCCGTTTAATGCTTGAAAAGCATTCTACCTATGAAACCTCTTCAGGTGTTTACTTCAAGCTTACAAAGGATATCTACCTCAGCAACGTTCTTGACGGAACACCTGTTAGTGAGGTTAGAAACAAGAAGAACTGGCTTGAGGGCTACGGCTCTACCGTTCCCTCAGGAAGCAAGGTAAATTCCTTCAACGGCTCACTCGACGGAAACGGCCACGTAATCTACGGTATGTATATCAAGGGCGCATACAGCGCAGGTCTTTTCCCCGCAATTTCCGGTCAGGCAGAGATTAAAAACCTTGGTATGGAAAACATCCTTATTACAGGCGGTAACGGCTTCGCAGGAGCGCTGGCAGGCCAGGCTTTCTATTACTCCAATGCAAAGGGTAATGCAAAAATCTCCTACTGCTACGTAAAGGATGCCGTTATCGGTGAGGACGCAAACGTTGAATCTGCCGCAGGCTTTGTGGGCGCAACGGTTGACGGCTCTATCAACTTCAAGGATTGTTATTCTTATAACCTCGCTTTGAGCTGCTGGGATTCAAGAGGACTCCCCGGCGGATTTACAGGTACGGCCTGGAGCGGCGGCGCATTAAATTTTGAAAACTGCTTTACCGTTGGTTACTTTATCACTAACCAGAACGTAAGTAAGGCTGTTTGCAAAAACGTTTACACCGATACCGCAAGACCTGCAGGCAATACTACCGAGGGCGTAACGGTACTGACTGCCGCTCAAATGAAGGGCGCTGCCGCAAAGACCAACCTTAAAGGCTTTGACTTTGATAAGGATTGGTCGGTAACCGCCGACAGCTATCCCGTACTCAGAAACGGCGCAGGCCAATGGCAATACGATACTACTACCGAGGCAGGTAAGGTTTGGAACGGAAAAATCGCCCTTACCTATGCATCCGGCTCGGGTAGTGAAACCGACCCCTTTATTATTAAGACGGGCGGACAGCTTGCCCTTCTCGCTAACGAGGCAATTGAGGGCAAAACCGCAGGCAAGCACTATAAGCTGGCAGCAGATATTATCCTTAACGATACCTCTAAGGCAGGCTGGGAATCCCGTGCTAACGGCTGGTACACAGGCGGCTGGGATCAAGGCTTCAAGGGTCACCTTGACGGTGATTATCATATAATTTCGGGTCTGTTCTATAACAACACTCACGAAACCTACACAAATGAAAACACAAGAAACGCAGGTCTCTTTGCAAGCCTTAGCGTTGGTGCGGTAGTTGAGAAGCTGGGAATCGTAAACTCCAGCCTTACACACACCCATGCAACCGCAGGCAGAAGAGTTGGCGCTATTGCAGGTTATATCGACCACTACAACGGCGATAACACACCTTATGAGCAGTACCCCATTATTCGTGAATGCTTCGCAGATACCTCCGTTTACCTAAGCGGTAGCACCTGCGGCGGCTTAGTAGGCGGTGTGCTCAGACCTGTCAGAGTTGAAAACTGCTTCTTCACAGGTACCGTTGCAGGCACCGGCTACGGCATTTTCGGATATTCCAAGATGGGTTACTTGACCAAAGAGGTTTTAGTTAAGAACGTTTATGCCGCTAACTCTGATTTTGCAATCATTTCTAACAACTCCTATAACAACGTTGTTTATGAAAACTGCTATTCTTCTGCGGCTCAGGATACTGTAGGCATTACCCGTCTCTTTATCGACAGAATGATCGGAAAGAATGCAAAGGGTTATATGAAGGGCTTTGACTTTGATAAGCTGTGGGTAGCAAGAGGCGAGAATGAAACCCCCGGACTTCGCGGCTTTAAGGCTGATGCCTACTCGAATCTTATGAATCCTAAGGATATCACCGTAAGCTTTGAGACCAACTGTGAATTAGAGGTAGACTCTATCACGGGCAAAGCATATTCAAAGCTCACTCTTCCCACCCTTGAGAGAGAGGGATATATATTCGAAGGCTGGTACGCTTACCCTGAGCTTGATACCTCCTTCACCTACGATTATTTCCCCACCTTCGACACAATTCTTTATGCTAAGTGGACCCTTTCGGGCTTTGTGCAGGATTTTGAAAACTACGAGGATTCAATCTACGACTATCACGAGGGCATAGAATACTACCGTCCCACCACACCGGGATATACCGCCACCTATGTTCACGGCGGAGCAAAGTCCATTCACAGAACGGGCGGTATCAACGACTATCTTGACTTCCTGCTTTTCTATAAAGAGGAGCTTGAAGTAGGCAAGACCTATAAGATGGTATTCTATACCACCACCGATCAGGACAGCGCTTCCACAAAGCTCTCCCTTGTTCATCTTGATTGGCCCGACGTTTATTCGGATAACGCAGGCGTTCAGGCAATCGGAACGCTGAACAGCCTTAAAAAAGGCAAGTGGACCGAGCATACCTTTACCTTTGTGGCAAAATCCAAGTGGATTGCTATCAGAACCGAGGGCGAAGACTCTGTTTACTTTGATGATTTCACCCTTTATAACACTAATGAGAAGGCCGACGAGGTCGGTACAGACGACAAGGCTCCCGGTAAGGGACTCGGCAGAGGCCTGCTTATTACGGTAATCGTTGTGGGCGCTCTCGCAGTTATCGGCGGCGGTGCGGCAGCTACGGTGGTTCTTATCAGAAAGCGCAAGAAATAATCTTTAAAAATTTGGCAATGACTCCCTCGGTAAAAGCGGGGGAGTCGGCCACCGATTCAGGCGTGGATATGCATTTTATAAATGCTCCATATAAGTTTAAAAAAGGAGAGTAAGGTTATGAAAATACTTAAAAAACGTATTTTGGCCTATACTTTAGCACTCGCTATCATCCTTTCCTCACTCGTTTTCGGTGTTTCTACCGTAAGCGCGGAAACAGCTGCCGATTACGATGTTTGGGATGGAACCACAGCAGAAAGCTTCGCAGGCGGCGACGGCTCTGCCGCAACCCCCTACATTATCGAAACCCCCGAACAGCTTCATCACATGGTTGTAAATTATTCTACAAGAGAAGCTTCGCTTAATAAATACTTTAAGATTACTAATGATATTTATCTTAACAGCGTTGCTGACGGAAAGCCCGTTAAAAATCTTGCGGATAAGAAAGACTGGCTAAAGGATTACGGCACTGAAGATTTTCCTGAAGCTACTGATCTTCTTTCTTTCTGCGGAACGCTCGACGGTGACGGACATACAATTTATGGTCTTTATGTTCAGAGTGCCGCCAGCGCAGGTCTTTTCCCCGCCTTTTCAAGCGGCGTAACCGTTAAGAACCTTTCCATAGAAAATCTTTACTTTGCAGACAATAACGGAGAAGGCTATGCCGGTGCGTTTGCAGGTCGGCTTATATATGAGGATTATCGCTATAAGAACTATTTTACAAATTGTTCTGTAACCGGTGCAACCATTGGCAGCAGACAGTTTATAGGCGGCCTTGTTGCTGACACCCAGTCCTGTAACGTTACTTTTACCAACTGTTATTCATATAACAATAATTTCACAAGCGCAACAGCCCCCGGCGGTATCACCGGAACAGTATGGAATGACGGTACACCTAAAATCATAACTTCTTATTCTATCGGCTATTTCCCCGTTCGTGCAGACAACAATAAAACAACCGGCACCAACGTTTATACAAACGTGGCAATTCCCGAAGGCAACACCTCAACAGGCATCGTTCCCTTAACTGATGACCAGATGAAGGGCTCCGCCGCTAAAGCCAATATGGCAGGCTTCGACTTCTTTGGCACCTGGCAGACTGTTGAAAACGGTTATCCCGTTATTCGTGATGAGATTCTTCCCGTTTGGGACGGAACCAAAGATTCTAACCTTGAAGGAAATGGAACCGAAGCCGAACCCTACCTTATTAAAACTCCGGCTCAACTTGCCTACATAGTAACCGCAAACAACGGCGGTGCATTTACAGGTAAGTATTTCAAGCTCGCAAACGATATCAGAATTAACGATACTACCAACGCTAACTGGAAAGACTCTGCAAGGGGTTGGGTTTGGGCAGACTTCCGCTTTGTTGGTACCTTCGACGGCGACGGACACACTATTGATGGACTTTATTATAATGGTTCACAAAGAGTAATGGGTCTTTTCTCCTACGTAGGTGCTGATAACAACGGCGTATATAAGACAACCCTCAAAAACTTCAAAATGACAAATGCTTATATCGAAAGCACAGCGGCAGACGGCGCAGGCTTCGCTGCAGGTCAAGCTTCCCGTGTTGCTTATTTCGATGGCATCTATATTGATGACACTTGCGAAATCAAGGCAACATGCACAGGCGTTGGCGGTATCTTAGGACAGAGCAGTTATAACGTATTTATGTCCAATATCGCTATGAACGGTAAGGTTGTTGGCGGCTCTAATGTCGGCGCATTTGCAGGAACTCTTTCAAGTGGCGCCCGACTCGATATTAAGTCAAGCTACACCACCGCTGACCTTTATGCTCAGGGTGTTACAGACCGCAACCTTTCAACTGCTTCGGGCGCTGTTTACGTAGTAAAGAAGCAGGGAACAGTTGACGCTGCTGCAACCCTTCTCACATTAGACCAGATGAAGGGCGAAAACGCTAAAACAAATATGACCGGCTTCTCTTTCAAATATGTTTGGGAAACCGTAGACAACGACTACCCCGTATATAACCCCAGAGGAGACCTTTGGGATGGTTCTTGGGTTACCGACTTTAGCTCATTCGATGGCTCGGGTACTGCTGAAGACCCCTATATAATTAAAAATGGTGCCCAGCTTGCATACGCTGTTGCTAAAGGTAGTTCTGTAATAGCAGGAGCTAAACATTATAAGCTCGCAAACGATATCGTTCTGAACGATACCTCCTACGATGGTTGGGAAGCTGGTGCACATGGCTGGTATCAAGACACCAGCAAGCGCTTCAACGGTGTAATTGATGGTGACGGTCACACTATAGAAGGCCTTTATTTTAACGCTACCTCAGGCGGAAGATACGGTCTTGTTGCTTATTCAGGTAAGCTTGACAGCGGAAGCACACAGGTTGCCACATTTAAGAATATTACATTTACAGGCGCTTCTATAAACAATTCAGCAGCAACTTCAGGTAGCGCTGAGGGCGCAGCTATTGTAGTAGGTCAGGCATCAGGCGAAACCATTTTCGAAAACATTTACATTGACGAAACCTGTAAGGTTAACGCACCCAATGTTAAGGGCGTTGCAGGTCTTGTTGGTCGTGGATATAACGAAAAAACATATGCGCATATCACCATTACAAACTGCGCTGTTCTTGCAAATTTAACAGGCGGATCACACGTTGGCGCATTTGCCGGTACCTTCTGGGATGACTATGTTGTTATTACCGCCAGCAATAGTTTTGCTGATGTAAATTCAGGTCTCATCGGTTCAACCGATGGTTCAGCTGTTTTAAACAATGTTTATTCAACCACCATTGGCGGCGAGGATGCTGATGCAACACAGGTTGCAGCTGAAGGTATGAAGGGTGAGGCTGCTAAAACCAATATGTCGGGCCTTGACTTCGACTTCCTCTGGAAAACTACCACAAACGGTTACCCCGTGCTTCGCCCAATGGATGAAAGACTTGAGGGCTGGGACGGCTCTGCCGCTACCACACTTAAGGGCGAAGGCACCAAGGAAAATCCCTATAAGATTTCTAACGGCGCAGAGCTTTACTATGCTATTGTTACCTATTCTAACGCAGACGTAACCGTAGCACCCACCGAACAGAAATATTTTGAAATCACCAGCGATATCAACCTCGCAAATCAGCAGTGGTATGTTCCCGGCCTTACAGCCTGGTTTAATAATACAGCCTATAACAACATAGGCTTTAACGGTATTATCTACGGTAACGGCCACACAATCTACAAATTCAACAGCAATGCTGCATCAACTGCCGCAGGCCTTATTCCTGTTGCAACACAGGGTACCGAAATTTATGATTTACACCTTGTTGGCGGCACACTTCCAAGACACAACTGGCTTTCCTATGCGCTTGGCGGCTTTATAGGCCTTGCAAAGGGCGCTGCAGGTTCAGCACCCATTATTATTGACGGCTGTTCTGTAAAGAATTTTGATATTGCTGCTGTACATGGTGGTGGCGGCTTTATTGGTTATTCCTTCTCACAATCTTATAACATTAAAGACAGTTATGTTGTGAATTCTACCTTTGTAGCCGATGCAGACAAGGTAACAGCCGGCACGGCAAATGCTTCTGCATTTGTTGGCTTTATTGACGGCAGTGAAATCAACAACAGCTTTGCAATTGAAAACTGCTATACCGATACCGCAAGTGCTGAATCTGCTCAAATAAAAGAATCATTCTCGTCTGCAGTATCTTATAAGAACGTTTATACCGTAAACGAAACCGAAAGTACAACCGACGGTATTACAAATCTTACTGTAGATAAGATTACAGGCGCTGCCGCAAAGACCAATATGAACGGCTTTAACTTCAACCAGAAGTGGCAGGTAGCTGACGGCGCATATCCCGTTCACACCGCAATGGATTACAGAGCAAAATATTGGGACGGAACTGTAGCCGATGCTTTTGCAGGCGGTAAGGGTACCGAGGATGACCCCTATCTCATTTCTACAGCCGACCAGCTCTATCTCCTTGCAAACCTCGATAGAGAGGCTACCCACGGCAAGTTCTATAAGCTTACCAATAACATCGCAATTTCCAACGTTTATGACGGTTGGGCAAATGATGACCCCTACACCTGGGCTGAAAAGAAGGCTTATCTTGACGGATTTACCTATTCAAGCTCCTTCGCAGGAACACTTGACGGCGCAGGCTATACAGTAAGCGGTATCTATTACAACAACGCTATCACCGACGGCGGTACCTATGCTTACGGTCTTATACCCTTCGTAACCGGCGATGCCGTTATTAAGAATATTCGCGTAGAGGATGTTAATGCTACCGTTTCGGGCAACGCTTACGTGGGCGCCGTTGCAGGTGCGGCTCACGTTACCCCTGAAGATGCAGATAATCCCTTCAAGATGGTACAGTTTATAGCTGTAAGCGCTGCTGACTGTGATATAACCGCCGAAAACGCAGGCGATATTTTAGGCGGCGCTACCCGTGGCGTTAAGTTTGAGCTTTGCAACGCTGCAAAGCTCATCGGCAGCGGCAGTGAGAAGATTTACACCCTCGGCTGTAATGCAGGCAAGCCCTTCAACAAGGATATGATAATCTATAACAGCCTGAATGCAGACGTTGATGCAGTTACCCTTATCAGAAAGGTTATTTTAGGCCTCCAGACCGCTTCTATTGCCGATATTAACGGAGTAGAGGGTATAGATATCCTTGACCTCGTCAGCGCCAGCAGAAATATCGGCGCTAATGAGAATGAAGAGGTACTGGTTTGGTCCCAGGAGTTCGGCGGTGACGCTATGGACTACTCGGTATGGTCTAAAAATACCACAATGAGCAAGGGTACGACCCTCAACTATGCCGACAATTATGCTTTCGACGGCGAAAATATGAAGATGTATACCACTCATACAGGCGCTGTGGATGAAAACGGCAATAAGATTTACAACGTTGCCTACGGCCTTTCTACCCGTGATACCATGAGCTTCAAGTATGGCCGCCTTGAAATGCGCGCGAAGATTCCCTTCGGCGCAGGCGCATTCCCGTCCCTCTGGCTCACCTCAAGAAATGCTATCGGTAACGGTACGATAAATGAGTTTGATACCGAGATTGATATCTTCGAGGTATTCGGTAAGACTGCAGGCGTTGATAATTTAGTCACCTGTATTCATAAGTGGTACAACGATGAAGAAGGTGCCAGAACAGGCCACGAGTGTAGCTGTGGCTCGGGACTTCTCGCAGGTAACGGCTATAAGGTTGAAGAAGCTGACCGTGATTATCAGATAACAGGTGCTGCTCAGAATGAGTTCCATACCTTTGTATTTGATTGGACAGAGGACACAATGACCTTCTCGGTTGACGGTAACGTTTACTATACCGCCAAGAGAAGCGATATGAACAACTTTGATATTAACGGATACAACACCAACAGTGATGGTATCTTCAATCAGTATCTGTATCTGCGTCTTAACAACCATATGTACACCGCAGGTGACGGCGCAGCATACACATATCAGGGCAATGCAGACGATATTGATGCAGCAGCGCTGAACTATGAAATTGATTACATCCGCCTCTATCAGAAGGCAAACGGTGAAATCAATCTGAAGTAATTTAACTTTATTTATAAGGGCGGAAGCTCCTTCCGCCCTTATAAAACCAAAATGGCGAAAGGAATGATATTGTGCTCAAGGGAATAAAAAAGAGCGTATGTTTAATTCTCAGTCTTCTAATGCTGACAAGCGGTATTGTTTGCAACGCAGAGGGACAAACAGAATCAACAGGGGCTAATAGTACAATTGAAGGCTCGGTTGGTTTAGGCGATTATGCTGAGTATCTTAAAAACTGTAATTTCAATTACGCTCAAGAGGATATATCTCTTTCGCCGGAAAACTTCATCGCAGAGGGTGCCGAGGCAACCTTTAAGGATGAAGCGATTGATTGGGCTGACGGTAAAGGAAGCCTCTCTTTTGAGGTGGATGTTGCCGCAGATGCCCTTTACAACGTTGTAATAGTATGGAAACCGAAGGCGGCAGGAATTGATCCGAGCATCGCCCTGTCGGTTGACGGCAAAACACCCTTTACTAATGCCGCTAAAATAGAACTGAAAAGGGAATGGAAAAACATTTCCGAAGCGCCCCGTGTTGACGTTTCGGGCAACGAATATGCTCAGGAGCAGGTTGAAACAGGCGAGTTTATTTCATCTGTACTGCAGGACTATACAGGAATTGCAACCGAGCCTTATCTTTTCGCTCTGTCTAATGGTAGGCATACCATCTCTATCGCAGATGCCGGACAGGCGGTTGCAATTAAAGAAATTTATCTTACAGCCCCCGAGTCGGCAGAGGCTTATTCTGAGATTTCGGGCGGATATGAGCTTAAAGAAAACGACGCAAAAATCATAGAGATTCAAGCAGAAAGCGCAACTATCAAAAATTCAAAATCTCTCATTCCGAGAAGCAATAACAGCGACGCAGGAATGACACCTAACAATGCATATACAAGCAAGATAAACTATATCGGAGGCACCTCCTGGCAGGCTCCGGGCAGTAAAATGATCTGGAATTTTAAGGTTGAAACTGCGGGATATTATTATCTTGGCTTTAGATATAAACAGTCAGAGCTTATCAACGGCGTTAGCTGGAGAAAGCTGAAAATTGACGGTGAAGCACCCTTTGCTGAGGCGAATAATATCGGCTTTGATTTTGGCACGGGATGGGAATATAAGAGCCTTGGCGCCGATAAAAAGTCGCCCTATTATATTTGGCTAAGTGAGGGTGAGCATACCCTTTCAATGGAGGTCACCGTAGGACCCCAGAGCGAGTTTGTAAACAGACTTTCCGAGACCGTTACACGACTCGGTGACGAGTATATTAAAATAGTTATGATAACGGGAGAATCTCCCGACGTTAATCGCGATTACGAGCTTTTCAAACAGATCGACGGCTTTACCGAAACGCTGGAGGAGTGCAAGACCTCTCTTGACAGTATAGCTGCAGATATGAAGGAAATGTCCGGCAGCAAGAGCACCCAAAGCATAGCGGCTATTGAGAATATGTCGCGTGTATTAAAGCAGATGCTCAAAAGCCCTTATGTTGCTCAGCAGTACGTTAAGGACTATTACAACAACTATACGGCTGTAAGCTCGTGGTTATATGATATGACCAATATGCCTCTGGCCCTTGATGAAATACAGATAGTGCCTTTTGGCAAAGAAATTGAAAATAAAAATCCTAACGTATTTAAATCTTTCGGATTCACAATTTTAAGACTTCTCGCATCCTTCACCCAGGATTATTCTATCTCAAGTGACGGGGAATCTGAAAAAGAAATCACCATTTGGATTAACTGGGGTCAGGATCAGGCTATGGTGCTGAACTCCCTGATAAAGGATTCCTTTACCCCTGAGAATAATATCAACGTTAATGTAGAGGTCGTTAGCGCCTCACTTATAAACGGTATCTTATCGGGCAATTTCCCCGACCTTTCGCTTCATCTGGCAAGAACCGAGCCGGTTAACCTGGGAATCCGCGGTGCGCTTTACGATTTAACCGAGTTCTCCGATTGCGATGAGGTGTTAAAGCGTTTCCAGGATACCGCAGCCGAACCTTATATGTACGGCGATGAGCTTTATGCCCTTCCCGATACCCAGAGCTTTTTCCTTATGTATTACCGAAAGGATATTATGGAAAAGCTGGGCCTTGGTGTTCCGGAAAATTGGGAAGAATTTAAGCAGGCGGCAACGGTAATTCAGCGTAATAATATGAACGTTTACGTGCCGTATACTCAGATTACAACAGCTACAACAGTAAATACAGGTATCGGAAATCTTAATTTGTTCCCGACCTTGACGGCGCAAAGCGGTCTTTCACTTTATAATGATAAGAAAAACGCTACCGCTCTCGATTCTATGGAAGCGATAGAGGTTTTCGATTTCTGGACCGACCTTTATACCGAGTTTGGCTATCTTAAGGAAGCCGAATTCTATAACCGTTTCAGAGTGGGTGTGGTTCCCCTCGGAATAGCGCCCCTCGCAACCTATATGAACCTTTATTCTGCCGCACCCGAAATTGCAGGCAGATGGTCTGTTGCCCTCGTTCCTGCCTCCGAAAACGGTGACAGAACCATAGCAGGCGCAGGTACCGGTTGCGGAATTATTGAAAAATCCGAAAATAAGGCCGAGGCGTGGGAGTTCCTCAAGTGGTGGACCTCGGCAGAGATTCAGACCAGATATAATAATAACGTAGAGTCCTTACTCGGAATGATAGGTAGAACGACTACCGCCAACGTAGAGGGCTTTAAGAACCTCGCTTGGGATAATGAGCATTTATCGGTTATGGAGGAGCAGAGGCAGCTTGTGAAGGAGGTACCCGAAGTACCCGGCAGCTACTATCTCTCCCGTGCAATCGACCAGGCCTTCTGGACCGTAGTCAATGCCGAAAGCAATTCTAAAGACGCGGTTATGAAGTGGAGCAAAATTGCCGACGATGAAATCGCAAGAAAAATAAGAGAATATAAATTGGAGGGGAGTAAATAATGTTTGCGAGTGCAAAAAAAAGCAGACTGCAGGACAGGAAGAATTTAGCTCCTGAAGGCTCATTCAGAGAGCAGTTTCCTATGTTCGTAATGTTGTCTCCTTTTATGATATTCTTTGTTATCTTTACAATAATTCCCATAATTTCATCAATATTTTTCAGCCTTACATCATACGATATGATTTCGGCACCGAGCTTAGTCGGTCTTGACAACTATAAGAGGTTAATTGCAAACGACCCCGACTTTATGGTTACCGTAAAAAACACTGTTATTTTTGCGGTGGTTTCGGGCCCCCTCGGATTTCTTTTGGCCTTCCTTCTTGCCTGGCTTGTTAACGAGTTTACACCGGGCATCAGAGCGATACTTTCCTTTATGTTTTACGCGCCTTCGCTTGTAGGTAATGCATATTTCATCTGGCAGGTCGCTTTCAGCGGTGACAGTTACGGATACATAAACTCACTTCTTTTGTCCATAGGCGTTATTACCGAGCCTATAGTCTGGCTTAAAAACGCAACCTATCTTATGCCGATAATCATAATAGTTCAGCTTTGGCAAAGTATGGGTGTTTCCTTCCTTGCGAATATTTCGGGTCTGCAAAACGTCAGCCGCGATATGTACGAGGCAGGTGCGATAGACGGTATTCGCAACCGTTGGCAGGAGCTGAGGTACATCACCCTTCCTTCTATGTCACACATGCTGCTCTTTAGTGCGGTTATGCAGATTCAGTCAAGCTTCTCGGTAAGCGCCATCGCAGTAACACTGGCAGGCTACCCGAGTAAATCCAACGCGGTCGATACCATTGTATCCCTTATGCAGGATATGGCGACCGTCAGATATGAGCTGGGCTATGCCTCGGCTATTGCCGTTGTACTCTTTATTATGATGGTAACAACGAGACTTCTTGTCGGAAAAGTGCTTTCGACCGTAGAGAAATGAGGTGGCTGTTATGAGTATTTCAAATATATTAAAATTCAAAAACAGGCTGCCTTCAAGTAAAAAAATGGCAGTCAGACGTTATACCCGTTCAAAATTCGGTGATTTTATTAACGTCGCATTTCTTGTGACAGCGGGTCTTTTTACAATGCTTCCGCTGATATATGCGGTTTGCACCTCTTTTAAACCTTTGGATGAGCTTCTTATTTTCCCGCCCCGCTTCTTCGTCAGAAGACCGACTCTCGGGAATTATATGATTCTGCCCGACCTTATGTCATCCCTTAAGGTTCCGCTTGAGCGTTACATATTCAACAGCCTTTTTGTCAGCATAGTTTCAACCTTTTTCTATATTCTTATTGCGACAATGGCGGCATTCGTGCTGTCAAAGGCCAGATTCAAAGGCAAAAACGTGATTTTCTGGATTATTCAGTTTGCACTTATGTTCAATGCCTATACCCTTGGAATACCGAGATATCTCATTTTTACAAAAATGAACATCATAGATACCTATTGGGTATCTATCCTGCCTCATCTTGC
Source organism: Clostridia bacterium (assembly GCA_017623235.1). GTDB lineage: Bacteria > Bacillota > Clostridia > Oscillospirales > Acutalibacteraceae > SFWF01. The sequence continues at coordinate 20,055 of JAGAPN010000050.1, read as the reverse complement.
TTCTACCCTCGGTGTATTCCTTGCAAAGCAGTACATTGACGGATATATTCCAAACGCTTTGCTTGAGGCGGCGAAAATCGACGGTGCAAGTCATTACAGGGTATTCTGGTCTATAGTAATGCCCGTTATTAAGCCTGCCTGGCTGACCCTTATGCTATTCGCATTCAGAGATATCTGGGCGGCCGTACCTAACGGAACTATCTTCAGTGAGGAGCTTAAGACTCTGCCTCAGATAGTTACCCAGATAACGGCAGGCGGTACAGCACGTGCGGGAAGCTCTATGGCGGTAACCGTTATTATGATGATACCACCCATTCTTGTATTCCTCATTTCGCAGAGCAACGTTGTTGAAGCGATGAGCAGCGCAGGTATAAAGGAGTAGAAATATGATTAAAGGATTACTTAAACATATCTCTCGGCTTGCCCTTATTTTGCTTCTTGTTTCGGTTTGCACAATTTCGGCTGCGGCTGAAGTGCCTTTTGAGAGCTACACCTACTGGTCCGAGGTAGGAGAAGAGAATAAGGCGGTTTATAACCGCCCGATGTATACGGCGGAATATAATATTGATGCCGCATATCTCGGCATTGAAGACTTTACCAAGATAACCGACACTACCTTTGATGCCAACGGTAACCTTTATATATTGGATTCGGCATCAAGAATTGTAGTATTGGATGCTCAGTACAAGCTTAAAAAAGAGATAGGGCTTGCAGGCGGCACCGAGAGCTACGTGGACGCCAAGGGCTTATATATTGCAAAGGACGGTACAATATACATCTGTGACACCGAGGGAAGACGTATTCTTCACATTGATAGTGAGGGCGGCCTTTTAAACACTATAACCCTTCCCGAGTCTAATCTTATCCCCGATGATTTCGATTTCCGTCCCACAAATATGGCAATTGATGAATACGGTTACATCTATATTTTGAGCGACGGCTCTTATTACGGCGCTCTTCTTTACGACAGCGAGATGCAATTTCTCGGTTTTTACGGAGCAAATACCGTAGCTTCCACCCTTGGAAGCGTATTGTCCAATATAAAAGACCGTATATTCCCCAACAACGCAAAGAAGGCAAATTCGGCAAAAAAGCTGCCCTTCTGCTTTGTTGACCTTGCCATTGATGACGAGGGCTTTATCTACACCAGCACCGGCTATACCGATATATCCCGTAAGGGACAAATAAGAAAGCTCGGCCCCGGCCTGGGCAACAATATCCTGCTTTCGGATGATATAAATTTCGTTGACGTTAAAATCAACACCTCATATAACAAGGGTGCGGTTTCAAAACAGGATATTTTTGATATTGAGGTTGATGAAAACGGTTTCGTTTATGGTCTTGAATCCGCATTCGGCAAGGTCTTCGTCTATGACCCTTCCTGTAGGATTATCTCGGTTTTCGGCGGCGGAATGGGCTTTGGAACACAGGTTGGTAACTTTGTGACCGTTTCCTCCCTTTCTATCACCGATAACGGTAGCGAGGTTCTTGTTTCCGACAGCTCAACCAATAAGATAACGGTTTTCAGACTTAATGAGTTTGGAACCAAGGTAAAGACCCTTCTCGGTATGACCATTGAAGGCGATTATAGCGGAGCAAAAGAGGGTTGGGAAGAGATTATCGCTTTAGATAACAATTTCCAGCCGGCTTACGGCGCTCTTGCCCGTGCCTATATCAATGAGAAGGATTATGATACCGCACTTGAGCTTGCAAAGAAGGGCTATGACAGAGAAACCTATGCAATAGCTTTTGAATATAAGCGCGGCGAAATAGTTAATGACAATTTTGTTTGGATATTCATTATCGTTTTGGCGGCTGTGGCGCTTTTGATTGTCTTTTTGGTTGTTTCTACACGCAAAAAGATTAAGTTAATCCGCAATAAACAGCTTAACCTTATGTTCTCGACCTTGATTCATCCGGCGGATACCTTCACAGAAGTTAAGGAGAAGCGTCAAGGCTCAATACTTATTTGTGTAGTTTTGGTGCTTGTTTTCTACGTTGTATCTATTCTACAAACGTTAAAGGGCGGCTTCCTTTTCACCGTGTATGACGTAGCCTCCTTCAATTCGATATGGCTCTTTGTTAAAACGGCGGGACTTGTGGTTTTATGGATAGTTGCCAACTGGATGGTCTGCACCCTGCTGGGCGGCCGAGGCAGAATAAAGGAAATAGCTATTGTTACCTGCTACAGCCTGCTGCCACTCATTATCGAGAGAATTATCAGACTGTTCCTTACCAACGTTCTGTTACCCACAGAGGCCAGCTTCCTTACGATTTTAGAGGCTGTCGCTGTGATGTATTTCTTGTTCCTGATGATAATAGGACTTCTTAAGATTCACGATTTCAGCATGGGCCGACTCATTGGCACCAGCGTTCTCTCAATAGCCGGTGTTGCTGCGATAGTATTTTTAGCAATTACAATAATTATTCTGATACAGCAGTTCGGCGGCTTTATCGTCACGGTTATTTCTGAAATATTAACTCTTTAAAGGAGGGGTACAAATTGATTAAAAAAATATCTGCTATAGTTTGTTGTTTGGCAATTTGTTTATCCCTTACAGCCTGCACCGCAGGTTTTGACTCTCTCGAGTATGTCGAGGTGCTTGAATCGGATAAACCGTCCGATACGCTGATTGCAAACAATTCTAAATACACACTTGAAATAGTCAAATCAGATATGTCACTCGTCTTAACCGATAAAGTGAGCGGAGAAAAGTGGAGCACTACGCCTATTGATGATGGCGGAGAGCAGCTTGATGAGTTTGGTATGCCGATAAAAAAGCATCCGAGAGTTCAGTCTGTCCTGGCTGTTGAGTGTAAAAACTTCGAAAAAGACGAGGTTAATACTTATTATTCTTATATTGATGCTGTGCAGAGCGGATATGTGACCCATACCGCCACCGATAACGGCGTTGTAATCAACTATCACTTTGCCGAAGCAAAGGTAATGATACCCCTTGAATGTACTCTTACCGAGTACGGGCTAAGGCTCAGCGTTGACCCAACTAAGATTCAGGAGAGCGAAAATAAGGTTCTTGCCGTATCGATAGCACCCTTTTTCTGCGGCGTTAAAAACGATACCGAAAACTCTTATTTATTCGTACCCTCGGGCTCGGGCGCGCTTATAGATGTATCCGCCAAATCCGAGCAGGGAGTTACCTATTCTGCCGATATATACGGTAGCGACCCGGCGATAGACGAGATTACCGAAATCTCTAAAAAAGAGCCGATAAGATTAGGCGTTTTCGGAACAAAGATGAACGGCAAGGCAGTATGTGCCATAGTTGACAGTTCTGCCGCATCTGCAAGCGTAAACGCTATATCGGGCTCTTCTACCTTCGGTTATTCTACCTGCTACGCAAGATTCCAGGTGAGGGGCTATACCAATCACACGGCTCAGCTTTTCTATGATACCGTTGAGAACGTTGTATATAGCAAGAAAATGATAAATAAGCCCCTTTCGGTTACCTTTTGCCCCCTTACCGGAAACGATGCAAATTACAGCGGAATGGCTAAGGTTTACAGGGACTACCTTATAAACAATTTCGATATGCAGAAAACCTCGGATGACCTGCCACTCAGCGTAAGGGTTATCGGCGGAGCTGCAATGAAGCAGTCCTTCCTGGGAATACCTTACGATACCGTCTATCCTACAACCACCCTTTCCGATGCCAAGGCTATAATTGAGGAATTAAAGAAGGAGCTTGGCGACGACTTTTCGGTTCAGCTTAAGGGTTACGGAGAAAGCGGAGTTGACGTAGGCAAGATTGCCGGAAACTATTCTGTTCACAAGAAGCTCGGAAAATGGAGTGAAATAAAATCACTTTTCGATTATGCAAAGGATAATAACATAGGCCTTTATTTTGACTTTGATATTGAGAGATTTAATAAGAACTCCGGCGGCATTACAAAATTCTATGATTCTGCTGCTAACGCAGGCGAGCTGAAGGTTTTGCAGTATAATTACGACCTTGCCGTTAAGGATAAAAAGCAAGATACAGCCTATAATCTTTTATCTCCTGCAAAATTTTCGACAGTTTTTGAAAAGCTTGCAAAGAAGACCGCTAAATTCGGGCTTTCGGGTATTTCCCTTGACTCCCTCTCATCGGTTGCTTATTCCGACTACAGCGATAAAGAGAATTCCGAGTATTATTCTAAAAACGGATTTTCGGCTGCGGCAGGAAAGGTGATTGATTCTGTCAAAGGAGCCGATAAGAGCTTTATGGCTTCGGCTGCCAACCTCTACAGCGCAGTAAGGGCCGATATAATAACCGAGGTTCCCGTAGGCTCTGAAAAGAGTGCAGTGTTCCTTTGTGATATTCCTTTTTATCAGATGGTATTTAAGGGAAGCGTTCCGATGACGGCGCAGAGTATAAATCTTTCGGCCGACCCTGAGATTCAACTCCTTAAAGCAGTTGAATCGGGAATCGGTCTCGGATACACCGTAATTAATAATTGGGAAAGCTCTCTTATAAACGCAGACGCACCTCTTTTTTACAACAGCGTATTCGGTGATATAAAGGACAGTATTATCAAAAACACCAAGGAGCTTTCCGATTATTATAATAAAATTTCGGGAATGTGTATCATTTCACATACCGTTTTGGAAAACCAGGTTCGTGAGACTGTATTTGAAAACGGAGTTGCGGTATACGTAAATTATACGGATCAAGCTCTCTCTACACCGGCAGGCGAAATAGGACCTCGTGATTATCTTATAACGGAGAAATAACTATGAAAAAAGCAAAGAAAAACAGGGGTATTAATGAACTTAAAAGCCGCTATGGTTATCTATTCACGACCCATTGGATAATCGGAATAGTGATATTCTTCGCCTTGCCGCTGATACAGTCGGTAGTGTTTTCCTTCAGCGACATCAAGATAGTCAGTGACGGAATCAAGCTTAATTTCGTAGGCATTGAAAATTATAAGCAAATATTAATGATTGATGCGAACTATGAAACCTGGGTAACAAATTCCCTGACTACTTATTTGTATTCACTTCCTATTATCATACTTTTAAGTATGACCCTGGCTTTAATACTTAATCAAAATTTCAGAGGCAGGCTTTTCTTCCGCGCACTATATTTCCTTCCCGTAATTATATCAACGGGCGCGGTTATAAACCTTATTTTCAAAACTACCGGAAGCGATATGTCGGAAATAGGTGTATCCGATGCCTATTCTGCAAATATGGTTAGTGTTGATGATATTGTCAAGCTACTTGATATAGACGGAAAAATAGCCGCTTTTATAACGCAGACTATCAGTAAGATATTTGACCTTGTGTGGAGCTGCGGAATACAAATTGTTCTTTTCCTTGCAGGTCTGCAATCCGTTCCGTCATCGTTATACGAGGCCTCAAAGGTAGAAGGAGCAACAAAATGGGAAGAGTTTTGGTTTATTACCTTCCCCATGCTCTCTCGCGTAACCCTGCTCGTTTCGGTCTTCACAATGGTAGAGCTTATAACCAGTGAGCGCACAACCCTTATTAAGAACGTTTACTCTATGATGCGTGCAGGTAACTATGACGAAACGTCCGCTATGATTTGGTTCTATTTCCTTATCTGCGGCGGAATAATGGGACTCATTATTTTCCTGTACAACCGTTTTCTTATGAAGCGTTGGGAATAGAGGCCCGCGTTTCCTATAAATTATCAGTTTGCGTCACAGGTTATTGTTGTTTCGTTTGATTTAAGCGAAACAGAGGAAAGGAAATATTATAATAATGAAGAATATTATTAATACTTTTTCCACGTTTGACAGTCGGAAGGCTCAACAACTCAGAAAAAAAGGCGTAAGTACTGTATATTCGCTTTTTCGTTTGGTCATTCTTCTTTCAATTGGATTTATCATTATTTATCCTCTTATATATACCATAGTTACTTCACTTCAAAGTAAGTATGCGTTTTTGAATTCAACGAGAGTATGGATTCCGACTGAGTTTGCAATTATTGAGAATTATTCGGCAGCATTCAATGCGATGGAATATATGAAATCTTTATGGTCAACCTTGAAAAACGAGCTGTTAAGTGCCGCCATAGAGGTTGCTTCATGCGCTCTTGTTGCATACGGCCTTGCACGATTTGATTTCAAATTAAAAAAGGTATATACCGCAGTTTTGTTTTTGACCATACTTGTACCCGAAATGATGATTCTCATTCCGCGAATGCTCAATTATTCGCACCTTGACCTTTTCGGAATTTTGGGACTTTTTAAGAATATAAGCGGTATTGACCTAAGGGCGAATATTCTTGACACACCCCTTGCTTTTTGGCTTCCGTCGTTGTTCGCTGTGGGACTTCGTTCGGGCATACTCATTTATATTTACATACAGTTCTTTAAAGGCCTTCCCCGTGAGCTTGAAGAGGCGGCGTGGGTTGACGGCGCAGGACCGTTCAGAACCTTTTTGTCAATTGCGTTACCCAGCTCCGGCGTAGTAATCCTTACCGTATCGGTATTCTCGATGATATGGCACTGGAACGATTCCTTGCTTTCGGGAATGTATATGAGTGAGGACTTTCCTCTCGCGGGACAAATCTCTCGCTTGCCGGAAACTCTGGGTAGTAAATATCATATCATACTCAGCCCCCGTGATCCGCAGGGTATAGGTTACCTGATGGCGGGCTGCGTGCTGTTTATAGTGCCTATGCTTATCGTTTATATGATAGTACAGCGTTGGTTCATTGAAAGCATCGACAGGGTTGGTATTACCGGTTAAAATATGACATTTGTCAAAGAGAATTTCTCTTTGACATTTGGCATTTTTGGATACTTATAAAAAACATTATTCAGTACTTGTTTGGAGCATTTTATGTCTGTTATTATTGAAGAAAAGTTTATTATCTTAAACACAAAGAATACTACCTATCAGATGGCGGTAAATGAAAATAATTATCTTGCTCATTTGTACTACGGCGCTCGTCTGGACGATTCGGTTGCTCTTGAGAGAGGAAAGCTAAACTATCATTCGGGCGCAACCTTGGCTTATGACGGCAAGAGCCGTGAGTTGTCACCTGATGTATGCCCGCTTGAATACTCTGCTTATGGCAGCGGAGATTTTCGCACAACTCCTTTAAAGGCAAGGTTTGCCGACGGCTCATCTGTTTGTGATTTAAGATTTGAATCTGCCAAGCTTTTAAACAAAAAGCCTGTGCTCCGGGGACTTCCCGCCCTGCACGATGAAGGAAAGGTATCACAAACCGTCGAGGTTTGCCTGAAGGACAAGATATACGATTTGAGGGTATATCTTTTGTATACCGTTTTTGAGGAGCAGGACGTTATTTCCCGCTCGGTCAGGGTTGAAAATCATACGGGGGAAGAAATTATTCTTGAATCGGTATTATCTGCCTGTCTTGATAATTACGAGGACGAGTATGATTTTATATCCTTTACGGGCAGGCCTCATTTTGAACGTTTTCTTCAGCGCACGTCCCTCGGTGATTTTAGGCTTGTAACAGAGAGTCGCAGAGGCGCGTCCGGCCACCAGGCAAATCCCTTCGTTATTTTTTGCTCTCGGGGCTGTGATGAAAAGGCAGGGGAGTGCTACGGAGCCTCTCTTGTATACAGCGGCAATTTTACTGCATCGCTTGAAAAAACACAGATTGGTACAAGCCGCTTCGTTATGGGTATTAACCCCGAAAACTTTGCCTTTATACTAAAGAACGGCGAAGTATTTCAGGCTCCCGAGGTAATTCACAGCTATAGCCGTTCGGGCTTTTCAAAGCTTTCGCATAATTATCATAACGTTATAAGACAACATCTCTTCAGAGGGAAATACGCCTTGGCAGAGCGACCCATACTCATCAATAACTGGGAAGCCACCTATTTTAATTTTACCGCCGAGAAGCTTTTGGCGATTGCAAAGCAGGCGCAAAAGATTGGTGCCGACACCTTTGTTCTTGACGACGGCTGGTTTAAAGGCAGAAACGGTGACGCTTCTTCTCTCGGTGATTGGTTTGTAGATGAAGAAAAGCTCGGTTGCAAGCTCAGCGATTTGATTTCCGATGTAAATGCTCTGGGTATGAGATTCGGACTTTGGTTTGAGCCGGAATGTGTTTCGGAAAACAGCGACCTTTACAGAGCCCATCCCGAATGGGTGCTGAATGCACCATCAAGACCCGGTATGCTGGGAAGAAAGCAGTGGGTGCTTGATATGGCAAACGGTGACGTTGTAGATGCCATTTTCGGTATGATGTCCGACATTCTGGATAACAATAATATTGAATATGTAAAGTGGGATTTTAACCGCTATCTGACCGATGTTTATTCTACTGCTCTGCCCGCAAACAGACAGGGCGAAGCACATCATAGATATGTGCTGGGCGTTTATGACCTTCTTGAAAGAATAACCACTCGCTATCCCAACCTCCTTATAGAGGGTTGCGCCAGCGGCGGCGGAAGATTTGACTGCGGTATGCTTTACTATTCGCCGCAGTACTGGACCAGTGATAACACCGACCCGATGAATCGACTGGATATTCAGTACGGCACATCGTTTTGTTATCCTGTAATCTCAATGGGTGCCCACGTCACGGCATCGCCCAATCACGTAACAAGAAGGGATACCCCTATAAAAACACGCTCGAATGTTGCAATGGCAGGAACCTACGGCTTCGAGCTTGACCTTACTACGCTGAGTGATGATGAAATCACAACCCTTGCGGAGGAAACAAGGTTTTATAAAAACCATTCGGAACTTATCAGGCTTGGCGACTACTATCGCATAACTAAAAATGACGGAAGATATATCGGTTGGCAGTTTGTCTCAAAGGACAAGAAAACCTCCCTTGCCGTGTTGGTACAAAAAATAACCAATATCAATTACAAGCCGATAATCCAGAAGTTTGAGGGACTCATCCCCGATATGCAATACCGTGTTACGGTTGACGGTGAATGCCGAGAGCAGCTATATTCGGGAACTGCTTTAATGGAGATAGGCATAGGAATCAGAACAATAAAATATGAGGCAGATTCAACAAGGGTTGAGATTGAGGCTGTAAATTAAAATATCCTTATAGACAATAAAATAAGGAGGGTGTATAATTTAATGAGAGAAACCGTCAAGCATTTTTTCGTTCAGGAAAAGGGCTCGCCAATCAGCGTTGAAACCACCGGTATATCTATTTGTGACAGCAATCAGTACCATGCGAGAATTAAACCGAATATTGTAATAATTGAATACGCTTTCAGAGGCTCAGGCATTTTGCTTATAGAAGGCAAAAAATATTATGTCAAAACAGATGATATTTATATCCTTCCTGCAGGAGTGTCTCATGAGTATATTTCGGATGCCGATGACCCGTGGGGAAAGTTCTTTATGAATCTTTCGGGAAGCTTGGCGCAGTCTTTGCTGGTTAGTTTCGGCCTAAATAATCAATTTGTTTTTACGGCGCCTGCCCTTAAGGAGCAGTTTAAAGAAATTATCAAAACCTCCTTTAGCGATATACCTGAGGCCATCAAGCAACCAAAGCTGACGAGTCTTTATGTTGAAATTTTGTATAGACTCAATCAGCTTAACAAAGAGTCGAAAAAAAGCAGCGAGGCAATCTCCCTCAAGAATTATCTGGATGAGAATTATAATCACATAATCAACAGCAAGGAGCTTGCAAATCAGATTTATCGTTCTTCTGATTATTGTCTTAAGCTTTTTAAAAGGGAGTTTGGAAAAACACCTTATGACTATCAAATAGAAAACAAAATAAGAATTGCTTGCTCCCTTTTACAAAACACAAGAAAATCGGTGGCGGAAATAGCCGAATTTATCGGCTATGACAATCCACATTATTTTGCAAGTATGTTTAAAACAAAGGTCGGTATTACTCCGAGCGAATATAGAAAAAGCTCAATTTAAACGGAGGTTATTATGAAGCTTAAATATCTTGGTACCGCCGCAGCCGAAGGCTATCCTGCAATGTTCTGCGATTGTGAAAACTGCAGAAAAGCAATGAAGACGGGTGGGAAGAATATCAGAAGTCGCTCACAAGCGTTAATTGACGATTCTCTGCTTATGGATTTTCCTTGCGATACCTATTATCACTGTCTTTTAAACGGTATCAATCTTCACGATATTAAAAACTGTCTTATTACCCACGTACACAGAGACCATCTGTATCCCGTTGACCTTTTATATTTCAAACCCGGCTTTTCCCACCCTGCTCCCGACTATATGCTTAATATGTACGGCAGTGAGGACGTGGAAAAAACTCTTTCGGCGGTGTTGCCGGATGCGGTGAAAAAACACTTTAAGGTGATAACCGTAGCACCCTTTGAGCCGTTTTCAGTAGGTAAATATACCGTAACGGCTCTGAAGGCTTGGCACGGAACCGACAATCCCTTTATTTACGTTATTTCCGATGGCAATAAAACCATTCTTTACGGTCACGATACAGATGTATTCCCCGAAGAAACCTGGGAATATATGAAGGCTGAAAAAATCCGCTTTGATCTTGTATCCATTGACTGCACCGAAGGCGCTTATGAGGAGCTTAGCTATCACGGACATATGTGTCTTGGAAGAAATATTAAATGCCGTGAAAGAATGCTGGCCGATGGAATTATTGATGAGAAGACCGTAATGGTGCTTAACCACTTTTCTCATAACGGAAAGGACAGCAATTACACCGAGTTTGAGCCAATCGCAAAGGAACACGGCTTTGAAACCTCCTTTGACGGCATGGAGATAGTTTTGTAAAGGAGATAATAATATGTTACTTTCAAACCTTACACAATGGGTAGGCTCATCCCTCTCTGCTAAGGAAGCAATCACAATTAACGCAGAGGCGGGCTTTGATGCATACGATATGTCGCTGTTTCAGTTGACCCGCGACGAAAATTATGAATTCAATGCTCCCGACTATGTGGAAAGGGCAAAGGAGCTTCGCCGCTATGCCGATTCACTGGGCATTAAGTGCAATCAGTCCCACGCACCCTATCCCTCCAGCACGGGTAAGGAGGAAGAGGATAAGGTTATTTTCGAAAAGATTGTTCGTGCAATGGAAATAGCATCAATCCTGGGAGCAAAGATAATAGTTGTGCATCCAAAACAGCACCTTTGCTATCCCGAGCATCCCGAGGAGCTTTTTGAATTAAACGTAGAGTTTTATAAGAGCCTTGTGCCTTACTGTGAAAAATTCGGCATAAAGGTTGCAACTGAAAATATGTGGCAGTGGAACAACGGTAACAAGGTACCCAGCGACAGCACCTGTTCGAGAGCTTGGGAGTTCAATAAATACATTGATGCCGTAGACAGCGAATGGATTGTCGGATGTCTTGACATCGGTCACGTGTCACTTATGAACACCGATATATGCCGTTTTATTCGTGAAATGGGCAACCGCCGTCTGCAGGCTCTTCACGTTCACGATACCGATTTTAAGGCTGACAAGCACACCCTGCCCTTTATGGAGAAGATCGATTATATCGCTATCTGTAAAGCTTTGGGAGAAATAGATTATCAGGGCGACCTTACCTTTGAGGCCGACAATTTTTATCGTGGCAAGCCTGCTGAGCTTTACCCCGCCACAACAAAATATATGTGTGAAGTGGGAAGATACCTTATTGCGCAGATAGAAAAGGCAAGATCTTAAGCGGAGGATTTTAATATGTCAGACAATATTATTCTCGAATATGCTCTGAAAAATTATAAAAAGATGTTCAGAGAGCCTGCGGGCAGCTTAAATCACAAATTCATTGTCCCTGGAAGTGTATACAGCAATACCCTTTGGGATTGGGATAGCTGGCTTACAGATATAGCACTCAGTCAGTTTGTTACAGAGGATATAAAGGAGTATGAAACAGGTTGTATTCTTAACTTCCTCGACTCTATGGACTCGAAGGGCAGAATCCCCATTTATATGACCTCAAAATATTCTAAGGAAGACTATGAAAAATGGGGAGAGACCAATATACATAAGCCCTGTCTTGCTCAGCACGCCGCCTTTATAGTCAAAAAATACGGCGACGATGCCGAATGGTTAAGACCATATTTCACAGAGCTTTGCAAGTTTTTGGATTACTATATTGTAAAGTGCAGACACGAGCCTACGGGACTTTATTTTTGGATTGACGACAATGCTATCGGTGTTGATAACGACCCCTCCACCTTCTACCGTCCTTACAGAAGCTCGGCCTCTATCTATCTTAACTGCTTTATGTATAAAGAGCTGACCGCCCTTTGCTATATAGGCGATTTGCTTGGTGTCGACGTCAAGGGATATAAGACAGAGGCAGAAAATCTGCTCGGCGCTATCAGAACGCATTGTTGGGATGAAAAGGACGGCAATTACTATAGCGTAGACCTGAATCTCTTGCCTGTAAATCCCGATAAGCCGCTACACTCGGGCGCACCAAGACATTGGGATTGTATCATTCAGAGAATCGGTTGCTGGTCCAGCTTCTTGGCTCTGTGGAGCGGAGTTGCCACGCCCGAACAGGCCGAAAGAATTGTTAAAGAAAATCTTATTGACGAAAATGGCTTTTGGGCGCCCTTCGGTGTTCGCAGTCTTTCAAAATATGAGAAGATGTATTGTATAAAGAAGTCGGGCAATCCGTCCTGCTGGCTTGGACCCGTCTGGGGTATTTCCAATTATCTCGTTTTCAGAGGTCTGGTAAAATACGGGTTTAACGAAGAGGCGAGAGAGCTCGGCATAAAGACGGTTCAGTTGTTTGAAAAGGATATAACCGACAGCGGCGAGCTTCACGAATACTATGACCCTGAAAGCGGTATGCCGATTATGAATCCCGGTTTCCAAAACTGGAATCTGCTCTCTTTAAACATCAAGGCATGGCTGAACGGCGAAGAGATTATTGAGGAATTTTAAAGGAGAGTTACCTTGGAAAAGAAAGTTTTCAAAAATGGTATAGATTGGTTTGATACCAATGGAAATGTAATTCATTCTCACGGCGGACATATTGTAAAGTTCGGCGAGCTTTATTATTGGTATGGTGAAAACCGCGAGGGTAATGCTTACGTAAGCTGTTACGCATCAAAGGACCTTGTAAACTGGGAGTTCAGGAGAAATATTCTTACTACCGACTCTGCGGTTTCGGATATAGGCCTTGAGGGTAATATGAACCTTACAAACGAAGGAAAAAAGGTAAATATTGAAAGACCGAAAATAGTCTATAACAAGACTACAAAAAAAATACGTTATGTGGGCGCATTATGAAAACGGCAAGGATTACAGCGAGGCTGCGATTGCTCTTGCTTCCTCTGATACCCCCGACGGCGAATTTACATATCACGGCTATTTCAGACCCTTTGGATATATGTCAAGAGATTGCAACGTTTTCGAGTTTGAAGGGGATATGTACTTTATCTCGGCCTCAAATTTCAATAAGGACCTGCATATTTATCGTCTTACCGATGACTATATGGGTGTGACCGAACGTGTCAATATGCTTTTCGAAGGTCAGAGCCGTGAAGCACCTGCGCTGTTTTGGCACAAGGATATGATTTATATGCTGACCTCTGCCTGTACGGGATGGAAGCCCAACCTCGGAGGTTATTCCTGTTCTGACAGCCTTCTAAATGTGTGGGCACCAATCAGTGCGTTCGGTGATGATACAACCTATCACAGTCAGCCCACAGCCGTTTTGACCCTTGAAGTAAACGGTGCAAAACAGTACGTTTATATCGGCGACCGCTGGGGCGGAAATCAATGGGACGGAAAAAATCTCAATGATTTCAAATATGAAAACTCCTCACATTATTTCTCTCTTGTGGAAATAGACGAGGAGGGAAAACTCACTCTCAGAGAATGCGACGAGTTTACAATAGACCTTGAAGGACGCGGCTTTGAGATTATAAAATAAAATAAAAAAAGGACCGAAAATGGAGAAATACCATTTTCGGTCTTTTTTTAAATAAGCTTTATAAGTTCTTTTAACAGATTGCGGCCGTAGTGCATAAAGCCTGAGTCAATGGGATGAACGCCGTCGGTTTGATAAAGCTCGGTATTATGGGGAACAAGGTCGAAGCCGTCAATTACAGCCGTATTTGGAATAGAGTCGCATACCTGCTTTATATAGTTCGAAATAAAGCGGAGGGGCTCTCCGAATTCCTGGCGGTTTTCAATATCCACACGCCAAAGGGGAGTAACGGCAACTATCTTTACGTCGGGATAGTTCTTTCTAAGATTTGTAAAAAAGGCCTTACATTCCTTTTCAAATTTTTCCCTGGTGCTGTGGCGCCAATCGTTTGTGCCGTAGACAACAGTTATAAGCTCGGGGAAGAAATTTTCTCCGCTTTCGGTCAGCCTTGCAAAGAACTGTTCGCCTGCAATACCCTTATTGAGAGCCTCTGCATCCAAATTTCTCGATATTTGAGCAGCGTATGAAAGCTCGGGGCTTGAGGCATCATAGCCCTGGGTTATTGAATCGCCGAACATAAGAATTTTCCGCTTCTTTTCTATAGGATAGAGAATAGCGTTATCATCTGTTTCAAGGCCTAAAAGGCTTGAGGCAACCGACCAGGGGAAAAGAATACATACAGTTTTCATTCCGACGCCGAGCTTGAAATATTTCTTGAATTTCGCATTTTCGGTATTGCCTATATCTCCCGAAAGCTCACCGATGCGTTCGCCGTTTACAAATATGCTATGTGTGAAATAGGTGCGAGAGCTGCCGCGAGTAACCGAAACCGAGAGGCCGAGATTTTCGCTGTCGGTCTCAAATTCAAGGCTGATACCCGAGGTTGCAAAGCACTTAGTATAAAAGTCTTGAGAAACGGTTTTATAAAGCTCCTGCTGTTCCTTTGTAAAACGGAAGAAGGAGATGGCTCCATCTCCTTCCTCTATGTAGGCTGCACCGTGAACAAGCTTTTTTATTTGTTCAAAGTTTAATGCTTTCATATCCGATTATTTATCAAGCATAAAGGCCTTGGAGCCACGCTTTCTTACCTCTTCCTCGGGAATGCCAAGCTCACGGGCAAGAATTTCAATTACGGTAGGTCCGCAGAAGCCGCCCTGGCAACGGCCCATTCCTGCACGAACACGGCGCTTAATAGCATCCATGGTTTTGGCTCCAACGGGTCTGTTGATAGCCTGAAGAATTTCGGCCTCGGTAACCTGCTCGCAGCGGCAAACAATCTTACCGTAGAGGGGGTTCTCTGCAATAAGTGCGTCCTTTTCGGCATCAGTAGCGTCAGCAAAACGAACGATGCCCTTGCGGGTACGCTTCCAGCCTTCCTTGCGAACAAGCTCAAGGCCGGCTTCCTTCATTCCGTGAACAACGTAAAATGCAATACCGATGCTGGCGGTAAGTCCTGTTGAACGAACACCCGAAATACCAATGAAACCGGGCACCTTTTCGGAGAAGCGGATATCATAGCCCTCGGGAGTTCTTGCGGCGCGAACGCCTACGAACTGGGTAATGGTGTCTTCAAAGCGAAGTCCGGGCACCATATTAAGTGCCTGCGCCTTAATGCTGGCAAGACCGCCTGAGGTGGTCTTAACGTCGGTCTTATCCTCAACGTCATCAGCGGTGGGGCCAACAAGCATATTGTTATCAACAGTGGGGATTACAAGCACGCCTCTGGTCTTGGGGGAGGGAACGGAAGAAATAATGTGAGAAACCTTTACGGGAGTATCGTGGGAGAATACGTAGAATTCGCCCTTTCTGGGGTTAATCTTAAAGTCGCACTCGCCAACCATATCGGAAATTTCATCACAGTGAAGTCCTGCAGCGTTGATAACCCAGGTAGCCGAGAAATCACCCTTGGGGGTGTGAACGGCATAAATCTTGCCGTCCTTAACGTCCATACCTGTAACGGGGCAGTCGAGAACAAACTCAACGCCGTTTTCGGCTGCGTTTTCAGCAAGAGCCGAAACAAAGATAAACTGGTTAGCCTGTCTGTCTCTGGGGCTGTAAATACCGCCCAGAATTTCGGGATTAAGGGTGGGCTCTAACTCTAAAATATCCTTTGCAGGAAGAATTTCATAGTCGTAAACGCCGTTTTGGAAAGCACGCTCGGTAAGACCCTTTGCGGTTTCAAGCTGGTCGGGATAAAGAATAGGAGCAATACTTCCGCACTCGATTACGGGAACGTCAAGCTCTTTACAAACATTCATTATCATACTGTGTGCAATGGTACGAAGCCTGCACTCAAGGGTGCCGACAGGCATGGTAGCAGAGGTGGAGAAAAGTCCGCTGTTAGACTTGGAAGCATCTCCGCCAACGTCATCGTTCTTATCTACGACGGTAACCGAGAGATTGTATTTTGAAAGCTCACGTGCAAGGGCGCAACCAACTGCGCCGGCACCGATAATTAAAACATCAGATTTATTCATTGTGTTTATCCTCCTTAAAGCGACATTGCAGATACGAGGTTTACCCCTGTATCAAGGAAATTTTCTACAATTACATCGCCCATTTTAACAGGAACGGTAAGCTCAATGGCTTTAAGAGCCTCGGCAGCATCCATAAGGCGAGCCTTGGGAATAGGACCACTTGTTTTAACGGGTAAAACACGTCTGTCAGAGCCGTTAATCTTAACGCTGGAGGTAAAGGTACGCATAGGCTCGAAGCACTCATTGATTGCGTAGGGGATACCTCTTTTACAGGTGTAGCCGGTGACAACAGCATCCTCACGGGTGGTGTAATCAACCGTAATTTCGCAGCCGTTAGGGCATACGGTACAAATAACTATCTTTTTCATATCCATTAAGCCTCCTTATGTACTGCGGTAACAACAATTTTGCCCGAAATGTTCTTTGCCTTGTCGGCAGGAATGGTCATCTTCTCGATAGTGCCGGGTGTGGTAACAAGAAGCTTTTTGGTAATAAGCACGCCGTTATCATCAGAAACGGTAAGAGTGGTGTTTCTGCCGGGAGCAGCGGTACGGAAGTAGAGGTCGATAGGCATATCTGCGGGAGAAGCCTTCTGAGGGCATACGTAACGGACGCCTTCACCGGGGGCAACCTCAATCTGGTCAACAGTGGGAAGCTTGCCTGCGGCATACATAGCTGCGTATTTACCTGCATCCTCACTCTCGTGGCTTACGTGGTCGACAAGGTCGTTAACGTGAAGTACGTTTCCGCAAGCAAAGATGTAAGGCTTATCGGTCTGCTTGTACTGGTTAACAACCGCGCCCTTTGTAATGCCGGAGAGGGTAACGTCAGCGCTTCTTGTAAGCTCGTTTTCGGGGATAAGACCAACCGATAAAAGAATTGTGTCGCAGTCGATAACCTCTGCCTTTTCCATAATGGGCTTGCGGTTTTCGTCAACAGGAGCGATAGTAACGCTTTCTACTCGGTCAACACCCGTAATATCTACAACGGTGTGAGAAAGGAGCAGGGGAATGTCAAAGTCGTCAAGACACTGTGCCTTGTTACGGGCAAGACCTGCAAGGTAGGGCATAATTTCAACAACCGCCTTAACCTTGGCGCCGCCCAGGGTAAGGCGTCTTGCCATAATCATACCGATATCGCCGCTACCCAGGATAACAACCTCTTTACCAACCTTGTGGCCGTAGATGTTGATAAGCTTCTGTGCGGTACCGGCAGAGTAGATGCCTGCTGCACGGCTTCCGGGAATCACGAGGTTGGCACGGGTACGCTCACGGCAACCCATAGCGAGAACGAGTGCGCCGAAATTAATGTGTAAAACACCGGTGGTGTTAACGCAAACGAGTGTCTGCTCACGGATTTCAAGAGCAGTGGTATCAAGCATAAACTCAATGCCTGCCTCTTTTGCCTTTACCGCAAATCTTTCGGCGTATTCAGGGCCTGAAAGCTCTTCACCGAAATACTGAAGACCAAAGCCTGCGTGGATACATTGCTTTAAGATGCCGCCGAGTCGATTCTCACGCTCAATGACGAGAACCTTTTCGGCACCGTTTTCTTTTGCTGAAATTGCCGCTGCCATACCTGCGGGACCTCCGCCGACAACAACGACAGGATAGCTGAAATCCTTCATTACAATTCCTCCCGATATTATATAGAAATATATAATTGCTATACAATTACAATTCTATTATATAATCTCACTCTTTAATATACTATTGCTATTTTTGCGAATATGTTGTACTATATTGCTGTGAGGTGATGAAAATGCAAACCGATTATAAAAAGGAATGTTACGACTTAAATCCACACGTAAAGGTGCATCATTCCCACGGTGTCAGGGGAGTGGGCGCCACCCTTCAGTATTTGCATTATGACAAGGACCTGATAATAGAATATTACAGAAAAGGTATGGCTTCGATAAGAATTGAGGGAAATCTCTATGATATATGTGAAGGAGATATAGTCCTTCTTAACCCCGATGAGATGCACGTGTCCGAGAGAAAAGATAACTGCTATATGGAAAAGATAGTTTTGCACGTAAGCGATGAGCTTTTTGATGCTTTCCATATCGAGCGTAAGGTTTTCTTCGAAACAATAGCAAGAAAAGCAAAGGGGAAGGGAAATCTTATTTTGTCGGATACCGTCAAAAAACTGCAAATTGATAAATTAATGGACAGGTGTCTTTTCCTTGCAAAGGAATACTCGGAGGAAAACAGCGTTCTTCTTTACTGTAAAACGATAGAGCTTCTTTCACTGCTTAAAAATCTTATCGTGGATACCGATGAAGTGAATACAAATACCCATTCAAGCAATAAAACGGTAAATAAAATAATTGATTACTTAAACAGACATTATAACGAGGAAATGACACTGGATATGCTTGCCGAGAGATTTCATTTTTCAAAATATTATCTTTCGCATCTGTTTAAAGAGTACGTGGGAATTTCACCCGGGGATTATCTCATAGTCCGAAGGCTGTATGTGGCGAACAACCTTATCCGTGGCGGTGTTTCGGTTAAGGAGGCAAGCCTTACCGTGGGCTTTAATAATTATTCGAATTTTTTCAGACTTTACAAAAAATATTTTAAAATCACCCCGCAGCAGTTTAAAGAACAACTGAAAAACTGATAAAAAATATAAAAAAGCAGAAACAAATACGGCCCTATCCGACCCGGCCGAATCGTTTCTGCTTTTTGTTTTTATAATATTCAAAAAATCCCCTCGGATTGCTCCGAGGGGATAAATTGTTTATTGGGATAGATTATTTCATATCCTTAATTGCAGCCTGAGTCGCCAAAGTTTGCAGGGGGAATTATGTACTGGGGCGATATTGTCGCCCCTTTCTTGCGGTTGCCCTCCACATTCATAGGAATGGGAGAGTCACCGCCGAAGTCACCACGAAGATACCACTTAAAGCAGTCCTTTGAAACCTCGATTTTCTCCACAAAGGCTTCGATGACGCTTTCAGGGATATCGCCGTCGGTATCAAAATTAGTGTATTGCTCCAAGGCATAGCGAAGAACAGTGATTTTGCTTTCGTAGTCGATTTCGTCCTCATCGGTCGGCTCAACCACCGGTGTCAGTTCTTCGATCTCCGCCTTGAGCTTATCAATCTGCCTGTCTACATCGGCACGTGCTTCTTGATAGTCCTCACGGGTAATATCACAATTGCTGAGCAGATCTACAAGGTTTCTGCGCTTGGTGTTAGCTCTGTCGAGCTCACGTTGCTTTTGCTCAATAAGCTTTGAATTGTCTTGTACTTGCACCTCGGTATCGCTGATATGTTCTTCAAGCAAGGAGTTTGCAATTTCCAATACCTTTTGCTTATTGGTAAGGAAGTGTCGGAAGATATAGTTTGCCATCATCTGAAGCTTCCACTCAGCGATCATCGGCGACTGACAAATGCCGTCAATGGGTAGTCCACGTTTTAGGCGACTTTTGATAGTGCCTGTCTGCGTTGTGCCGTAGCATTGATAGCCGAAGAACTTTTCGCCGTTAGCGTTGGTTCTCCATTTACGGCGGTTAAACCGCCTGCCGCAGGAGCAGATCATCAGTCTGCCCCATACGGTCTTAGGCGGTGTTACGCCCGTCAGCTTTCTTCCTGTGGTTGGATTCTTGAGTTTTCCCGTTTTGCTTTTCATAATTTTTTGCACCCTTTCGTATTCTTCAACGGTTATAATCGGCTCGTGTCTGCCTTGCACTTGTGTTAATGCCATTTCACCGTAGTTTTTCACCTTTTTCTGCACCAAAAAGTCGGGAGTGTATTCCT